>JBBRTW010000262.1:0-9713 GCA_038244055.1 Tepidisphaerales bacterium | reverse complement strand
CTAATTCGGCGATCCGGCGATCACGCCGGGCACAACCAGGACAAATGGGCGACGGGAAATGGGTGGGATCGGCCTCCATGCCAGGAGTATCTACGCCGCCCGATGGAAAAGGTGCGGGAGAGGCGGTAAACAATTACGTTGTCAGTTGTTAGTTGTTAGTTGCGAGTTTGATTGTCATGCTGAGCTTGCGAAGCATCTGGCCGAACCTTTACGGACCGATTGAGTAGCGGACGGGCCTTGGTTCATCACGCAGATCCTTCGGTCGTCTATACTCCCTCAGGATGACGGTCCTCGGGATGACGGTCCTGAGGATGACGGTCCTCGGGATGACGGTACTGAGGATGACGGTCCTCGGGATGACGGTCCTCGGGATGACGGTCCTGCCGATGGTTGGGATGATGGTTGGGCGTCGAGGGGCGATTCGTCGGTTGTTGTACGAGGTGTTTTTATGAAACCGTTTCTGTTGATGACGTTCCTGATGCTCGCCGGCGCGGCGATTGCCGAGCCTGCGAAGGAGGAGTCGGGCAACCTTCTGCCCAACGGCAATTTCGAGGCCGATACGAAGGGCGCGGGTTGGCCGGATTTCTGGGCGCATCCGCAGGGGGCGACATGGGAAGTGGAGGAGGGGAACCATTTCGTGCGGCTCAAGAGCGAGAAGCCGGGGCAGATGGTGATGGTGTTCCGGGCGATCGAGATCAAGCCGGAGTACAAGGCGCTGGAACTGAGCTTCCGGGCGCGGCATGCGGATATCAAGGTGGGGACGCAGTCGTGGTTCGATGGCCGGATCATGATGAATTTCAAGGCCGCGGCCGGCGAGACGCTCAAGCCCGGCCCGAAAGCGCCGACCTTCAAGGGAACTTCCAAGGGATGGGTCGACAAGTCGCAGAAGATCGAAGTGCCCGAAGGGGCCAAGTCGCTGGAAATGATGCTGACGCTCTTCAACGTGGCCAGCGGATCGATCGATTTCGACGATCTGAAACTGGTGAGCGTGGAGAAAACGCCGGCCACCATCGCGCCGATGCCGGTCGATAACCCGGCCAGCCTCCCGCCTGAATTGCATGTGGCGGGCAATCAGTTGCAGACGGCGCAGGGGAAGATGGTCTGGCTGCAGGGCCTGGCGGTGCCAAGTCTGGAATGGTCGGTGGGCGGCGAGAAGGTTCTTAAATCGATTGAAGTCGGCATCGATCAGTGGAAGGCCAACGCCATCCGCCTGCCGGTCAACGAGCAGTATTGGTTTGGCCGGGCCGGGGCGCAGAAAGATGGCGGCGAATCGTATCGAAAGCTGGTGGATCAGGCGGTTGGCGCGGCCGGGTCGCGCGGGGCGTACTTGATCCTGGACCTGCACCGCTTCCGCGCCCCGACGACCGAGCACGTCGAGTTCTGGAAGGATGCCGCGCTGCGCTACCGCAATCATCCGGCCGTTTTGTTCGATCTCTTCAACGAGCCGCACGGCATCTCCTGGGAAATCTGGCGCGATGGCGGCGAGGTCACCGACAAGCCCAAGACCGATGCCCCGGCCGAGAACAAGGAGAAACTCAAGAAGTTCAAATCGGTGGGGATGCAGGCGCTGGTCGATGCGGTGCGCAAGGCCGGCGCGAAGAACATCGTCATCGCCGGCGGGCTGGACTGGGGCTATGACCTGTCGGGCGTGGCGGGCGATTTCGCGTTGAAGGACCCCGAGGGCAACGGCATCATGTACTCCAGCCATATCTACGAATGGAAGGGGAACTGGCAGAAAAAAGTGCTGGATGCGGCCGCGAAATACCCGATTTTCGTGGGGGAAGTCGGCGCGGATAAAGACCGCATGCCCTTCATCCCCGCCGAGCGCCACGAAGACCCGGCCGTCTTCGCGCCCGATGTGCTGGGGCTGATCCAGAAGAACAAGTTGAACTGGACGGCATGGGCCTTCCATCCCAAGGCCGGGCCCAAGGTTCTGGCCGACTGGAACTACACGCCGACGGAATATTGGGGCGTGTATGTGAAACGGGCGCTGGCGGGGGAGGCGTTTGAGATGAAGAAGATGCGATGAGCGGCGGTGATGGTCGGAAGGCGAGAACCTTTCCGCAGCGTCACCGTCCAACAACTCAGGCCCGGTGGACACACCGAACCATTCTCAGACATCCCCCAACGCCACAGGAGGCCGCCATGCGACCGGAGCGAAATCGCGCGTTCACTCTGATCGAACTGCTCGTTGTGATCGGGGTGCTGGTGCTGCTGATCAGCCTTCTGCTGCCGGCCCTGAGCCGGGCTCGCAAGAGCAGCGAGGCGGCGCGCCTCTCGGTGCATCAGGCGGCCGCGTCGATGGGGCAACAGAATTATCAAGTCGATTCACCTGCGACCCGGCCGGCATCGCCTCTCCCGCTGGCGACCGTCAAATCCTTCGCCGCCAGGGTCGATCTGACCCCGCGTCTTTCCGTCGGCACCGCCGAGCCCGAATCGATCTACGAAGCGCGTTTCTCGGCCGATATTGAAGCCGCCGCGCCATCGGGGCCGGGCGGGGCTGTAGCGGCGTTTGCGCCGGGCGATACGGGCAGTGTGCTTTCCGAAATCCAACTCCCCCTCCCGCCGCAGATCATTTCGCTGGCGGATCTGACGGTCACGGTCAACGGCGAGCCATCCGATGCGGTGTCGCTGCGGGGCGCGAACCTCGTCTGGACCGGCCGGCTGGGCACTCAGGCGACACCCATCAAGGTGACCTACTCGGCCATGGGCAAAGGACTTTACGAGTTGCAGACGCCGCCGGGGAAGATTCTCGACACCTTCAAGCTCGAACTGGCGGCCAACGGCTCCGACGTGCGAATGCTCGAGCTCTCCATGCAGCCGACGAACCTCGTGCGTTCCTCGGGAAAAACGGTGTACACTTGGGATTACAAGCGCCTGATGTTCGGCCGGCCGATCTCGCTGGATGTCCTGGGGATCGCCCCGCTGGACCGCCTGGGCGAGTTGCGCTGGCTCGGGCCGCTTTCGGTAATCGCGTTCGGCGTGGTGATCGGCCTGTATGCCCACGCCCACAAGCTGGCGCGCTTCGACCGCTGGATGCTGATCCTGGTGCTCGGGGCGTTTACCGGCGCGTATCCGCTGATGTATTTCGCCCAGGAATTCGTGCCGCTCAACTGGGCGATGATCGGGTCGGCCGGGCTGGTGGTGGCGCTCATCGCGATCCGCGCCGCGACCATCGTCGGCTTCGGGCATGCGATTCGCGGCATCGTGATTCCGGCCGTCGCGACGATGGCTTTGGCGCTGGTGGCGGCCACCCAGGCAAACCTCCAGGGCATTCTGCTGACGGTGTCATCCATCCTGCTGTTTGTCGTGGCGATGATCCTGATGCCCCGCGTGCAATGGCAGGATGCCGTGATGTCGCCGCGACCGGCGTGAAGGGGGAGGGTATAGGGTATAGGGTGTGGGTTGGTCCAATCACGAACGGTCAATCACTCCACGTTGCTCTCTTCCTATACCCCATACCCTATACCCTATACCCTACACCCTTCTTCCTATACCACCCTTCCTCTGCCGCGCTATTGCCCCAGCCGCTCAGTCTCCGACTTCTCATCGCCCGCGCTCGGATGCCGCGATCCAAACAAATCGAGCTTCACGATATCGTTGCGGAAGAAGAGCGCGATGGTCCAGTCGAGCATGATCCGCAGACGGCGGTTCCATTGCGGCATCTGGAAGAGGTAGTACGTTCGCCAAACCCACCATGCCGGGAAGCCCTTGATCTTCACTTTCATGAGCCGGCCGACGCCTTTGAAATGGCCGAGGCTGGCCAGCATGCCGAGGGTTTTGTAGATGAAGGGTTGAAGATTGGGTTTCTCGGGAAAGCGGATGACGGCGGCGATGTTGGAGGCCAGCACGCGGGCCTCGCGCAGGGCATGCTGGGCGAGGGGCGGATAGGGTTTGCCATCGGGATCGGGAATGTGGGCGCAATCGCCGACGGCCCAGATTTCCGGGCGCTGTTTCGAGCGCATGGTGGAATCGACCTTGAGTTTTCCCTTGTTGTCTTTTTCGAGCGGCAGGGCGGCCAGCGCCGGGCTGGGTGTGACGCCGGCGCAGAGGAGGATGGTCTGGGTGGAAATGTAGTCGCGGGGAATTGCGAATTGCGGATTGTCGATTGCGGATTGATTGGGGATGGGAGGTCGATCGGGGAGGTGGACGCGGCCGGGCTCGATCTTTTTGGCGGGGGTGTTGATCAGGATGCGGACGCCGCGTTCTTCGAGGGTCTTTACGGCATAAGCGGCCAGATCGCGCTCCATCTCGGGCATGACATTTGGGCCGGCCTCGAGAAGGTGAATGGCGATTTCGTTGTAATTGATGTTGCGATAGGTGCGCGTGAGATTGTCGAGAAACTCGGTGAGCTCGCCGACGAGTTCGACGCCGACCAGCCCCGCCCCGATGATGACGAACGTGAGCAGGCGCGATTTAGTGGCCGGGTCGGTTTCGACATCGGCCTGCTCGAAGAGGTCGATGATGTGATTGCGCAGGAAGATCGCATCGGCAAGCGTCTTGAACGTGAAGGCATGCTCCGATCCGGGAATCAGGCGCGTATTGGTGACACCGCCGAGGGAGAAGACCAGGTGATCGTAGGGGAGCTCGTAGGTTTTCGAAGTGGGCGAATGCCGGGCCCGGACGAGGCGCGCCTCCAGGTCGACCGATTCAAAATCCGCCTCGACAAATCGCGCTTTCTTCAGGAGCGAGCGAATCGGCGTGACGGCATGCCGCGGCTCGAGCACGCCCGAGCCGGCCTCGAAGAGAAGCGGCGTCATGAGGAAATAATTGTCGCGATCGATGAGCGTGATCTGGACATTGGCATCGTGCTTGAAGAGTCGCTGGAGGTGGAGCGTGGTGTAAACGCCGCCGAACCCGCCGCCGACGATGAGGATTCGCGTGAGGGTTTTTACGGGAACAGGCGTGTGGGCTGGGAGATCGGACCCGGGGGATGTTGTTTGCAAAGAAGGCATAAGATCGTTCAGTTTTTCACAATGATAGGCGCGGCCGAGCCGCTTTTCGCCCGGGCTGTTTGCCGATCCGCCGCCCATGTGGATATCGGCACCGATCATCAGGGCACGCGGCCTTATGGCGGGGCATCGGCCGTCCCCTCTCCTTTACTGGGGAGAGGGCGTAGCGCCCGCGATTTCCGCTCACTTCACCTCTTCTAGCACAATCAACCTCGGCCGATCCGTCAGCGGTAATCGCATCTCCAACCGCCCACCATTGCCCACTGCCTTCTCCACCGCCACCGCCTTCCCCGAGATCACATCCAGCGCAGTCACTTTCGCATCCGCCGCGATTTCGGTGATCGCAATCCGATACGTCGTCTCAGGAACCGGCCGCGTCGCATCGTAAGACATGACATACGCCGCGATAATGAACTTCTTCTCGGTGATCTGCCAGGGTAGCAGCGCCAGCACATCGTTTTCCGTCAGGGGTGGATGTTTGGCATCGCCTTCGAAGATGGGGCGCGGGTTGGCCGGGCCGGCGAATTCGAAGGTCAGCGGCCGGGTGGTTTTGAGCTGGGTGGAATCTTTGAAGGCCGAAGTGAGATTGCGGATCGCCTTCATGGGCGGCGTCGCCATATCGTCCCACTTCGCATCGGCCGGGAGCTTTTTCACCACCTCGGCCGGCATGATGCCGAACTCGGACCAGCCTTTGTCGGCGGCCTGGAAATAGTGCAAAACATCCACGCCCTTGTTCATCCAGAGCAGATACGCGCGGGTGGCGCACAGCGCCTTGAGATCCCACGCCCCGGCCTCATCCTTGATGCCGCACTCGGCCGGGAGGACGCCGTGCTCGGTCATGTAGTGGTAGAAGCGCTCGGTCTTCGGCGGGTGGGTGGCGAGGCGGGTTGGCGCGTTCAGATGACGCATGATCCCCTCGGTCTGAATCCACGTCTGGGCCCAACCTTCGGGCATTTTGATGTCGATGGTGGGCGTGAATCCTTCGAGATTGAATTCCGGTTTGTCTTTATGAGTCTCCGCCTCCGGCAGTTTTCGGCTTCCCGTGCCGTAGGGGTGGTATGACTGGCCATCGGTCGCGGGCGGGAGATTCTCGATCTTGCAGTGATGGAAGGTGGTGTTGGAGAAGCCCCAGATGGCGCGGACCTTCGGGTATTTGGCCTTCACCGCATCGACCGTCCGATGCGCCAGTTCCCAGGCGCAGCCGCCGGGGTTGAGGAAGTCTTTGCCCTTGGGCGCGGCCGGGTCGTTTTTGTCGTAATAGTTGCGAACCTGCGTGTAGTTGGAGCCGAAGGAGAGCTCGTTCCAGATTTCGAGATCGAAATCGGCGATCTGCGCCGCGGCCGCGCGGTCGCAGAGCATCAACGCATATTTTACCCAGCCCGCGGCCGTCTCATCGAAGAGAGGGTTGCCGACGGGATACAGCGGCGCGTATTTGAGCGTGACGACCTTGATGCTCTCGCCGGCTTTGAGGGGCGCGGTCAGGGCACGGGAGAGGGTTACCGTTTTCGTCGCCGGATCGATGGCCGTGAAGAGATGCGCGGCCGCCCAATACTGTTTCGCTTCCTTGGGCGGGTTCAGCCCTGATTTAGAGACGGCCAGATCAGCGACATTATCCAGCATGATCGTCTTCGCCCCCACGGGCGCATCGGCCATCACTTTCCGCGTCACCTCGCGCATCGGGCAGGGTGCGCCGTGATGGGCGTTGAGGAGCAGGGTCGGCCGGATGCCGTATTTTTGGCAGAGGGTGAGGATCGCGCCGATCTTTTTCTCATCGTTGAATCCCGATTCATCCCATTTCACCGAGCCGAAGCCGACTTCGATGCGGAAGGTTTTGATCCCCGTCTCGGCGAGCAGGCGGATGGCGACTTCATCGTTGCCGGGCGAGTGGTAGTTGATGCCGATCCCTTGCAGAAACTCATCACCGCGCCGGGTTTCCTGAAAGCCGCGCCAGGGTTGTTTGTAGAACGAGTGCTTCGGCCAGGGGCAGTCGAGCTGGGCTGGGTCGATGTAAGGTGCCAGCGGCGATTCATCGGGCGGGGCGGAGAATGCGGGAAGCAATGTAGTGAGTATGA
The DNA here is from genome assembly GCA_038244055.1 of Tepidisphaerales bacterium. GTDB lineage: Bacteria > Planctomycetota > Phycisphaerae > Tepidisphaerales > Tepidisphaeraceae > DASPKW01. The sequence goes on along the minus strand of JBBRTW010000262.1, from coordinate 2,689 downwards.
CGACGATGCAGAGGAGGGCGCGGATCATGGGGATGATCGTATGCGCGGGGGGCGGGGGTGCAAACCTGGAGGGATCGATAAGCGGACACGCGCGATGTGCAGGGTAGCGGTGGCCGCGCGTTTTCGGAGGATGTCGTGCATCATGGCGCGGGGGCATGCCCAGACGAGCCGATGGGATTTTTCCGCGAATGAAAGTCTGTTGGCGGCTCGTCAGGGCATGGCATCCAAATGGCGGGCATGGCATGCAGGTTCGCACTATGCGAATTCGATATCGCCCACGCGATGACGCGTCATGCTGGCGACCAAAATCTCGGTCAGCGGCTTTTTTCCATCCCAACTGTTCCACAGCACAACTCTTTGCCGGTCGGCGGAGACAGCGGCCACCAGATCGGCCGCGGCGCTGGCGACGCGCAGGCCGTGATGGGCGCTCAGGTACTGCGTGACCAGCTCATCATCCAGCCCGACGCAATAGATCGGCCCTTCATCCGTGGCCAGCAGCAGTCGCTGTGCGCCGAGCCACGGCAAGACGGCGGCGGCGGTCAGGCGTCCGGTGCGGCGCTGCGAAGAAATGAGTGCCAGCGTCGCGCGGTCGCGGATGCTGACGGTGCCATCTTCCTGCACGATGCCGACGCGCTTGCCATCGGGGACGATCGCCAAAACCTCGGCCTGCGATTCCAGCGGCACCGGCGAGCGGCGGCCTTGCTGATCGACGATCGTCAGGTAATGCCCGACCGAAAACGCCAGGCGCTTTTCATCCAGGACCGTCACGTTGCGAATCCCGGCCGTTCGCACCATCATCGATTGCACCGCGCCGGTGGTCATCACATACCCACCCGTGGGCGGGGGCGTCGGCGAGGTCGGCAGGGGGGGCGGATTGTCGCCCGCGCGGAGTTCCACCGGGCGGATGACCGCGGCCGGCGTTTGCGTTTCCAGAAGATTCCAGGCGATTATGCCAGCATCACCGTGACAGGCCCAGATTTGCTCGTTCCACACCACCGCACTGGAGAAGCCGAGCTGCGAATCGATCGATTTATCGGAGTATTCGCGGGTTGAGCCGGAAGCGGGGTCGTAAACGATCACGCCGCTGCGGGCCCCGACCAGCAGAACATCCTTGCCATCCAGCCGCGCCGTCTGCACACTGCGCAGCGGGCCAAGCAATTGCGGCATGGCGATCATCTGAAGGGCGGGCGGCGTCGCCCGGCCATCGATCTTCACCAGCGCGTTCCCCGCGACCGCATACAACCCCTTGGCGGCGACCGCCTTGCCCGAGGCCAGGAGCAACGTCTGGAACATCATCCCCTGATCGGCCGGGCTGACCTGCTTCAGCACATCGGCCGCCGATAGATCCGGTGCGGCCTTGCGCAAATCTTCGAACTGCCGCAGGAGCTTGCCCGCGCGCTCGAAATGCTCCACCTGCCCGGCCACTCGGCGCTCGGCCAGGGTGCGTTCGAGCTCTTCGATCTGTTGAGCCTCGAAAGACGGCGATTCATAGCTGGATTGGAAAGGCGGCAGCACATCCAGGCCGGAAGTGAAGGCGATTTTCTTCCCTTCCTCGCGGAGGGCATCGGTCAGTTCGGTGATGGCGGCGGCATCGGACTTGATCCACGCCTCGGCCTTATGCTTGCCGACGACCTTCACGGCGGCGGCGCGGAATCCGGGCATGAAATGATGGACGACATCTTCCGTGGTCACACCCATCGCCCGAGAGAGGAAGACCTCTTCGAGCATCTTCCACTCGGCCGGCTCATTGATGGCCGAGATGCTGCATGTAAACGTGGCATGCAGGGACTGGCCATCGGAGGTGACCAGTTCGTCCAGGTTCCAGCGGGTTCGCACCGGGCCAGTGCGCAGTTCAAGCCGCCCATTTTCCCGCCGCGCCAGTTCATTGGGGAGCAAAGGCATTTCCACACCTCGGTGACACGGAAATTCAAAAAACGTTGCTGATTCTAGGCCACCATGGCACAGGATTCAGCCCAAACTAATTTGCAGCCCTGAACAGGCCGCTCCACGAATCACGGATGCACCGCAGGCGTACCCACAGTGCCGCCGGGGATCATTGCACCGCCGGATTGTACCGCGCCGTGGCCGGTGTCGGGGATATAAAAGAAGGCGATGGCTAGAATGACATACAGGGCCAGCAGCAGCACCCCTTCAAACCAGTTGGTTTCCCCGTTCATCCCTAACACTATGACAATTCCTACAGTTAGGACGACCGCGACCACCTCCATGGGCGTGAAAACCATGCTCATGGCGGGCAGGAGATGTCCATCCGGGCCCTTCATCCCGGCCGCGCAGAATACCCAGCTCAGCAATACCAGGAAGGGCGTCGCGAACAGCGCGATCTGGATGCTCGACTGGTAGCAGATCGTCATGGCCGTATCCATATCATCGCGCAGAGCCAGCATGACGGAGGTCGAATGCTCGGCCGCGTTGCCGATGATCGCCAGGAGAATGATCCCCACGAAAATCGGGCTCCAGCCAAAACTGTGGGCCATTTTCTCGGCCGCATCCACCAGCCATTCCGCGACAACACCTACGCCAATCGATGCGACCAGAAGCAGGATCAGACTTCGCTTGACGGTCCACATATGCAGCGCTGAGATGCCCGGTTTGTCTTCGGGATTCTCGGCCGGCGGGCGGGTGAAGATGTGCTTATGGGTGCGAAGGGTAAAGAGCAGGCCAAAGCCGT
>JBBRTW010000261.1:0-9759 GCA_038244055.1 Tepidisphaerales bacterium | reverse complement strand
GTTAATTGTTCATTGTCAGTTGTCAGTTGTAAGTTTTTAGTTTGTTCTGCTTAGACACGTGAGGGCCAGGAGACTGCCACCAGGAACGCTCCAAAGGCTGACCCTCCTTCCTCCGGCTCCTGACTCTATAGGCTCTGGAGCGATGCTTAGGCCCGGCCGCAACATGCTTATCCCCGCGCGTTTCTTCATGTTTCATGTTTCATTGACGCTTGATTCGCCATTCGCCATTCGCCATTTGACAACCCACGGGTCAAATCGGTGTATTGAAAAGGGGTGAACACGGAGACTCGGCATGGGCAACCACCACAGCGCAGGGATCACGCGGCGTCGATTCATGAAGGGGGCCATCGCGGCGGGCGGGGCGCTGGTGGTTCCGCAGATCATTCCCGCTTCGGCACTGGGCCGGGGCGGCGTGGCCGCGCCCAGCGAGCGCATTCTCATGGGGGCCATCGGCGTTGGCGGACGCGGCTCCAGCGATGTGAACTGGATGATCGGCGAGCCCGATGTCCAGTTCATGGCGATCTGCGATGTCAACCAGAGCCGCCGCGAAGCGGTGAAGCAGGTGGTGGACCGCCGCAACGACAACAAGGACTGCGCCCTGTACGGGGACCTGCGCGAGCTCCTGGCCGAGCAAAAGGATATTGATGCGGTGCTGATCGCCACCGGGGACCGCTGGCATGCGTTGGCGTCCATACTGGCGATGCGGGCGGGGAAGGATGTCTACTGCGAGAAGCCCTCCTGTCTCACGATTGCGCAGGGGCAGGAGGTGGTGCGGACGGCGCGACGATATGGCCGGGTTTATCAAACCGGCGCGCAGCGGCTCAGCGAGCCCAATCACATCTTCGCCATCGAGATGGCCCGGTCGGGGCGGCTGGGCAGGATTCACACGGCGTATGCCGACATCCGCTATCGCGGTGGAAGCCGACAGGACTGGCTGCCCGCGCAGCCCGAGCCACCCAAAGAGGTGATGGACTGGAACGTCTGGATCGGGCCGTCTCCGTGGCGGCCTTACAACGCCGGGTACATGAGGAGCGGGTGGTATCACTTCTATGATTTCGCGACCGATGTGGCCATGTGGGGGGCGCACGCGGTGGCCCAGGCCCTGGCCGGCTTGGAGATGTCGGAAGTCTCAACCATCGAGTTCGAGTACAGTGGGCCCGATTCGACGATGGTGACGCGCTTGTCCAACGGTGTGAAGCTGGTCCTGTTCCGCGAACCCGGCGATGTCTGGAAACCCTGCAAGTACTGGCATGGCGCCTGTGGCGAGCGCTTTGATGGATCGGAAGGATGGGCGGCCGCGGCCGATGGTTATTCCAAACCCGATGTCTCATCGCCGGCGCTGCTGGATGATTTCAAGACGGTCGTGGCCCAGTATGCGGGCCGCACCCAGCGCCCGCCGAACCACGTGCGGGATTTCTTCGACTGCGTCAAGTCGCGCCGCCCGACGGTCGCCAATCCCGAGGTGATGTTTCGCTCGATGAGCGTGTGCCTGGCCGCCGATATCTGCGAGCAGTTGCAGCGCAATCTGAAGTTCGATCTGCTCAAGGCGGAGTTCGTGGGCGATGCCGATGCCAATCGCCTGAGGTCCCGCGCGATGCGGGATCCGTGGTGCATCTGATTGCCGCCCCTGGCCGGTCCGGGCGCGACCACAATTTGGGTGGTGTCGACCATCAGCGAATATGCGCGTTGAATTATGCCGCGGCACGGTCGCTCGATCGGACGCATTGTCGCGCGTCAATCATCCTCATCCTTCACCCGCGGAACCGCACCGCCCAGGGACCGTGGGGTCGGCGGGATCTTCGCCTGCATGCCCCTGCTCATTTTCCAGAGGATGTCGTTGAGCTTGTCGGGATCGGCCTCGTCGGCCTGGGCGAGGTTCATCTCCATCGACTCCTTCATCAGCTTCGCCTCGGGGCTGTAGGGCTTGACTTCGCCGGCCGCGGGATTGGTCTGGCCGATGATCTCCCCGGCGGGCAGGATGGGCGAGAAGGACTGGTCGTTGCGCGGCTCGGTGTCCCAGTTCATGATCGGCGCGGCGATCGCATCGTACTGGCACATCGGCGGCAAACCGAGAAGAAGCTCGATGGTCCTGAGGCAGGAGGCGGTGTTGTGGAAGGTGTGATCGACGCTGGCCCGCTTGATGTACGGGCTGATCACATAGCATGTCGAGCGGTGGGCATCGACGTGGTCCGGGCCATCCTGGGCATCGTCCTCGATGACGAAGATGGCGCACTGCTTCCAGATGGGGGATTTGCTGACGGCCTCGACCAGTTGCCCCACCGCGTAATCGTTGTCGGCCAGCATGGCGCGGGGGGATTTGAACTTGGGATTCGCGCCGGCGGTGTGATCGGTCGGCAGGCGCACGAACATCAGGTTGGGCACCGCGCCGCCGCTGGGGTCCTTCTCGAGCATCATCTGGAACTCGCGGTTCCATTCAGAGAATCGGCTGGGCGCATCGTACTCGCCGGCCTCCGTGGTGGGCCACTTGTAGACTTCATCCTTCGTCCTCTCGTAGTGGATTTTCCAGGCATCGGAATCGGGGTAATCCAGGCCAAAACCGCGGTAATCGATGTCGGTGATTCCGTCCAGGTCGCGCCCGGCGGGTTGCAGGCCTTTGGAGGCCGGGTAATTGTCGGGCGTGATCTGCATGCCCTCCTTGACGATGCCCCCGGCGACGAAAAAGCCGTAGTTGCGGATCGAAAGCTTATGTTTGAGCGCCAGGTCCCACAGGTGCCCGCCCGGCGCTTCGGCCACATCGGGAATGGGCGCGGCCCCATCCTTGAACTTGGGATCGTCGGAAAGCAACTCGCCATCCGGGCCTCGGGCGGGGAAACCGCCCGTGGGCCAGCCATTGTTGCTTCCTTCATAGTTGAAATGCTTGCCGCGATCGCTGTACTCGTAGGCGACGTTGCGAATGGTGTATTCGTTGGCCATCGCCTGGGTGGACCAGGTCCAGCCATCGCCGGAAACCTCGCCCGAGCAGTAGAAGTTATCCATCAGGACGAAGCGCTCGGCGAGCTGGTGCTGATTGGGCGTGATCTCGCGACCGAAGAGGCAATAGGCCGGGTTGCCGTTGCCCTGAGGCAGGTCGCCGAGGATGTGGTCGTAGGTGCGATTCTCCTTCACGATGTAGATGACGTGCTTGATCTTCCCGGCCTGGAGGCCGATGTCTTTCAGCGGGTTCGCCCGATTCAGATACTTCGCCGTCAATCGATTCTTCTCCAGCACCTTGGCCGTCATCGCCTGGAGTTGATCCTTCGACGGCACCTGCAAGCCCAGGACATTGCCTTCCAGCAGGGTCAGGGGCGAGACGTGGGTCACGATCGGCGCTGCGCTCTGGGATACTCCGATCGGCGATCCGCCGGAGGGGCGACTGGCCGAAGCCGTGATCGTCGGGGGCGGGTTCGAATTGATGGGATCGATTCCCTTCGCGTTGGCGACGAGCAATCGCTTGCCATCGGCCGACGCGACCACGGCCGTCGGATACCACCCGGCCGGGATGTACCCATCGAGTTCCTTATCCGGCACATCGATCACCGCGACCGCGTTCATGTCCCCCAGCGTGACGTACAGATATTTTTCACTGGGTGCCAGCGCCAGGCCAGTGGGAGTTGCGCCCGCGAGACTTTTCGCCACATCCGGCCGGAGCAGCACGGTGGCGCGAATCTCATCGGTCTTCACATCCACGAACGACACGGTATCGCTGTGGGCGTTGGCGACGAAGAGCCGCTGTTGCTCGTTGTCCATGAGCAGTGCGATTGGATGCGAGCCGGTGCTGAGCCTGGCGATTTGCCGGATGTTGGCGGGATCGGATGTATCGAGCACATACACCGCATCATCGCGCTGGCTCCCGACATACAGCTTCCTCCTATCGCGCGTCACGGCCAGGGCCATGGGAAAATTCGCCGTCCCGCCAAAGCTTTCCGCGAACTCGAAGCGCCCGATTTCCCGCTTGCGCTTCGTATCGTAAATCGCAATGCTCGATGGCGCGACATCGGGCGGCGTCGACTGGGGATCGTTGTTGGTCACATACAGCCGGCCGATGCCATCCAGCGCCAGGCCGGCGGGGAAGTCCCCCGTGCGCGTGTGAATCAGATCATCGATGACGAGCTTGCCCGAGGGATCGATCTTCACGATGGCGATCTGGTCCAGGTTGCCCTGGGCGGCGTAAATAACGCCGCCCTCCTGCCCCCCTGCTCCTCCCCGCCCCGGCCCGGCGGCCAGGCCGTAGTAAAGCCCGTTGTGCGTATCTTCGGGCTCCGCATTCTTGCCCTTCATCCGTGGGAACGACAGTCCCGAAACGCCGACACCATCGCTCATCCGCATCGAGACCAGGTATTCGCGAAACCCAGCGCTGGTGCTGATCAGGAACTGTCCATCCGCCGAGACGACCAGGTTCAGCGGCATGCTCCCAACGTTCTGAGCGCTGAGGGGCGCTACATCAATCGAGCGGCCGGTAACGATTCTCCCTTCGGCCGCCCTTGGCGCTGTCCGCTCGGGCACAAAGCTGATCTGCCTGGGCCGACACCCGCCCGTCGCGACGATGACCCCCAATCCGCACACCAACCCAAGAAGAGCGATCCGCACGTGAACTCCTTCCGCCAACGATCGGGTGCTCGACCCTCGAACCCTCGCGACATGACGGAGGAGGGTAACCCATTCACATCCACGATGCACCTCCAGCGGGCCCGTTCAAACCAGCAACCTCTGGAGTTTGTCCATCACATGGTCGACCGCCGGATGCGAGGGCAGGGGTTGGCAGGCCCCGCTTCGTCCCTGCGACGTGGCCAGGATGCGGCGCTCGCCGCGATGTTGGCCGACGCCTATTTTGATCGGGCCTCGAAGCGGCGCGACGATAGCGGCCTCCAGTCCTCCCATCCGCAGGATCACGCCCGCGCAAAGCAACTGCTCAACATGGACCTCGGCATGGCTTTGCGATGCGGCATCCTCGCTTCTCTGTCGGAGCAGGCCGATGGTTTTGCGATTTTGATCCTCGACTTCGCTGGCGCGGAAGAGTAACTCCGTGGCCTGCTCCTTCTGGGCCGCCGAGAGTCCCTTGGCATTGCGCATGAGCGGCTCGACGGTCTGCTTGATCTTTTCGATTTTCTTCTGGTCGGCCTCGATCTTGACGAGTTGCTCACTCACCAGGCGGCGAAGCGCGGGATCGACCCCGACTTCGATGACCATGGGCAGACCCGCCGCGCATCCGAGAATACCGCAATGGACGCCCCCATTGGCCACCACCTGGCTGGCCATCAGTGAACCGCGCTCCACGGCGAGCTTGCCGCCGCAGGAGATGTGGCTGTGGGTGATCTCCGTTTTTGCGATCACGTCCTTGCCGGCTTCGATCGTAACGTTGCTGATGTGCTTGGCATGCACGTTCTGCCCGATGATGCAGTGGCCCTTGCCCTTGCCCACGATGGGGCCATTGACGAGAAGATCGACGGCCGCCTGTATGTGGGCGGCCTCCACCGCATGTCCCACCCGTACGGTTCCGCCGCTGGTGATCTTGAACAGGTCCAGCACGCTCCCGCGGACGGACACATCGTGGGCGAACTCGATGCATCCCGTGGTGAAATCCACATCGCCGCGAATCTCCAGCACGCTTTCCACCCAGATCCGGCCGGAATGCCAATTCACCTGGCCCGGCTCTTTCGCGAGAATCTGCTGGCCATCGGGTGAGAACTCGACATTGGGTCCAAGCCGGATTTTCTCCCGCACCAGCACTTTGGCGATCGGCTGCCCGGCCTGCGCCAGGCGAATCCGGGAACGATCGTAGTAGTTGCCGGCCTCCGACCCACTCTCCGCGGCGGCAACCTCCAGCAGCTCCAGCGGCTCGGCCGGCGGGGAGATTTCTTCCGAGGCCACGATCACATCCGATTCGTTTTCCATGCTGGACATATCGACTCCTTAGCGGGGGCGAGGCGAAAAGGCTTATGCGGCCGCTTTCCGCTTTTCGAGGGTCTGCTTGACCCGGCCAATCAATTGATCGGGTGTGAACGGCTTGATCACATAGTTGTTCACGCCCGCCTTGATGGCATCGACCACGCGCTGTTTCTCGGACTCGGTGGTGACCATGATCAAGGGCGTGAGCTTGTCTTTCTCGCGGATGCGCAGGACCAGCGTGTGCCCATCCATGTGGGGCATGTTCCAGTCGATCAGGATCAACTCGAATCCCTGCGGGGTGGCGGCGATCACCGACAGCGCTTCCACGCCATCGGCGGCCTCGGAAAACTCCATCGGGCCGAACTGCTCCATCACTTTTTTCTGGATATTGCGCATGGTGCGCGAATCATCGACCAGTAGCACTTTCATAAGTCATTCCTTGTTTCTAGTTGTCGTTGACCTGCGGCGCTTTGAGCTGCTTGATGCTGATTTCGAGGGCGAATGCGCCAACCGGCGTGGTGCCGGGAATGACGATGCACGGCACATCGCTGAGGCGTGCGATGACGTGGCCAGCCCCCAGAATCACGCTGGGGACGGTGATCGCGGCAGCGTGGCCAAGATGCTTTTTAGCGCCGCCGGCGATCATGTTGGCCAGCTCGCCCACGGCATCGGCAAAATCCGGGCTGTCGTAGGCGATCGCCATGCCGGCGAAGGCTTCGACGAGTTTCTCGGCCGCGGCGCGCTGGAAGCTGACCACCACCGAGCCGATCACATCGCCGGAAAAGCCGATGATGCTCGATACGTCATATGTCGGCGCGGGAAAGGTCTTGACGTGCGGCCGCTCCAGCGTGGTCTGGACCCCCACCATCTTGGCGAAGACACTGCGCACGGCATTGACGAAGGGCACGATCAGCTTGGGATTGATGGTTGGGGCCATCTCGGGGGGTGCTTGGGACATAATTCCTCACAAAGTTTGTGGCACGGCATCCTGCCGCGCCAGTTGAATCAGGGTCGGTGCGATTTGTTCGAGAGAGACGATTTGCTGGGCTGCGCCGCATTTGATCGCCTCGGCCGGCATGCCGAAGACGATGCACGAGGCCTCATCCTGGGCGACGGTGCGCGCGCCGGCGTTTCGCATGTTGAGCAGCCCGCGCGCTCCATCAGCGCCCATGCCGGTGAGGATCGCGCCCACGGCGTTCTTGCCGGCGTAACGCGCGACCGAATCGAAGAGGACCTCGACACTGGGTTTCTGGTGAAAAACCTCCGGGCCATCCTGGATGGCCACATAGTAGCTCGCGCCCGAGCGATGCAAGAGCATGTGCTTTCCGCCCGGCGCGATCAGCACCCGGCCGGGGACGACGCTGTCGCCATCGACGGCCTCTTTGACCTCGACGGCGCAAATGGAATTCAGACGTTGCGCGAACGATGCGGTGAAACGCGCGGGCATGTGCTGGACGATGACGGTGCCGGGCGCGCCGGGCGGAAACGCCGCCAGCACCTGGCTCAGCGCCTGCACGCCGCCGGTGGAAGCGCCGATTGCCAGGATGCGGTCGCTGGTGCGCGTCAGGGCGGTGCGCTTATCCGCGATGCTGGCGACGGCCGCCGGTGCGACGATTCTCGGCCGGGACCGGGCGGCCAGTTGGATCTTCTGCGCCAGCAGGCCGCCGACATTGCCCAGTTCGTAGGCCGAGGATGGCTTGGCCAGCACTTCGATCGCCCCGGCCTCCATCGCCTCCAGGGCCATCTCGGTGCCGCGACCGGTCAGAGAGCTGAGGACGATTACCGGCATCGGGCGATGGGCCATGAGCTTGCGGAGAAACGTCAGGCCATCCATTCGCGGCATCTCGACGTCCAATGTCAGCACATCGGGGGCAAGCTCGACGATCATGTCGCGGGCCACATAGGGGTCGGGCGCTGTGCCGACGACTTGAATCTGCGGGTAGCGGGCCAGTTCGCGGCAAAGCAGTTGCCGCACGACGGCCGAGTCATCGACAATCAGCACGCGGATGGCCCGGGTCGCGGACGCCAGAGGTTTTGTGGTTGAGAGGCTCATGATGGGTTGCGATCCGCCAGACGAATGGCCAGCGCATGTCCTTCGGCATCAAACGGCGCGAAATCCCCCTGGGCGAGCATCGATTCCCAGGTCACGCAGTCGAGAGGCTGAACCTCCGGGATCGACATCTCGAATGCCTGACCCGGAACAGGGGGATACTGCGCCAGGAACGTTCCACAGGTGACATTGAGAAGCTCTTTCAGCGCGTCGCGGGCGCGGAAGGGGGCATCGATGCAGTCCGGGCCTAGGACATTGCAGGCGATGAGCACACCGACCGCCTCATCCGCCAGAAGATCGATCCGCCCGCAAACCGGACCGCGAAAGCCGATGCGGATCAGCAGGGCCTGAGTGGGAACCGCGAGCGGCGACTCCGGCGGCAGGGCCGAGATGAACGCCATTTGCTCCAGCGCATCGACCAGGCTGTTGGCCACGGAATCGGAAAGAGTTTCAAGCATGACATGCCTCCAATGTTTGGGTGATCAGATTCCGCACGCCCTCAGGGGTAAACGGCTTGCGCAGGTATCCGCGCACGCCGTCGCGCTTGAGTTGCTCCAGTCGTTCGGCGCTGGGCTCGGCCGACAGGATCACCACCGGGATATGACAGATGGCCGGATCCGCCAGCAGCCGGCGGGTCATCTCGACGCCATCCATCTCCGGCATGTGCAGGTCAGCCAGAACCAGGTCGATCGGCTCGCCGGCAAGCAGGCGCAGAGCATCCATGCCGTTCGAAGCCTCCAGCACCTTGTCGGCCGGCACCTGGGCCATTTGGATCGTGCGCCGGATGATGGCGCGGGTGGTGGCGGAGTCGTCCACGATGAGAAATCGATAACCCATGACTGTTGCTCGTTTCAGAGATTAAGACTGTTTCCCTGGGTTTTGATCGTGACCGTGCCATCGGCGATGGCCAGGTACATGGTGCGCGGGCTGGAGCCGCCGATATCTTCACCATCGACGAATAGCCCATGCTGCCAGAGAATCTTGCGGATGGCGGTGTGATTCCGCCGGCCGATGTTGAACAAGTTGTTGTCGTTGAGGATCTGGGCCGCGCCGGCGAGCTTGACCTTGAGATGTTTCTTGGCCGCGCCGATCGACTGCATCTGCCCGATGAGGCATTCCATCCCGGTATCGGCGAACATGAGCGGCCGCTCCTTGGCCTTGGCGGCATCCAATGTGGAGGTGGGCAACTGGAAGTGAAGCATGCCTCCGATCTTGGCCACCGGGTCGTAAAGCGAGACACCGATGCATGACCCCAGCGAATACGTGGCCAGTACGCTCGCGGGGTCTCGGGATGTTTTGGCGTCGGAGACGCTGACGATGACATTCACTGAACGGTACCTCGCCCGGGCTCGCTTCAGGCCTTGGCGTAAATGGTTGGCTGCACATAAGAAAAAGGATGCTTGACTCCCGTGAGGGATTCGGAATGCCCGGTAAAGAGCAAGCCGCCGCGGTCGAGAATCCCGTAAAACCGGTTGACCAGCCGCTCCTGCGTGGGCTTGTCAAAATAGATCATGACGTTACGGCAGAAGATGAAATCGAATGGCCCGTGGAAGGGCCACTCTTCCATGAGATTGAGATAGGCGAAGTGAATGAGCGATCGCACGGCCGGCACAACCTGCACGGCCGGCTTGCCTTCGAACTTCGTCGGAGACAGATAGCGCGCCTTGAGCGCGGTGGGCACGGCCGCGACGCGCGATGTTTCGTAGATGCCCACGCGCGCGGTCTGGCGCACGCGCGTGGAGAGATAGGTGGCAAGCCGCTTGACGTCCCAGCCCGTGCGGGTCCCCAGCGCTGACAGCAGCGTGAGCGCCCGGGACTAGGGG
>JBBRTW010000260.1:0-9760 GCA_038244055.1 Tepidisphaerales bacterium | reverse complement strand
CCCTGCAAACCGGCCAGAAAGATCAGCATGCGGCTGCCGCCAACGGCCCAGAGGCTCATCAAGATCAGGCCGGGCTTGCTCCAAGTCGAGCTTTGCAGCCAGCGCGGCGGGGTGATCTGATAGCCGAGCAAACTCTCCAGCCATTCGAAGGGCGGGGTGTTGAAGAGCCACATCAGGAACTGATTGAGCAGGCCCTTATCCGGCTGGAGAATCCACATCCACAGCAGGGCGCTGTCGACGGTGGGGACGATGCTGGGCAGGTAATAAGCCGTCCGGAAAAACGCCATGCCGCGCAGTTTTTGATTGAGGAGCATCGCCAGCAGGAGCGAGCCCGTCAGGCCGAGCGGGACTGCGAAAACGGTGTAATAAAAGGTGTTCCAGAGCGATTTGTAAAACAGCGGATCGCCATGCCCGCCGCCGGGATGCGGAGCCCAGAGCAGTTGGCGGTAATTCTCGCCGCCCACCCAGGCGCCGCGGGACAGGTCGTAGTCGGTAAAGCTGAGGATGATGCTGGCGATCATCGGACCGGCCGTGAAAAGGAGAAAGCCGATGAGCCAGGGGGCGATGAAGAGATAGCCGTGGCGGTCCCAGCGCCGATGGCGGCGGAGCTTTTTAGCTGGTTGGGACTTCGACATCGACATTTGCACCGTCATTCTGAGTTACGACTCCCTCTCCTGTGCTCGGGAGAGAGCATTGCTCCCTCTCCTGTACTCGGGAGAGGGCATTGCTCCCTCTCCTGTACTCGGGAGAGGGCGGGGGTGAGGGTCTTTTCATCGCGATCAACGGGCTCTTTCACCAACGGCCGAAGACCCTCACCCTAACCCTCTCCCGCGTACAGGAGAGGGGACAGCTTTCCCCTCAATCCAAGTCTCCCGCGGCAGCGCCGATGACTCCAGCACCTCCCGCAACGGCTCTTCCCCACTGACATCAAACACGCAAAAATCCGCCGCCGCCCCAACACTGATCTCTCCCACCCGTCCCGCCATCCCCAGCGCCCTGGCCGCCCGTATCGTCGCCAGCGAGAAAACAAACTCCGCCCCAAGCTCAGGATGCAGCCGATGAATCAGCCTCAAATCCTCCACCAGATTCAAATCCGGCGATGAAGCCGCGCTATCCGTTCCCACCGCCACGTTGATCCCCGCCGCGATCATCTCGCGAAAACGGTGCGGCCGATGTCCGAAATACGCATGCGTCCGCGGGCAGTAGACCACGCTCGCCCGCCCCCGCGCCAGGATGGCCATTTCGTCATCATCGATATAATTGACATGCGCCAGAATGGCCGGCAAATCCAGCAATCCCACCGATTCCATCGCCCGAATCGGCCCGCCGGCAAATATCGATACCCCATCGGCCCACGCATCCAGCGCCATCCACAACCTCCGAAACTCACCGGTATGGCTCGCAAGAAACTCCGCTTCATCCACCGTCTCCGCCAAATGTGTGCAAATCGGCAGACCATGCTGGCGCGCCGACTCGACACATCGTCGATAACCCACCACGTCCAGCGAATAAGGTGCATGGGGCTCGATGCCGATGGTCACCCCGCCAGCCGGCGATCGCTCAATTGCCGACGCCAGCCTCTCATCGAACTGGCCCGACCGCCCGGCCATCCCGACCACTTCGCCAAAGCTGATCGCCCGCAGCGGCGACTCCGCAAGTACCGGCCGGGTGATGGCCGGGTTCAGCGTGATATCCGCGACGGTGGTGACGCCGAAGCGCAGGCACTGCTGGATTCCCTGATGCGTTCCCGCACGGATCAAACCATGGAAATCGGCCGAGGCCATCAACCGCCGCCGCAGATTCAGTATCCAATCCACAAATGTCAGCGGATGCTCCATCGCCGGCACGTTGGTCAACTCCAGATGCGTATGTGCATTGACCAGCCCGGGCAGAATCACCGCCTGGCCCAGGTCAACGACGGGAGCATTCGGATGCATCTGACCGACATCACCCGCCGGCCCCACCGCGAGAATCTTCCCCTCATCAAAAACCACCGCCCCCTTGGGAACAACGGGCCCATTCATCGGCGCGATCCAGGCGGCATGGAGGAGCGTTTGGGGCACGGGTAGATTCTAAATCGAACTTGCAGCACTCTTTTGGAAATTTCTATTTCTACACCGCCCTTCGGTGGGAATTCATGCAGAGCCCAATCGTTCGTTCCAATAGCCCGGCTCCCGGCTGCAATGCATTACGGCAACAATGAGAATGGAATTCGGCTCAATCGAGTACAGGACTGCATATGGAAATGTGTAAGTGAGGCGACGCCGTACATTCGGCTTGATTTCCGGCCAGCGCGCTGGCGCTTCGACGATTTGTGCGATTGTGGCTTCAACCTCAAAGGAGAAAATAGCACCCAATCCCAGCCGGCGCTGCTCATAATACCTCGCCGCAGCGAGAAACTCCTCGTGGGCGTCAGGATGGAAGGTGAAGGCACTCACCGCCCGACAGCCTTGCGGACCTCCGCGATAACTTGTTCGCCCGGAATGGCCTGCACGAGTCCAGAGCGCACTTCATCGCGCCTGCGCACCGCTAACGCGGCCCATTGCTCCTGGATGTCATCCGCATCTGCCGCGGCAAGGCTCTCCACGAGTTGATCGGCGAGTTGCGCGCGGGAACGCGCGGGAAGTTGCAAGGCCTGCTCGGTGAGTTCGTCGAATGTAAGTGCCATAAGCAAATACTATTCGCGAGCATTCAGGGGATCAAGGAAAATTGGGCGTTTATTCGGAGGATGACCAAGCGCTTCGCGCTTACTTCAACGAAAACCGCGCCGTCACCACCGCCGTAATCTCCTTATCCAGCGAAGTCTGATCGTTATTTCCCAGCGAGCTCACTTCGTTGCTGTTCATCGGATTGATCTGCAAAACGCCCATCTTCGCATCCAGGACCCCGCCCAGGTCCGAGCCGGCATTGGTGGCGATTTGCCTGGCTCGGGCGGTCGCGTCCTTGGTGGCCTGCGCCAGCATGTCGATCTTGAGGTCGGCCAGCTTGGTGTAGATGTAGCGCGGCGACTCCGAATCGAGCATCACGCCATCCTTGATCAGCGTGGTGATCTTCCGGGCGACTTCGGAAATTCTCTTCACGTCGCCGCTGCTGATCGTCACATCCTGCCCAAGCTCATAGGCGATCACCTTTTCAGTGTCGTTCCCCTTCTGATCCTTGGCTCGCCGCTTGGTCGTACCAACCGAGGAGATCGTGATCTGGGCCTCCGGCACGCCCTCGGCCTTGAGATACGCCTGCACCTTCTCGGTTGAAACGCGCAGCGATTCATACGCCTTGACCAGGTCCGCATCCGAGGCGTTCACGCGGGCGCTCCAGACGATCAGGTCGGATTGGATCACCTTCTTGGCCGACCCGGTGACCGAGAGCGCCTTGGGCTCGGCCTTGGCGTGGACCCAGGCCCAGGACAGGATCGCCACGCAGAGAATATTGGCGATCGCCAGCACCGCGCCCGCGCGGAGCGAGACGATGACCCGTGTCGGGAGTGAGATGGATCGCTGAGTGTCGGGCGTTGCGGGGTTGGTGGGCGTCGGCATGGTTTCCATTGGGCGTCCTTGCCCGGTAAGGTGAATCGAAGGTGCGGGGAGCTTTTGTACCCCGCGCCGAAAATGGAATCCATGAAACAGTCGATAACTCCGCGCAGGTCCGCTAAATCAGTTCGTCCCAGTGGTCATCCCCGCCTGCGGCAGAAACTGCGCATGGCGGCCGTGCGATTGCTCCCCGCATTTCTAAAGAAGCCGGCCGATCCGTCGATACAGGGGGTGTCGATGAATCAATACAGCGAAATCGTCCGCCGGATGAAGCAGCGCTACGACCTGCGCGTCAAGCGCTGGCGTCGCACCATGAGTGGTTGCGCCTGGCGCGTCTACCACGCCGATGGCCGATCCGTGAACTGGGTGGAATCCCCCCACCCGCGCACGCCCATCAGCCTGGCGATTTTCCTGCACGAAGTCGGCCACCACGTCATCGGCTTCGAGAAATATAAAAAACGCTGCGAAGAGGAATACCACGTCTGGCTCTGGGCCATCCGCCAGATGAAAAAGCTCGGGGTCGAGCCCGATGCCCGCGTCTGGCGCAGGTTCGACCTGTCGATGCGCTACGCGGTCGACAAGGCCGTTCGCCGGGGGATCAAGAAACTGCCGGTGATGCTGGAGCAGTTTACGGTGGAGAAGAAGGCGGCGTAAGGCAGTTACGATACCAGCGGTGGTTTCGCTCGGTCATGCTGAGCGTAGCGAAGCATCTTGCCTCGAATCCGGGGGACCATACCAATGTGGAGCGCCCCTCAAATTCGAAAGTAGACCCTTCGGAGTACCTCAGGGTGACCGTGCGGCTCGGCAGGCAACGGCGCAAAGAAAATCCCGCCAGGCGAAACCTGGCGGGACTACTGCATTCACTGTAATCGAACGATTTGTCAAAGCGCCGGAGCGGTCTGCGTTGCCGCCAGGATCTCCTCCTGCGCCTTCTCCTCATCGGTCTTGGTGCGCACCCGCAGCACGCCATCTTCCATGACCGCGCGGATCTTGGCGAGGGCTTTGTTCTGGATCTGCCGAACCCGCTCTTTGGTCACGCCGATGATCTTGCCGACATCTTCCAATGTCAGGCTCGAATCATCGGCCTGATCCCAGTTGAAGCGGCGCTTGATGACCGTCTGCTCGACGCTGGTCAGATCGGCCAGGTTGCGATCGACGATGCTCTTGAGCTCATCGATGCAATCCTCTTCCACCACATCGCGCTTCTTGTCGGCCCAGTCGCTCTTTTCCAGGTCCGGCTCGAACTCCACCGGGAACTTGGTGCGATGGCGGTTGGCCTTCATGGCGGTGCGCGAGAAGGCCTTGAGAATGGCGCGGCAGGCGTAGGTTGAGAACTTGAATCCGCGGTCGATGGAGAATTTATCCACCGAGCGGATCAGCGCCATGTTCCCTTCGGAAACCACTTCGGCGAAATCCACATCGCCCAGGCGAACCCGCTTGGCCATCGCCAATACCAGCGCCAGATTCGTCCGCACCAGATACTCGCGGAAATGCTCGAAGCGGCGATGCCATTCGATCACCAGCTCGGCCAGCTCGCGCGTCAATCCCTCTTTCTCAACCTTCTTCTGCAACCCCACCAGCTTCCGCTTGGCGAAGTTGAAGCGGAGGAACATCACTCGCTCCTCGGCCGTCGACATGAGCTGCGGCGAGGCCGATGAAGCGCCTTCGACATCATCGCGGGTCGGCTGATACCAGGCCGTGCGCGGCAGGCTCGGCTCCTGGTCGAAGGTGTACAGTTCCTTCTCGATATTTTTCTGCTTGAAGATCGGGCTGTCCATGAAGGCGTAGTTGCCCTGCAGCAGAAGATTCGCCCGCTCCGCCAGAAGGCGCGGTACGCGCGCGCCGGCCGGCTTGGTGTTCGAACTCTTCACGACATTCTTCCTGACGATCATTTCCGTGGCCATGGTGGCCTCCTTCTTCTTGGCAATCCGCTCGATCGGGCTCTTGGGTCGCACTCCTGTGGGTCTTGGGGTCGTCTTCAACATCATATTCAACATCTACGCACTACTATTCGCGCGTCTGACGACTCCTGGAGCAATACGTTTAACCGGATATCCGGGTTCACTTTTCTAACCGAATGTGAACACTCGACTTACAACCGTTCGACAATTCACCGGCAAACCGGACGCAACTGGACACCTATCTCAATAGACATCGGCCAACGGGCGGCGTTTGGCCCGAACTCTCTTCTCGCTTGCAAGCGGGATACCAGTTATCATCCACCCCGAACTTTTGTCGCGACGAAGGCCCCGAATATGACCCGACTCTGCTTTGGCGGCAGTTTTAACCCCATTCATGTGGGTCATCTGCTGGTTGCGCGGGCGGTGGCCGAGGCAGGGGGGCTTGAGGGGGTTCTGCTTATTCCGAGCGCGCAGCCGCCCCACAAGCCGAATTCTGCCGATCTGGCAGCAGCCTCGGAGCGACTGCAACTGTGCCAGACTGTCTCTGCCACCGACCGTTTCTTTGAAACCAGCGACATCGAAATCGCCCGAACCGGCCCGAGTTACACCATCGAAACCGTCCGGGAACTCAAAAAACGGAGTCATGGCGCGGTTCACTGGCTCATCGGTGCCGATATGCTGCAGATCCTGCCCAAATGGCACCTTGCTGAGCAGCTTCTTGCGGAGGCGACCTTCTGGATCGCCCGGCGGCCGGGCTATGAGATCGATTGGCCGGCCTTGCCCGAGAAGTTCCAAGTGCTGCGCCAGAATGTGGTTACCGCACCGCTGATCGAAATCTCTGCGACCTCCATCCGCGAGCGCCTCCGCGAAGGCCGCTCCATCCGCTACCTCGTGCCCGAGTCGGTGGAACACCAGATTCTTGCAAGGCGTCTGTATTCGCAATGAGAAGAGAATTCGCCACAGAGGCACGGAGGCACAGAGGGAAGAACGAAGGGAAGAGAGGATTGAGCGTCGGCGATGGAGGGTTGAATCAAAATCGACCTGCCATCGCTCAATATTCCATCCACGGCCTTTCATCTTTCTTTGTATTTCTCGCTCCGGTCTCCGCGCCTCTGTGTCTCTGTGGCGAACTGGAATTTGCCCAGGCGATCCGCCTTGACCTTTGCCGCGCCCACAGGATGATTCAATGATGGCTGAAAGTGCATCGCCGGCGGCACCCAGAAAGGCGGGAGCAGGCGAAAACTGGCTTTTCCCCCTCTTCCACCGGTATCGATGGTGGTTTTTCGCGCTGGCGGGGATCATCATCATTCTCTCCTTCAACGGCCGCTGGCGGGTCGGGCGGGACAGCGCGGCCTTTCGCGGGCTGGCCAATCATCTGGCCACGACCGGCCACTATGCGTTTCGAGACCTCCCCGCACCGGCCGGTTTCGCCGAGCAGCAGGATATTCGCTATCCCGGGCTGCCGATCCTCCTGGCGGGCGTGCAGAAGCTCTTCGGGCCGGGAGATGGCCCGGCCGTCGCGCTGATCGCGCTCTTTGGGGTCGGCACACTGATTCTCTGCTGGTTCTGGGCGCGCCTGGCGCTGGCGGGCTGGCTGGGCGTGGCGGTGGTCTTTGGCGTGGCGGTCAACGGCCGGTTTCTCGAGCACATCAATGAGACTCTCAGCGATGTGCCATTTTTGATGAGCGTGGTGGGACTTCTTGTCGCGTTTGAGAAGCTGACGCGCGCCAAATGCGCGCGGGGGCGGATCATCTGGAGCGCCGGCCTGGCCGGCTGCCTGATTTTCTCCGCGATCATGCGGCCGACCTTCTGGGTGATCGCGGCCGCGCTGGCGCTCACCTGTATCTGGGGCATCTTCCGGCCAATCTGGAAATCCGAAACCCCCGAGCAAACGCGCCCGCGCCGCCTGGCCTGCGGCACGACGCTCGGCCTGCTGGCCTTCGCGGCGGCGGCGCTGTTTTTCGCGGTCGATCAACGCGGCAGCAAATCGGGCGGCTACTGGGGCCGGATCGAAGGCCGATTCGCGCATTTCGATTCCAAGGTACTGGCCGCGCTTCCCGTCAACCTCAACGAGATGCTCGAGCAGACGCTGCCTGAGTCATTCTTCGGCACGCAACTCGGCCCGGGGTTCATCCCGGCCGGCACGATCACCAACAGCCGCACGGGCGAGGTCAAATCGCTCTGGTGGGGGCTGAGCACGGTCTTCTCACTGGTGCTGATCGGTTCGGCTTTCGCGCTGGCGCGGCGGAATCTGCTCTGTGGCATGCTCATTCTCACGACCGCGGGAACGATGGCCCTCATCGGCAGCGTTCCGCGCTATTTCCTGATGATGCTGCCGCTCATGCTGGCGGGGTGGGGCCTGTTTGTCGGCTGGGTCGCTCAGCGCGGCAAACGCTGGTGGGGCGTTTCCGAAGCCGCGATCATCCTTGGTCTGGGCATGGTCGTCGCGCCGAATCTGATCCGCTGCGCCGATTTGATCCGCGAGCAGCACGGCTTTTCGCGGCCGACGCCCGGCATGCACTCGGTCGGCTTCATCCAGGCGTACAAGGCTGGCCAGTGGGCCGATGCGTATAAGGTCGCGAAGATGATCGAGGCGAACGTCAAACCGAGCGAGCGGGTCATCGGCCCCGAGGCGACGGTGCTGACTTACCTCGCCGGCCGGGATGTGTACGGGCTGGGGATGATGCTGCCGCGCAAGGATCGCAATTCCAAATGGGAGCGCGGGCTGCGCAACATCGCCCAGCCGACCGCCGCCAATAACGGATTCTACTTCAATTACGCCATATTCCCGGATACGACGAACAAGCTTTACGATGACAAGGACCAACTCACCGGGCGGCTGATCAAGCTCGGCATGCTCCGGCCGAAAACGGTCATCGCCCGCGCCGGCGGCTATATGCTGGCGACTTTTGAAGTCGTGAGCGTGGGCAAACATAAGAGCACCAAGACCCGCCCGTCGGCCACCGCGCCGGCCCCCAAACCCACAAGAGGCACAGGCCACCCTGGCCGAGGACTGCGCGGCAAAGACCTCCAGCGAATCAGCACCACCCGTCCCGCGACCACCACCCGCCCGGCGACCGCTCCAACTCCCGCGCCCGCGCCGCATTGAAACCATCCCGTCTCAATGCGATCTGAGCAATCGGTTCTTTCGATTCGCGGCGGAATCCATTATGTTCATTGTGGAATCGACCGTGGAATCGGCGCGAAGATCCATGGCGTTTCGATCGGTAACGATGCATCTGCCCTAAGGAGGTCTGTATGGCGATTTCAGCCACCTGTGACTGCGGCAAAACCGTGCGCGCTCCGGACCATGCCGCGGGGAAAAAGGCCCGCTGCCCGGCTTGCGGCAATGTCCTGCGGATACCCATGCCTCACGGGTCTAACGCGACTCCTGCGCCGCGCACTTCGCAATCCGCGGCGCATTCCACTCCGGCTACTCGGGCCCCGACCGCGGCAGCGCCCGAGAATCCGTTCGGCGATGATGACTTTGCCGGACCGGCCATGGAAGCGCCGCCGCTGGCGCCTGTGGCGGCCGCCGCTCCGGCTTACTCGCCACGGGCCGCGCAGGCATCGTCCGCTAACTCGGCCGCCCGTCCCACCGCTCGCGCGCCGGCGCAGCAGGGGGCGCAGTACAAGACCGTTGGCGGGGTCACGGTCAAAGCCCGCGTCACCGAGGCCGCCGATGCCAAGCGCGATGGCGGGGGCATCGCCACGCTCATCTCCAGCATCATCCTCTCCAAACTTTTTCTCGCGGTTTTCGCCATCGCCGTCGTCGGCGGCATCGGCCTCTATGTGAAGATGGGCCCGATGAAGGCCAACGAGCAGTTCAAGGTGGCGGCCGAGGAATGCCAGTTCGAAGTCACCGACCTGCTCAAGTTCGTGCTGCGCGTCGATCTGGCGCAGAACCACATGTACGACCCGACCAACCCGCGCTCCGAGCCGAAGGTCATTGATGTCACGATTCTCAACAGCGACGTGGTGGCCACACTGCCCGACTTTCTCGCCTTCGTCGCCAAGACCTCGGCCGGGCCGGTCCGGGGGCGATACTTCATCAAGACGCACGAGATCGATGGCGAGGTGCCGCTGCTGATGGGTCCCGGAAAGATGACCGGCCGGATCAAGGGCGGAAATCCGGAGGCGGAGATCGGCGGGGTGCGGATGGTGATGCCGGTGATCGTGCCGCGCAAGGAGGAGGAGTGAACGCCGCCGACCCCAACCGCTTCACCTGCCCCGGTTGCGGGGCGCGACGGACCTGGCGAAAAGAGATCGCCGGCAAGCGCGCCCGCTGCACCTGCGGTGTTGTGGTTCAGATTCCTCTTGAGGCGCCGGCTT
>JBBRTW010000259.1:0-9778 GCA_038244055.1 Tepidisphaerales bacterium | reverse complement strand
CGCCCCGGCCAGACAGACGGCCGCCAAAAATGAAGCGCATCCGGGCTATCTTCAGAGCCCGATGTTTCCGATTGTGCTGGTCATCGGCGTGCTCTGGATTATCTTCTTCCGCGCCAAGAAGAACCAGGACAAAAAGCGCACCGACACGCTCGAGAAACTTCGCCCCGGCCAGCGCGTGCAGACCATCGGCGGCATCCTCGGCGTGATCACCCAGGTCAACGAGAAGGAAGTCACCGTCCAGGTGGATGAGACCCACAACGTCAAGATCAAGATTTCCCGCAACGCCAACCACCGCGTGAACGAGGAAGAAAAAGATAAGGACAAGGCGGAAACCAAGTAAGCCAAGGCAGAAGGATGAAGGCAGAAGGATGCAGAAGACGGCAACGTCCAACATCCAACCTTCAACTCGCAACTAACAACTCGCAACTGGACTCTAAAAAAATGGCTCACAACTACACCGGCCGCATCATCCTCATCCTCGCCCTGCTCTACGCGGGCTTGTTCGGCGTCCCGTTCATCGTCGATGGCATCTTCTCGGTCCATCCGTTCAACGATCCGGGCAAGAAGTTCACCAGCAATCTTCGCGCGGGCATCGACATCGCCGGCGGCACCAGCCTGGTCTACCAGATCAAGAAGCCCGATGGCTACGTCCAGCAGGGCACGCAGACGCTGGCGGAGCAGGTCGCGGGCATTCTCTCCAAGCGCATCAACGCGCTGGGCACGCGGACGATTCCGATCATCCCGCAGGGCGATGACCGCCTGGAAATCCGCCTGCCGCGCAGCTCTTCGGATCAGGACAGCGGCGCCAAGGTCAAGGCGGAATACCGGGCCCAGTTGAAGAAGCTGCAGGGATTCAACATCAGCTACCCGCAGGTGGTTTACGCGGTCGAGGAACTCAAGGGGGATGCCCGCGCCAAGGCCCTTTCGGAGCTCGATAAAGGGTTCGAGAGCCGCAAGAATCTCTTCGCCCAGTTGACCAGCCTCTACGATCGCTATCAGGGCCTCAAGACGCAATACGACGATGCCCAGAAGGCGGAGAAGAAGGACACCGCCAAGATCGAGCAACTGGCCGGCGATGTGGCCCAGGCGCGCAAGGATTACAGCGATGCCCAGGCCAAAATCGACGCGACCAATCTGCAACTGGCGGATATCGAATCCGCCCTCGAAGGCACGGTCGAGCCGGAGAACAAGGATGACCCCAAGCAGCGCGAGCTGATCGACAGCAAGCGGGCCGAGCTCGAGAAGATCAAGAAGGCGCTTTCGGAACAGCCCCGGCAGATCGTCGCCAAGCTGGCGGAGCTTTATCCCAAATTCGCCGGAAACAAGGGGAACATCGACGATGTGGCCGACCTGAAGCGGCAGCTCAAAGGCGCGGGCGTGCTGGAGTTCCACATCCTGGTCGATGATCCGGCGCGGCAGCAGCCGGAGATGGTGCGGCGAATCCAGTCCGAGGGCACGGTGGTCAAGGCCGGCGATGAAAGCCGCTGGTATCTGGTCGAGCGCACCGAGGATTTCGGGCACCACGTCGAGCGCAATCCGCGCGATGGCAAGTTCTACTGCCTGGCCTGGGTCGCGCCCGATCCGGGAACGGGCGCGCCGCGCTCGATGGTCCACAAAGAAGGCGGCCAGCAATGGGCATTGCAGCGCGCCTACCCCACCCAGGACAACACCGGCCATTACGTCGTCGGCTTCGAGTTCGACGAACCCGGCGCGGTGCTCTTCAGCAACCTGACCGGCAGCAACCTCAAGAAGTCGCTGGCCACGATCCTGGATAACAAGATCATCACCGCGCCGACCATCCAGTCGCAGATCAGCAAGCAGGGCATCATCACCCTTGGAAACAAGGGCAATGCCACCGCCGAGCGCAATGACATCATCAACAAACTCAACGCCGGCGCGCTGCCGGCCACGCTGGCGGATGAACCGATCAGCGAGCGCGATGTCGCCTCCACGGTCGGCGATTCCAACCTCAAGGCCGGGCTGCTCTCCTGCCTGATCGGGCTGATCGTGGTGTCGATCTTCATGTTCTTCTACTACCACTTCACCGGGCTGGTGGCGGTGATCGCCCTGGCCTTCAACATGATCCTGATCATCGGCGTGCTGGCGATGATGGGCACCGAGTTCACCCTCCCCGGCATCGCCGGCCTCGTGCTGACCATCGGCGTATCGGTCGATGCCAACGTGCTGATCTTCGAGCGTCTGCGCGAAGAGGAGCTGCGCGGGTTAACCCTCAAGCTGGCCCTGCGCAACGCCTACGACCGCGCCTTCACCGCCATCCTGGACTCCAACGTCACCACCGCCATCACCAGCGCCTTCCTGGCCTACTTCGGCTCCGAAGACGTCAAGGGCTTCGGCCTGACCCTGCTGATCGGCATTCTCAGCTCGATGTTCGCGGCCTTGTTCGTCACCCGCGTGGTCTTCGACATCGCCATCGAGAAATTCGGCGTCCGCAAGTTCGGCAGCTTCCCCCTCAGCAACCCGTGGTGGAACAAGCTGCTGCATCCCAAGATCGACTGGATGTCGAAGATTCCGTACTTCCTCGCCTTCAGCATCATCTTCGCCGGCCTGGGAATGGTCGCCTTTGTCCAGAACGCCCGCAACGGCAGCCTTCTCGACGTCGAGTTCAAATCCGGCACCGAGGTGCAGTTCACCACCAACAAGCCGATGACCGATGGCGATGTTCACAAGCTGATCGCCAGTCGCGCCAAGGAAGTGCCCCAGCCGACGATCGTCGCGATGGGTTCGGCGGCCGAGCCCGGCAAGTACAAGGAATTCTCCATCGTCACCGCCAACGCGGACCGGCAGCAGGTTTCCGAGGCTCTTTACGGATCGCTCAAGAGCGTGCTCAACGTGGCCATTCCATCGAAGTTCACCGGCAGCAACGATACGCTGGTCGAGCAGGCGATCCTCAATGGCACGGTGATGCCGGTGGTGCTGAAGAACAGCCGCTTCGCCATCGCAGGGCGGGATGTCCCCGAGGCGGTCGCGTTTGAAAACGGCGCGGCCGTGAAGATCGAGAATCTCGATCCTCCCCTCAAGATCGAGGACATTCGCCAGCGCATCGACCGGGCCATCGGCGAAACCGGAGATTCGACGCTGACGAAGTTTGAAGTCGTGCGCCTGGACAACGAGCTCGATGAAACCAAGCCGGCCACCAAGGCCGTCGCCCTGATCTCCAACAGCAACCTCCGCTATGCCCGCAGCCAGGCCGACTGGCAGGACAAACTGGCCCGCCCCTTCTGGAAAGCGGTTTACGCCGGCGTTGGCCGGGCCCCGCAGTTCGAGAAGGTGACCAACATCAACGCCCAGGTGGCCGGCGACACCCAGCGCGCCGCCATCTTCGCCACGATCGGCTCGCTGGTGGCGATCATGATCTGGATCTGGGTGCGCTTCGGCGACCACAAGTACGGCACCGCCACGGTCGCGGCCATGGTTCACGACACCATCCTGGTCGTCGGCGCGGTCGGGCTTTCCCACTGGCTGGATGGAACTTTTATTGGAAATATTCTGGGAATCGAAGGATTCCGCGTCAATCTTACGCTGGTCGCGGCCATCCTGACGATCATGGGCTACTCGATGGTGGACACCATCGTGGTGTTCGACCGAATCCGCGAAATCCGCGGGAAATACGGCGTTTTGAACAAGCCGCTGATCAACGACGCGGTCAACCAGACCCTCTCGCGAACGTTGCTGACGGCCGGAACCACCATGACCACGGTGTTCGTTATGTACGTTTGGGGCGGCCCGGCCATCCACGGCTTTACTTTTGTTCTTGTGATTGGCATATTGATTGGAACGTATTCGTCAATTGCAATTGCAGCGCCAATTTTGCTCGTGGGCGCTGACAAGCATGCCGGTCAGCCGGCGGCGATTAGCGGGGCAACGGCGCCGAAATCCGTGCAAAAGGTCGGTGCCTGAGCCTGATTTGACATTTCAACGGTACAGTCGGGTTCGGCGGATTGCCGGGTTCGATTGGCCGGAACCATCGAGCCTTGTGGGAAGGAGTCCCCTGTATGCGCAAGGAAGTGAAGCTCGGCATGGTCATCGGCGGCGGGCTGGTGGCCTTACTCGTCGTTTACCTGCTCGTAACCCCCCCCGGAAATAAGAAGGGCGCGAATCTGGCCAATGGCGATCCCGCCATGACCGGTTCGGGTTCTAGCGGGGATGTCGCCCAACCCGGCGATCTGACTTCCGACGATCAAGTCGGCGGGAAGACCGGCGCGGTTGCGGGTGGAACATCCCCAGCTCCCAAAACCGGCTCGATTCCTGATAAGAAGGTCGAAACGCCGGTGGCCGCCAAGGGCACTGAGACCGCTTCCGGCGCCGGCAATGCCGACTGGAACAAGAAGCTCAATAACGGCGACACCGCCGCGCGCGGCACCCCCGTCGCCGGCAAGGCGGGCGAAACCGCCAAACCCGAGCCCGTTTCCATCCAGGGCCATGAAGTTATCGAGACCGGACCGGCGGCCGGCTCCGCCGAGCAGCATGCCACCCACTACGACCCCGCCGCCGCGTGGGGCGGTGGCGTCAGCACCGATGCTCCCGCGCTCGGATCGGCCCGTTCCAACCCGATCCGGCCGATGCTGAGTGGCGGCGGCTCGCCCGATGCGATCCCGACCCAGCCCATCCCGGCCGCGCCCGGCGCTCGCACCCATGTGATCCAGTCCGGTGAGACGTTCTCCTCCATCACCGCAGCCGTCTACGGCAAGGCTTCGTACTTCTCCTACATCCTCCAGGCCAACCCCACCGTCAACCCGAACAACATCAAGCTCGGCACGGTCATCAAGCTCCCCTCGCTCGATGAAGTCAAAGCCGCCACGCCCGAAACCCGCGCCAGCGGCGCAACCCCCGCCCCGGCCGATGTGAAGATCGACCCCGCCCGCCAGTACAAAGTCCAATCCGGCGACAGCCTCTACAGGATCTCCCAGAAGCTCTACGGCAAGGGCACGCTGGCCGACCGCCTCTACGATCACAATAAGTCGGTGATCGGCCCCGACCCGCGCCGGCTCAAACTCGGCGCGATCCTCGAACTGCCCGAGCATCCGCTGGCCATCGCCCCCGCCGCCAGCACGCCCGCGGCCGCCAATGTCGCCGGCCGGGTCGATTCGCGGCTGGATAGCCGGCCGACCGATGGCACTCCCGCCAACAGCCCGGGGGAGGATAATCAGGCGAAGTAGTTCTCAAGGTCGTTCGGAATTTTCAAATGCAATGCTGACGGGCGGCTCGAAAGAGTCACCCGTTTTTGTTTTCGGGCATCAATTGGGCAACAGCAATGCGAAGTATTGTTGTAAATAATTATTAATAAACAACTTATGTCATATCAACAATCGCTTAGATGATGGGCTAAGTTTATAACCCTCTATAATTTTCCCTGGCGATTTCGATAGTATGGAGGTAAAATTAGCCGAAGGGGTAATTTTAGGCGATGGGTTAATTTTATGGCAGATGCAAAATTCAGAAATCCGTTCCGCCCTGGCGCGGGTCATATGCCTCCATACCTTGCGGGGCGCGAGGAGGAAACGAGAGAGTTTAACCGCCTACTCGGGCAGGAAACTGTTCTGGAGAATCTGATTCTCACCGGACTGCGAGGGCTCGGAAAAACCGTACTCTTGGAAACATTCAAGCCGATGGCGATCCAATCCGGCTGGTTGTGGGCGGGGACGGACTTGTCAGAATCGATGAGCATTACGGAAGAACATTTGGCCATTCGGCTGCTCACCGACCTGTCGGTCGTGACGTCTTCAATTGTTGTTTCAACGCAAAACCAACCGAAGTATGGGCTGACAAAAGAGATTCTTACTATCGAAACCAAATTGGACTTTGCAACGCTGCGGGAAATCTATGTGGGAACACCGGGGCTCGCGGCGGACAAACTGAAGGCGGTACTCGAATTAATCTGGGCCCAGATCCAGTCACTTGGAAAGAAGGGCATCATTTTCGCCTACGATGAAGCCCAGAATCTTGCCGATCACGCTGCCAAGGACCAGTACCCATTGTCGCTGATGTTAGACGTTTTTCAGTCATTGCAGCGCAAAGACATCCCGTTCATGCTTGCACTGACTGGCCTCCCGACGTTGTTTCCGAAACTCGTCGAGGCCCGAACCTATTCTGAACGAATGTTTCGAGTGATCTTCCTTGAGCCGTTGAACGAAAAAGAAACCCGTGAGGCGATAAAGAGGCCCATCGAAAAACACGCCTGCCCAGTAAAGCTCTCCGAAGGGTCCATCCAAACTATCTGGGAGACAACGCGAGGATACCCCTATTTTGTTCAGTACGTCTGTCGCGAAGTATATGACATTTGGTCCCAACACATTGATGCCGGAAAGCCTGTCCCAGGAATACCCGTGGACGCAATTATCCGGAAACTGGACTCTGATTTTTTTGCCGGTCGCTGGGCGCGCGCTACGGATCGCCAGCGGGATCTCCTCGGAATTATTGCGCAATTGCCGAACTGTGATGCCGAGTTTAGTGTGCAGGAGGTTTTTGAGTGCTTTTCCAATCGGTCGATACCAAAGCCGTTTAGCAGCAGCCATGTCAACCAGATGCTGTCCGCACTATCAGACGCAGGTCTGATTTATCGAAATCGACATGGAAAATACTCATTCGCCGTACCTCTGCTAAGTGCGTTTATCCGGCGGCAGACAAAGCCAGGCGTGAACATTGATTTCTAGTCGGCAGAAGGTCGGTTTCAACCACGCCGTATTGGGATATCTAGCCATCAAATTAACCTGCGATCAAAGCCCCAACTCCCTCAGCAAAAACGCATCCTGAAACGCCGTCTCATGCAGGGCATCGTATCGCCCCGATGAACCGCCATGGCCCGCGCCCATGTTTACTTTGAGCAGCAGCGTGTGATGATCCGTCCGCGTCACGCGCATTTTTGCGACGTACTTGACCGGCTCGTGAAACAGCACCTGGCTGTCGTTCAAGCTCGTCCGCACCAGCATGGCGGGGTAGTCGGCCTTGTGGAGGTTGGTGTAGGGGCAATAGCTTTTGATGTAGTCGTACTCGGACTTGATCGTCGGGTTGCCCCATTCGATGTACTCCTGCGTCGTCAGGGGCAGCGTGTCATCGCTCATCGTGTTGAGCACATCGACGAAAGGCACATCCATCAGCGCCACCCTGCACAAATCGGGGCGCGCGTTCAGTACCGCGCCGATCAGGAGACCGCCCGCGCTGGCGCCGGTGATGGCCATCTTGTCGTGGGTGGTGTAACCGGCTTTGACCAGATGATCGGCGCAGGCAATGAAATCGGAGAAGGTGTTTTTCTTGTTCATCATTTTCCCCGCGTCGTACCAGCGCCGGCCGTAATCTCCGCCGCCGCGCGGATGGGCCACGGCCAGGGTGACGCCGCGATCCAGCAGCGACAAACCCGGCGATGAGAAGTAGATATCCTGCGGGAAACCGTAGGCGCCATACCCCTCCAGCAAGAGCGGATGCGGGCCGGCGGGTTGATCCTTCCGGCGCACGAGCGTGATCGGCACCTTGGCCCCATCGGCCGCGGTGGCGAAGAGGCGCTCGGAGACATATTTCGATGGATCGTAGCCACCCAGCACTTCCTTCCGCTTCATGAGTGTCAGTTTGCCGGTGACCAGATCGCAGTCGTAAGTGGAGGAAGGCGTGAGGAACGATTGATAGCCGAAGCGGACCGCGCCGGCCTCGTACTCTTCATTGCGCCCGGCCCAGATCGAATAGACTTTCTCGGGGAATTCGACATTCCGCGCCTTGAGCGTGGCCGGGTCGAGGAAGCGAATCAGCGGCAGCGCATTGCTCCGCTCGAACAGGACCAGGCCGCCCTTGAAGCAATCGACGCCTTCCAACGTCACATCATCGCGGTGGGGCAGGACCTCTTCCCATTTATCCTGCCCCGGCTGATCGGCCGCCACGCGCACGAGCCGGAAATTCGGGCCTTTGTCGTTGGTGCGAATGTAGAAGCGATCGCCGTGCTGATCGAGGTAATACTCGTGCCCCTCCCGGCGGGGCGCGATGATGACGGGCTTGGCATCGGGGCGATCGGCCGGGATCACCCGCGTTTCGGCCGTCGTCTTGCTCACTGACGTCGCGACGATGTACCCGCCACTCCGCGTCTTGCTGACGGCCAGTTCATAAAGCCGATCGGTTTCTTCATAGATCAGGGCATCCTCCTTGACGGCCGACCCCAGCGCATGCCGGTAGAGTCGATAGGGCCGTTTGGCCTCGTCTTCGACGACGTAGAAAAGCGTCTTTCCATCCTTCGACCATTCCGCGCCATCCACCTTTTCGATCTTGTCTTCCAGAGTCTTTCCGGTCGCCAGATTCTTCACCCGCAGCGTGAACTGACGGAACCCGGTGATGTCTTCGCTATACGCCAGCAGGTTCCCATCCTCGCTGATCTCGTAGGTGCCGATCTCATAAAAATCCTTGCCGGTCGCCAGTTCATTCACATCAATGGTGACCGTCTCCCCGCCGCCGGCCGAGTGCTCGAGCATCTTGCGGCAGTAGATTGGGTACTGCTTACCCTTCTCAGTGCGCTGGTAATAAAGCCAGTTCCCCTTGCGCCAAGGCACCTCCGCATCATCCTCCTTGATCCGCGCCAGCATCTCCTTGTAGAGCCCGTCTTCGAGCTCCCTGGCCGGTTTCATCACCGCATCGGTGTAAGCATTCTCGGCCTCCAGGTATTTGATCGTCTGGGGATTTTCCTTGTCGCGCAGCCAGAAATAATCATCCACCCGCTTCTCGCCATGCTGATCGATGGTTTTGGGAATCCGCTTCGCCAGAGGCGGGGTGAGCGCCGTTGATGCGCTGCCCGGCGCATCGGCCCCCATCCGGCAGCCGGACACAACCATCAGCAGAATCGACAGACCCGCGCCGCGCCACCACCGGAGTTGATTCGAATTCATTGCCCGCGATTATTCCTTGAGCCCGCTCCGCACGCAATTGGGCGATTCCCCTACAGCGTATGCCCCATCTTCTCCTTCTTCGTCTCCAGATACTTCTTGTTAAACGGCCCCGGCTCGATCTGCAGCGGCAACTGATCCACGATCGTCAGCCCATACCCTTCGATTCCGTGAATCTTCTTAGGGTTGTTGGTCATGATCAGGAGCTTGCGCAGACCGAGGTCCCGCAAGATCTGTGAGCCGATGCCGTAATCGCGCTTGTCCACCGGCAGACCCAGGCGCACATTCGCTTCCACCGTATCCAGCCCCTGTTCCTGCAACTTGTACGCATGCAATTTATTCACCAGGCCGATGCCCCGCCCCTCCTGCCGCAAGTACAGCAGCACGCCCTTCCCCGCCTTCTCGATCGACTGCATCGCGGTCGCCAGTTGCGAACCGCAATCGCATTTGCAGCTTCCGAAGACATCCCCGGTCAGGCATTCGCTATGCACGCGCACCAGCACGGGCTCTTCGTGGATCAGCGACTTGCCCGTGGCCGGGTCCAGGTCGCCGACACCGCCCTTGCACATCGCCAGGTGGGGCTGGAGATCGACCATGCTCTCGTAGGCATGCAGCGTGAACTCCCCCCAGCGCGTCGGCATCGCGATCGTCTCCACGCGCTTGACGAACTGCTCGCTCCTGAGCCGGAATGAGATCAGATCGGCGATCGTACACATCTTCACCTTGTGCAGCGCGCAGAAATCCTCCAACTCCGGCCGCCGCGCCATCTCCCCATCATCGCGCATGATTTCGCAGATCACCGCCGCCGGCTTGAGGCCCGCCAGCCGCGCCAGATCGACCGACCCCTCCGTCTGCCCCGCCCGCACCAGCACCCCGCCATCGCGCGCCCGCAGCGGGTTCAT
>JBBRTW010000258.1:0-9788 GCA_038244055.1 Tepidisphaerales bacterium | reverse complement strand
CCGCGATATTTCGCGACTTTCACGGCTCTATGTGTGGAGATCCCAGCAATTTCCCATGCAGGCGGGCGGTGCAGTGGCACCGACAAGGCGTAAGGGCAGTCACCATGTGGGCTGCCGTCGACGAAGGCGTGTATGCCTCAAAATCCCCCCGAGTCACTTCATACCTGAAATCGCATCACGATTTCAAAAGGTATTTGACTCCTCTGTAGAAACGCGACGGGTAGAGCAGCGATGGTGCTGTCGCAGCGGTACAAGAAGCCCGCTGCCGCGATATTTCGCGACTTTCACGGCTCTATGTGTGGAGATCCCAGCAATTTCCCATGCAGGCGGGCGGTGCCGAGGCACCGACAAGGCGTAAGGGCAGTCAACATCTGGCCTGACGTCGACGAAGGCGTGTATGCCTCAAACTCCCCGAGTCACTTTATACCTGAAATCGCACCATGATTCAAGAGGTATTTGACTCCTCTGTAAAAAATTTTATGTGAGGCGCATCATATTGCTGGGTTCCTCCTGAGTCCACCTTAATCCGCCTTTAATTCGCGTCATCATTCCTTGCACCGTTGCTAGCTCTCAAACCGCCATCGCGGCTCAGAAATACTGAATTTGAACTCCCATACACACATCCCCCAATGCAGGGGAAGGAGATTTCATGCCTCTATCCATCAATGTCGGTCTCTCCCGGAAGGCCTCGAAGGACTATCAGTCCACCGGCGTCTCGATCAACGTCACCGCGGAGTTGGACCAGTCGCTGCTGGCCAAGCCCGATGAACTGCAGCGGCAGATTGACGATTTGTATTCGCAGGCGGCATCCGCCCTGGAGCGGAACGCCGCCGAGCCGGAGCCGCCGCAGCCGACACCAACCAACCCTCGCGACGCCCGCCCACGCCCGGCTGGTCGGGTTGGTCGGGTTGGTCGGGTTTGGCGGGTTGGCAACGGCTACTCGACGAATGGGCCGGGCGATCGTTCCCACGGCGGAAACGGCCACGGCAATGGCAATGGCAACGGCAATGGCAACGGCCATGTCACCGGGAACGGCCGGGGCGGAACCGGGCCGGGCTCGATGACCGAGAGCCAGCGGCGGGCGATCAATTCCATCTCGACTCGGCTGGGGATCGATCCGCACCAGGAGGCTCAGGACATCATCGGGGCCGAACTCGATCAGCTCTCGATCCGCCAGGCTTCGGAACTGATCGACCATCTCAAGAGCCAGCAGCCCGCCGGCAACGGCCGGTAGTCTCACGGTTCGTTTTTATCCCCTCTCGTGTTCGTTTGCCGGCGTCAGGCTCTCAGATTTCCGCCGGCCCAATCCCATTCACATTTCAGGAGACCTCACCATGAACATGCTCATGAACGGGGGCGGTGCGTCCACGCTCGATGCGTCGGCCGCCGTCCCCGTCGCGGCCGTGAATCGCCTGCCGAACAAACTGGCGGAGCGGATCACCGGCCGCACTTATCTGTCCCACAGTCAGCTTTCGTGTATGCGGGCGTGCCCCCGTAAGTTCGCCTTTCAGTACGTTGAGAAAACACAGGCCGAGTTCATTCCGTCGTCACTCATTTTCGGTGGCTCAATCCATTCGGCCTTGGAGTTCTTCTTCCGAGCCCGGCTTGAAGGGCTGAGTGTCACCCAGGGAGCGATGCTGTCGGCGTTCCACGATGCCTGGCGTCGGCAGAAGGAGCAGTCCGGCGACGACATTCCCATCCGCTTCAACAAGACTGAAAATGCCGACACGCTGCACGCACTGGCGGATCGGATGCTGACCGCGTTTTGCGATTCACCGCTGGCATCGCCCAAGGGCGAGATCGTCGGCATCGAAGAAGAGCTGCGAGTCGTGCTGCACCCGGATCTTCCCGACCTGCTGGCCAAGGTGGACCTGGTGACCGCCACCGAGGGTTCACTGCATGTGATCGACTTCAAGACCAGCAAATCGCGATGGACCGATGAGAAGGCCCGCGAGTCGGCCGACCAGCTTGTGCTCTATGGTCAGACGGTGTCCCAGATGTCCCGGTCGCTCGGGCTGCCGGTGAAGCTGCACTTCGCGATCATCACCAAGCACAAGAAGCCGCTGGTGCAGTTGCTGCCGGTGGCGAGCGATGCCGAGCGGGTCAAGTTGATGCGGGAGTCGGTGGGCCAGGTGTGGCAGGCGATTCAAACGGGGAATTTCTATCCCATCCCTTCGCCGATGCACTGCACGACCTGTCAGTTTCGGTCCAGGTGCCCGGTTTTTGCCAGGTGATCATTTCTTGACTTCGCCGCTGGTTCCGAACATGGCGAAGAACGCCGCCGCCATGACGGGGGCGACCCGGCCCGTTGGCACGCCGGCCAATCTTGCAACATCACCGGCGGTGAGGAATTTGCGATTCATACCGTTCTCGAAGAGGCGTTACGGGTTGTACTTGTTTACCGCCTGGCGCTATCAAAAACGCGGGTGTTTAGCGCAAAACATGCGAACAAAATGCGAAAATGGCGTCGGTTCATGTTCAAAAAATGCAAAAAGGCCGCGTTTTTAAGCCGTGAGGCGGTAAACAAATACTACGGGTTGAGTCACATCGACCAACACTGCACCTATATTAACATTGTGAGCTGATCGCGATTCGGCGCCGAGACCTGGAACGCACCAGATTTCGAAACGCCGTTCCACTATAAACCCCCTGGTTTTCCGTGAATTGAGCGAGGTTTGAGAGGCGTCAAAATCTTGAAGAGATTATTTTTTCGGCCTTCAATGATAGCGCTCTTTTTGTTTCAGTTCGCGTTCGCCCCGCACTGCGATGAATCTTTTCATTTGTTTGATGGACTGGGATGCGTATACTTTACCCAGCGACGCAAACGGTCGCTGTCCTTACGAAGCTGGCGATGACTGGGCCGAGTCGAAACATTCGATACTCCTCGGCCCTTGGCAAGCTCGCCCGGCTCCCCACCCGTGGGTCTTCGGGTCCTTTCTCCGCGTGATCGCGGCGACTGACTCACTTGCTATTTCCGGCAGGTTGACCAACCCGTCCGTGGCCTGATGGTCGCGGGCTCTGCTTTGGACCTACCCAATGTCTCTATTGCATATTGAGGGGGCGGCACAGGCCCAAAGTGCCGCCGCGTCGTGCGCAACGCCCGTGAACAACCCATTACTGCTCGATGCCCGTAGTGCCGCCGCCCTGATCGGTGTCAGCCGATCGGCCTGGTGGGTCTACCACAACGCCGGCAAGTGCCCGAAGCCCATCCAGCTTGGCGGCCGCACACTCTGGCGGGCGGATGAACTGCGGGCCTGGGTCGCCGTGGGATGCCCGCCCAGGACGAAATGGTCCTACCGCACCCCCGTAACTCATCTCTGATTCGGCCGGCCCAGTACGGCCGCCGCCGTCATCAACCTAAACACCAAATTGAAAGTTCAGGCCAAAATGAAGGTCTTCAAGTCTAAATTCATCGATCGCAAGACTCGCCAAATGCGACAAACAACCAAGTGGTACCTGTGGTTCAAAGATCACCAGGACACGGTCCGGCGAATGCCGGCATTCTCCAACAAAGCCGCCAGTGAGGAGCTGGGGCGAAAGATCGACCAGCTCGTCACTCATCGCATTTTGGGAAGCCTGAACGACACGGTGCTGATCCGATGGGCCGAATCGCTGTCGCCCGACCTGCGGGCCCGCCTTACCCAATTCGGCCTGCTCGATGGCCGGCTCTCCTCGGCGGGTATGCCGCTGTCCGATCATGTCAGGGATTTTGTGGCGTCGTTGTCCGCCAGCGAGAATACGACGGCATATGTGAATCTGGTCGAGAGCCGAATCCGCCGGATCATCAATGGATGTGGGTTCATTCACCTGTCGGACCTCTCCGCCAGCCGGACGCAATCCTTCCTCGCGGGTTTGCGAAAGCCCGCCGAGGGAAAGGGGATCAGTGCCCAGACACACAATTTCTACCTGACCGCCATCAAAGCATTCTGCCGGTGGATGGTTCGCGATCAGCGGGCGGCTGATTCGCCGCTGCTGCACCTGCAGGGTCTCAACGTTCGTACTGACCGCCGGCACGATCGCAGGGCATTGGCGATCGAGGAAGTGATCCATCTGCTGGATACGACGGCTGCCGGGCCCGAGCGTGGCAGGGTGTCGGGCGACGAGCGGGCATTGCTTTATCAATTCGCCGTCATGACGGCTTTGCGAGCCAACGAGATCCGCACGCTCCGCGTGTCCGACTTCAGGCTCGATGCCAAGCCGCCGGTCGTCCGCGTCGCCGCGGGCTACAGTAAGCATCGCCGGGAAGACCGGGTGGTGTTGCGAACGGGGCTGGTCGAGCAGCTCAGGACTCACCTGGCGACGAAGCTGCCGAATGCGACGGCCTTTCGGATGCCCGGACGCACCTACCTGGCCCGGGTCGTCAAGGCCGACCTCGACGCAGCCCGCGAGGCCTGGCTGGCGACGGCCCCCGATGCCAAGGCTCGTGCCGAAATGGGGGCCAGTGACTTTCTGGCTTACCAGGACACGAATGGTCAATTCGCGGATTTCCACAGCTTCCGGCACATGACCGGCAGTTTCCTGGCCAAGGCCGGGGTGAGCCCTAAGATGGCCCAGTCGATCCTGCGTCACTCGGACTACAAGCTGACCATGAACCTCTACTCGCACGCCTACCAGAGCGATCAGGTCGCGGCTGTCGAGCGATTGCCTGATTTGTCGCCGGCGACGCGAAATGGAGCCGGGGCCCAGAAGACCTCGGCCTGAAAAAGCTTTGTAGTGGGCTTTGTATTGCAGGCTGATTTCGGCTGGATTTGACGGGACGGATCTGGACAAGTACGAGGTAAAACCGGGTGGATGCAATTAACGAGAAAACCCCTGAAAATCAGGGGTTTTCTCGTTAAAACGGAGAGAGAGGGATTCGAACCCTCGCTACGGGAATGACCCCGTAGAACGGTTTAGCAAACCGTCGCCTTCAGCCGCTCGGCCATCTCTCCAGTCGCCGCCTTTGGCGCGGCTTCGAACACTATCACTCCCGCCGAAAAAGGCAAGTCGAGTCTGATGTCGTTGAACGTGGATAGGCCCGAATGGACCCGAATGTACATGCCATCGTCATTTCTCGCAGCGCGTTCAAAACGCGACCTGCGCCCCTTCGCCCACGCGCTCGAACTAAGAAACCTTTGATTGCGTCTTCTCCGGAATCTGCTCGATCAACCCGCTCAATTTGTCCGCCGCACGGTCCATTCCATCCAGAAATTCCAATGCATCCTCGGCCGGAAGATTCCCCGACAAAACCTCCGCCGTGAGCACCAGGCTGTTCAGGCAGCCCATGATGTCGTGTCGAAGCCGGCGCAGCGAATCTTGTGGCGATTCTGATTTCATTGGGTCCTTTGCGATGAATCTACACCTTCCCTCGATTTAACGCAGCGCCCATTCCACCAATTCACGCCAGCGCCTTCACGCTGTAGAATCCCCGTCCATGTCCAGACCCAAAACCTTCCTCGCCCTGTTCATCAGCCTGTATTCCCTCGCCGCCTATGCCCAACCGGCACCCTCCGCGCCCCCCGCCCCTTCCGCGCAGCCCGCCGCCCTCAACAGCCGCGAGCAGTTCCTCAAGCTCCTCGATCGCCCGCGCATCGAGCTCAATCCCGAAGAAAAGGACCTCGAATCCCCCGCCGGCATGAAGCTCACCCGCATCGCCTTCGATTCCGAGCCCGGCCAGCGCGTTCCCGCACTGGTGCTCAAGCCCGCCGACGCCAAGCCCGGCCAGCGCCTCCCCGTCGTCATCGCCCTCCACGGCACCGGCAGCAAAAAGGAAAGCAACCTCGGCCTGCTCAAGAAGCTCACCGCCAAAGGCTTTATCGCGATTTCCCCCGATGGCCGCTATCACGGCGAGCGCTGCGCTAAGGGAACCGGCACCGAAGAATACTTCGCCCAGATCGCCAAGGCCTTCGAAGATGGCAAATCCCACCCCTGGCTCTTCGATACCTCCTGGGATGTCATGCGCCTTGTTGACTACCTCCAGACCCGCCCCGATGTCGATCCCGCGCGCATCGGCCTGATCGGCTTCTCCAAGGGCGGCATGGAAACCTACCTCACGGCCGCCGCCGATGTGCGCATCGCCGTCGCCATCCCCTGCATCGGCGTGCAAAGCTTCAAGTGGGGCCTGGAGAACGATGCCTGGAAAGGCCGGGTTGGGACCGTCAAAGGCGCCTTCGAAGCCGCCATGAAACAGGCCAACATCCCCAAGGCCGATGCCGCCTTCGCCAAGCGCTTCTACGACCGCGTCATCCCCGGCATCGATGCCCAGTTCGACGGCCCCGCCATGCTCCCGCTCATTGCCCCGCGCCCGCTCATGGTCATCAACGGCGACATCGATGACAAAACCCCCGTCACCGGCGTCAAACTTGCCGCCGAATCCGCCAGGAAAGCCTACGAAGCCGCGAATGTGGGCGATCGCTTCATCCTCACCATTCAGGAGAATACCGCTCACCAGGTCCGCCCCGAGCGTCTGACTGAGGCGGTGGAGTTCTTCGTCAAGTGGCTCAAGCCACAATAGCGATTCGATTTTCGCTTGCGCGCCGAACCCTCGCCAGAGCCATTCATTGGGAAGATCCATAGATCGAATGGCGGGACGCCCGTCCTGTACACGCCAATCGAACAATCGGTTCCATCGACGGTAAACAAAGCGATGAGTCATAGCGTGGCACACCGCAGCCGTCGTCCGCATCCGCGCCTGATCCGCATAGGCGCGGTGGCGGCGTTTCTGATGGCAGTGTCGTTGTTAGTCTTGGTATCGCCGACGTTTGCGGCCGATCTGACCGGGGACGCGATCTATAAGCAGGAGTGTGCGCGCTGCCACGGCCCGGCCGGGGGCGGGACGAAAAAGGCCGCCCGGCCCCTGGTGGGCGACAAATCGCTTCCGCAGCTCAGCCGCCTGATTCAGCGGACCATGCCCGATGACGATCCCGGCGGGCTGTCTGAGGCCGACGCCGGGAAAGTCGCGGCCTATGTCAATGATGCGTTCTATTCCCCCGACGCCCAGGCAAAGGCCAATCCGCCGCGGGTCGAGCTGGCCCGCCTGACCATCCAACAATACCGCAATTCGATCGCCGACCTCATCGGCGACTACCGGGCGACGATTAAGCCGGATGAGCGCCGGGGCCTGCGCGGGGAATATTTCGACGCCAAGAACTTCCAGAACGACCGCCGCCGCATCGACCGGATCGACTCCGAGGTACGTTTCGATTTCGGCACGGTCGGCCCGTTATCGAAGGAGCCGTTCAATCCGAACACGTTCTGCATCCGCTGGGAAGGTTCCGTGCTGGCGCAGGAAACCGGCGGGCACGAGTTCATCGTTCGCACCGAGCATGCGCTGCGGCTCTGGGTGAACGATCTCCGCACGCCGCTGATCGATGCGATGGTGAAATCGGGGTCGGATACGGAGTTTCGCGGCTCGATTTATCTGCTGGCCGGGCGGTCGTGTTCGCTACGGCTGGAGTTTTCCAAGGGCCGGCAGTTGGGCGTTGCCGACAAGCAGAAGCCGCCGCCTCCGGTTCAGGCATCGATCGCGCTGCGTTGGAAGACGCCGCATGGCGCGGAGGAAGTGATTCCGGCGCGGTATCTCTCCCCGGTTCGGTCGGCCGAGGTGGCGGTCATTGAGACGCCCTTTCCACCCGATGACCGCAGCTATGGGTGGGAGCGCGGCACGACCATCTCGCGCGAATGGGTCGCCGCGGCCAGCACCGCAGCGCTGGAAACCGCGGCATATGTTTCAGCCCGGCTGCCGGAGCTGTCGGGCGTGCCGGAGAATGCTTCCGATCGCGCTGGAAAGCTGCGCGCGTTCTGCCGGACGCTTGTCGAGCGGGCATTTCGCCGTCCGCTGACGGATGCGGAAAGGAAGCGATATGTGGATGGGCCGTTCGATACAGCCGCTGATCCGGCAATGGGCGTGAAACGGGTGGTGCTGGGGGCGCTGAATTCGCCGGCGTTCCTTTATCCCGATCTGTCGGATGTGCCCGCGCCTTACGCGGCCGCGTCGCGTCTGGCGTATACCCTGTGGGATTCGCCGCCTGATAAGGCGCTACTGGAGGCAGCGGCGGCCGGCAAACTGAGAACCCATGAGGAACTCTGTACACAGGCCCAGCGCATGCTGGGCGACCCGCGCGCCAAGTCGAAAGTGCGCCAGTTCCTGATGGCTTGGCTGCATGTGGATCATTCGCCCGAACTGGTGAAAGACGCGAAGCGCTTCAAAGGATTCGATGCGAGCCTGGCGGCCGACCTGCGGACGTCACTGGAGTTGTTTCTCGATGATATCGTCTGGAGCCAGCGCTCGGACTTTCGGCAGTTGCTCCTTTCGGATGAGGACTTTCTCAATGGCCGATTGTCGGCGTTTTATGGCGGCGGCCTGCCGGCGGATGCGGGTTTCCAGAAGGTCAAACTCGAGCCGGGGAAACGGGCGGGCGTGATCACGCACCCGTATATGCTCGCGGTGCTCGCATACGCCGGTGAGAGTTCGCCGATCCACCGGGGCGTTTTCATCGCCCGCGGCCTGCTGGGCGTTACGCTCCGGCCGCCGCAGGAGGCATTCGTCCCGCTGGCGGCGGAACTGCACCCCGATCTGACGATGCGGCAGCGGGTGACGCTGCAAACCAAATCCGAATCGTGCGTGGGCTGCCACGGGATCATCAACCCGATCGGTTTCGCATTGGAAGATTTCGACGCGGCCGGCCGATATCGCGAAACCGAGGGCGGCAGGCCGATCGACGTCACCGGCCAATACGAAACCCGGGCCGGCCCGATGGCAACCTTCGACGGCGCCCGACAACTGGCGACCTACCTGGCGGGTAGTGAGGATGTCCACGGCGCGTTTGTCCAGCAGCTCTTCCAGCACCTGGTCAAGCAACCGGTGCGGGCCTACGGCTTGCAAAAACTGGCGGAACTTCGAACGATCTTCGCCGAATCAGGGTATAGTGTGAGGAAGCTGATCGTTGAAATCGCGGCGATTGCGGGCGCATCGGAGGGCGGCAGACATTGATGAGTGAGCCAAATCGTCGCCGGCCTTCATCCTGAGGTACTCCGAAGGATCCAGCCTCGCAGTCCAAGGCCAGTCGAGTTTCACAGATGTTTCTCAAAGTTCGATGCCAGAATGCTTCGCAAGCTCAGCATGACAATCTCAGTCGAATCCCGGTATTGCACCCTGAACCCTGAACCCTGAACCCTGAACCCTCCCGGAGCCTCCATGCCCCGTACTCGCCGCCAGTTTATCCGCGACCTTGGCCTGAGCGCCGCGGCGATCCCGTTCGTGCTCAATCTGCCGAGCCTGGCCTTCGCCAATCAGCAGAAACGCAAGCAGCGCATCATTTTCATGTTCAGCCCCAATGGCGTGGTCCGAAAGAATTTCTGGCCGACCAAAGAGGGCGCTGACTTCGAGCTCAAGGAGATTCTCTCCCCTCTGGCTCCATTCAAAGACCGCATGTTGATGGTCAATGGCCTGTCGGACCTCGTTCGCGGCGATGGCGATGGCCACATGCGGGGCATGGGTTGCCTGCTCACCGGCACCGAGCTATTCCCCGGCAACATCCAGGGCGGCGGCAATACGCCCGCCGGCTGGGCGAAGGGCATTTCCATCGACCAGGAGATTCGCAATTTCCTCCAGAATGATGCGGCGACGCGCACGCGCTTTGGCTCGCTGGAGTTCGGCGTGATGGTGCCCGAACGCGCTGATACCTGGACGCGCTGGTCTTATGCGGGCGCGAACAAACCGGTCACGCCCATCGATGACCCCTACCAGATGTTCGCCAAGTTGTACGGCCGGGCCAAGGATCAGGAAGCGCTGGCGAGCGTGCTCGATG
>JBBRTW010000257.1:0-9789 GCA_038244055.1 Tepidisphaerales bacterium | reverse complement strand
GGGCTTCGGACTGGACGCCGATGTCATCGACCGTACGGACAAAGCCTTCGCCCATGTGCCGCATCCAGATGCGATTGACGGCCACGCGGGCGGTAAGCGGATTGTTCTTGCTGGCGATCGACTGCGCGAGCTCCAGCCGTCCGCTGCCCTGCTTGAAGGGCTGGCGATTTGGGCCGGCTAGAATTTCGGGGAAGCGATGGGGGACAATCGGGCCTTTGTTCTGCGCTTCTCCGCGGATGAAGATCGGCGAATTCCTGACCGTTCCCTCGGCCACGATCATCGCCCGCGCCGGCGCGCCGGGGTGGGTCATCTCCAACTCATTGAGGTTATTGAAGAGGAACTGATTGTAGATTTTCCCATTCTGCTGGGGCAGGCCGCGGGCGACTTCCTTGAGGCCTTCGGTATCGAGCTTGCTGGCGGGCACGATTTCCGAAGGCACCTGGAGCAACTCGACCAGGGCATCATCGAAACCGGTGATCTTGTCGCCCGGCTTGGTGGCGCTCTTGTTGGCCTGGAGATACGACTTGGCCGGGGCATCGAGGCCGCTGAAGAGTTTGCCGTAGACCTCGACGACATCTTTCATGCTCTTGAGTGAATCGGCGGCGACGTTCTTGAAGGCTGCAACCACCAGCGGATTGATTGGCCGGCGCGGGTTGATCTTGCAGTTGGAAATCTCCGCCAGCACATCCTTGGCGCGGGCTGCGAACTGGTCGGCGGGGATTTGCGAGAAGCGGACAATCGGGCTGAAGACCGGATCGTTGGGGCGGATCACCTTCAATCCCTGATAGAGATCGCGATCCAGCTTGAAATCCTTGATGAGCTTCTGGCGCTCGATGATTTCATCCTTCATGTTCTTCCGGCCGTAGAGATTGGCCAGCAGATAGGGCGTGGCTTTATGGCGGAACTCCTTGCCCTGCACTTCAACGATGTTGAAGTACATGTCGCGGTTCTTCGCTTCAATCGTCGCCTGTTTCGCCTTGTAATCTTCGTAATCCTTGCCCGAAGGCGTGCCCCCCAGGAGGGGCTGCTCGGCCGGTTCGACGATGCTCGCGTAGATGCCGTGCAGCGAGTAATAGTCGGCCGTCGGGATCGGATCGAACTTGTGATCGTGACACCGCGCGCAGGCGACGGTGACGGCCATCGTCGATTTGGTCAGCGAATCGATGCGCTCATCGATGGTATCGTTGGGATTCTGGAAGCGCTTGCCGACGGTCATGAAACCGAGCGCTGCCAGGCGCTCCGGATGCTTGGACGAATCGGGGAGCAGGTCGGCCGCGATCTGCTCCACGATGAACTGATCGAAAGGCTTGTCATCGTTGAAAGCCTTGATGACGTAATCGCGATAAGTCCAGGCGTGGGCGTAGCGGTAATCCGTCTTGGTGTTGTTGTTTTCCTGGCCGCTGGTGTCGGAGTAGCGGGCGGAATCGAGCCAGAATCGGCCCCAGCGCTCGCCGTAATGAGGCGAAGCGAGGAGGCGATCGACGACTTTTTCGAAGGCGTTGGCGGATTGATCGTTCAGGAAGGCGTGAACCTCTTCGGGCGCGGGGGGGAGGCCGGTCAGGTCGTAGGTTGCCCGGCGGAGGAGCGCTTCTTTGTTGGCGGGCGCGGAGGGCTTGAACCCCGCCGCTTCGAGCTTGGCGAGAATGAACGAATCCACCGGCGTCTTAACCCACCCCTTGGTCTGCACTTCAGGAATCGCGGGATTTTTCACGGGCTGATAGGCCCAGTGAGCGCGGGCCTTGTCGGTCAGGCCGGTGAGTTTACCGACCGATGGGCCGACGCGGGGGTCAGGCGCGCCCATCTTCACCCACTCCGTCAGGACGGCGATGTCCTTATCGGGCAGTTTCTCGCCCTTGGGAGGCATCTGCAGTTCAGAATCGTTGTAAGTGATGGCGGTGATCAGTTTGCTGGCGGCCGGATCGCCGGCGGCGATGACCTTGCCATTCTCGCCGCCCTTGAGAACGCCATCGCGCGTGTCGAGGGTGAGGCCGCCCTTGGCTTTGCCCTGTTCGACGCTATGGCACTTGTAGCAGGCGCTGGTCAGGATCGGGCGGACCTTGGACTCGAAAAACTGCGATTGCTCGGCCGACAGTTGTGGGACCGTCGATGCGCCTGCGGCACCAGGCGCGACCGCGCCGGCGGGGGGCATGGGGGTGACGGCGGCGAGCAGTGTTTTGGGCTTCTCCGCGGTGGGCTGCTTTGCGGGAGGCGCTTTGCCCACGGGAGCGGCCAACGCCAATCCACAGGCGGCGGCCAGAATCGCGGCGGTCGAGAAGAGAATCTTTTTCATGGTTCGTTCTGCCGTAGCATGGGTGCCTCGCCCATTTGCCAATCATTTCCAACGTGCGGACGGTCGACTCGCGCCAAGAAACGGGCGAAATTAGAGATCAGGCGATCACATCTTTGACCGGCACGCCGAAGTTATCCGTCAGGCGGAAATCCCGGCCGTTGTAGCGATACGTCAGTTTCGTGTGATCGAAGCCCAGCAGTGCCAAAATCGTCGCGTGCAGATCGTGAATGTGAACGCGATTGTCGGCCGCCCGCGCGCCAAATTCATCGGTAGAGCCGTACGCCAATCCGCCCTTGACGCCACCGCCGGCCATCCAGCAGCACATCGCCCGGCCATTGTGATCGCGGCCGGGAGCGCCCGCGCCGCCTTTATCGCGAGTCACGGTGCGGCCAAACTCGCCGCCCCAGATGACCAGCGTGTCATCGAGCAGTCCGCGCTTCTTAAGATCCTTGAGCAGCGCCGCGGCCGGTTGATCGATCTCGCCCGCCTTCTTGCGGAGGCTCTGCTCCAGGTTCTGGTGATGGTCCCAACCACCCGCCATGACCTGCACGAAGCGCACGCCGCGCTCGACCAGTCGACGGGCCACCAGCATCTTCGATCCGAATTCCGTATTGCCGTAGAGGTCGCGCGTCTCCTGCGATTCCTTAGTGATGTCGAAGGCATCGGTCGCTTCGGTCTGCATGCGGAAGGCCATCTCGAACGATTCGATGCGGGCTTCGAGCTGCTCTTCTTTGTGGAGCTTCTCGGCGTGCATCGCATTGAGCTTGCGGGCCAGGTCCAACTGCCGGCGCTGATCTTCCGAACCGGTGAAGGGGTTGTGGATGTTCAGCAGCACCTGCGTGAG
Source organism: Tepidisphaerales bacterium (assembly GCA_038244055.1). Classification (GTDB taxonomy): domain Bacteria; phylum Planctomycetota; class Phycisphaerae; order Tepidisphaerales; family Tepidisphaeraceae; genus DASPKW01. The sequence continues at coordinate 6,655 of JBBRTW010000257.1, read as the reverse complement.
AGGCATCTTGGAGTTGTAGTTGACGTTCACGCCCTGGAAGAGGCTCGGCAGGAACGCCGCCTGGCGATACTCAGGCTTGCCACCGAGCGAGATGAAGCCGGGCATGTTCTGGTTCTCGCTACCCAGGCCATAGACGACCCAGGAGCCGAGCGATGGCTTTTGAAGCTGGAGCGAGCCGGTGTGCATGAACTTGGAGGCTGGCTCGTGGGCGGGGATGTCCGTCCAGAGGGAGCGAATGATGGTCATATCATCCACGCACTGGCCAAGCTGCGGGAAGATTTCCGAAACCTCGATCCCCGATTTGCCCATCTTCTTGAATTCAAAAGGCGATGGAAACGCCAGCCCATTCAGCCCAGGCAAGACCTGATCTTCGTATTTGGCGAGCGACGGCTTGGGATCAAACGTATCCACATGCGAAGGCCCGCCGCCGGCGAAGATGTGAATCACATGCTTCGCCTTGACCTTGTTGGGCGGCAGCTTGGGTGAAAGCGGACCTTTGGCGACCGTGTTCGTGGTTGCACCATTGCCGAGCGGGGCGGCCAGCGCCGAGCGCCCGATCAGGCTGCTGCCGAGCATGGTGCCGAGCGTGAGCATGCCCATGCCCATGCCCGTGCGCTGCAGCGCCTCGCGGCGGGTCATGAAGGCGTCTTCAAGACGGGGGGTGTGCTCGGCCGGATCGTAATTGGGAAGCTTTCGCATGTGAGGTGTCCTCAATAAGTGCGGAGTAGACCGTTGTGAGGAAGATAGACCGTCCGCAGAAACGGCACAATACTACTGTTGGGTAATACCCCTACCTGCGAGGTGCGTTTACTTAAAGCGGGACAGTTACTGAAGATGCACGATCCCCCGGCGGATGGCGACGGTCACCGCTTCAAGCCGGTCGGCGACACTGAGCTTCTCGAACACCCGGGTGGTGTGGACTTTGACGGTGTTCTCGCTGATCCCCAGTTGATGAGCTATCTCTTTGTTGCTTCGGCCTTTAACGAGCATTTCGAGAACCTGTTTTTCGCGCTCGGAGAGCTCGTCGCGGGTGGCCCGCTTGGCCAGGGCGGCATCAATCGGGCCGGGGAAGTAGCGACCGCCGGCAAATATCTGCCGAATCGCATCCATCAATTCGGAAGGCTCGGAAGACTTGGGGAGATATCCGGCCGCCCCGGCACGGACGGCGCGGTGGATGTCCTCCTCCCCCTTGTAGACCGAAAGCATGATGATTCGGGCCTCGGGATGCTTAGCGCGGATGGCGGCGGTGGCCTCGGCACCGTTTAGCTCCGGAAGCTGGTAGTCCATCACCACGACATCGGGCAAATGCTGTTCGTAGAGGGTGAGGGCCTCCTTGCCGGTCTTGGCCTCGGCGATCACCTGCATATCCGGCTCGAGGTTGAGTGTGCTGGATAACCCCATGCGGACGACGAAATGGTCATCCACGATGAGAATTTTGATTTTCGGCGCATCGGACATGAAATAGAGGGTATCCTAAAAGACCAATCGAGGCATCTTCTCGATTGACAAATTAACTGCGCGGCGTTTGAGTGTATGCAGGATTCGGTGACATCCGCGTCTGAAGGAGTCTGGGTGCGCGTTCGGCGAACACGATGCTCGGCGTTTACGCTGGTTGAGTTGCTTGTCGTTATAGGCATCATCGCCATCCTTATCGGCCTGCTTTTGCCGTCGATTCGGGGGGCGCGGCGGCAGGCGCGGCTGGTGCAGTGCAGTTCCAATCTGCGCTGCCTGGTGCAGGCGAGCTTGATGTGCGCCCAGGAACACCGGGGATTTCTCCCGCTGGCCGGGTATCTCACGGTCGATCCCACCAAGATTTCCAGCGATTACCCGGCGTCCCTCAATGATGCGCTGCGCCGCCGCTATACCTATGCCGACTTTCCCGGGGCGGGGCAGGTCGTGGTGCCTCTGCCGGCGGCGCTGGGTCCCTACCTGGGGATAAACGATCTGCCTTTCGAGAATTGGACCGCGCTGGACCAGGCGCTCAATGCCCGCGATGGGGTGTGGAAGCGTTTCATGTGCCCGGATACCGATTCGCTGGAAAAGCCGAAGAAGACCAGCGACCCCAATGACACGACGGTGGTCGGCCAGGGGACCATGGTGATCTTCTCGATCGGCCCGAATCCATGGACGATGTGGTCCACCAATTCCGATTACGGGCTGAACGAAGGCGTCCTTGGCTACCACTACGACTCGCGCTATTCGGCCAATCGGTTGAAAGGCAACCTCGCGGGAATCCGCCGCTCCAGCGAAGTGGCGGTCTTTACCGATGCGGTGCCGCGCAAGGCGCCGGCCGTCTCGATGGTCCCCGATGGCTGGATCTGCTGGAGCCCGAGTTTGGCGGGCACGGGCACGGCCTCACTGGGCGATGCATTCTCGAATAATGGGCGCGTGGACTCGGTCGAGAATTTCGACATGGCGCGGCATTCGAAGCGGATGAACATCGCTTTTGCCGATGGGCATGTGGAAACGGTGCTGCTGACGAAGGAAGCGCTGGATACGGTGTATTTGCTGCCGCCGTGAGTCCGGTGGGGCGGACATTCTTGTCTGCCCAAGAGAGATTTCCTGACACCTACAACCCACGACAGCATAATTCAAATCATGACAGCCGATACCTTTCGTGAAATCCTTAAACGACAGCCTTTCGAACCCTTCCGCATCGTCATGAGCAGCGGCGAAAGCTACAACGTAATGCATCCGGAAATGGTGTTGGTTACCTCGAAGTCGTTGGTTCTCGCGCTTCCCGATCCAACCACTTCAGATGGCGAGCGGCTGACATTCTGCTCGTACCTCCATCTGGCGCATGTGGAAGTGCTGAAGCCGTCGCGGGCGGCGTAGGTGGCGAGTTTCTGGTTCGACCATGAAAGCGTCACGGCGATTATTGGGGATAGGTCCGAAGCGTCGGCCTAGCCCGAATAATTCAGATGAACCACGAAAAACACGAAGGGCACGAAGAAGACCGGATAAGAGTAGAAATGTAATTTGCACAACGTGCAATTCACCGTTTACCGACTTTTTGACTGTAAGTCCTTTGGCTCATTTCTCTTCGTGCATTTCGTGTTTTTCGTGGTGAATAATCTGGCATAGCCGCCTTCATTCGCGGTCTCTCAGACTTGCGCTACAGGCACCACCAGACAAATCAAACTCCCCTTTCCACCCTCGCTCGCGATCGTCAGCTTCCCCCCCACCTTCTCCGCGCGCTCTTTCATCCCGAACAGCCCGAAATGCCCACTGCTCGGCGGCGGCGCTTTCTCGGTATCGAATCCCCGGCCATCATCCATCACCCTCAATGTCAGCGCCTGCTCCCCGAACTCCAGGTTTACTTCGATCCGCGTCGCCCGGGCATGCTTGAGGGCGTTGGTCACGGATTCCAGGGCGACGCGAAAGAGATGATTCTCCATCGGCGCGGCCAGGGGATAGGTCTGGCCGATCACATGCACCTTGATCTGCGTGCCGGCGGCGGGGGTCATTCCGGCAACCGCCTCCTGGAGCTTGGGGACCAGGTTATCGCCATTGGATCGGTTGTCGCGCAGGTCCCAGACGGCGCGGTGCGTTTCGGCCTGGCTGCGGCGGACCATGGCGGCGGCCAGATGGAGCGAATCGCGGGCGCGATCGGGATGGACCAGGAGTTTCTCGGTTGCGTTGAGCTGCATGGAGATGCCGAGCAAATCCTGCTCCAGGGAATCGTGCAGTTCGCGGGCGATGCGGACGCGCTCTTCATACAACGTTTCCCGCGCCAGATGCGAGCCGATGGTGGCCGTCTGCCGCGCTACCCGCACGCGCAGGGCGATCACCCAGATCAGCGCCAGCAGCGCCATCAATGCCAGCCCCCCGCACACCGCCAGCACGCGCTGGAGGGTCCACCACGAAGGCGCGCGGATCACATCGACCGATGCCGGCGACGCCAGCAGCAAATGACACGATCCCGGATGCGCCGATGCGCTCGTAACGGGAATAGGCCCGCCGGCCGAAGAATCGGGCATGCGATTGTGAAGGCAGATGCCGGTCAGGCGCACCCAGCTTTCCGGGCGCAGCGCCGGCAGCGCGGCCGAGTCCACCATGCGGGCCAGGAAAACGCGATCGCCCGATTGCAGCACCATCGTCGGCCCTTCGGACAGGCGTGAGACTTCGAGAACCAGCGCCTCCAGCTTCACGAGCTTGGCATCGACCGCCGGCTCCAGCGCCTGCTCGGCGGTCAGCAGCGGCGCATTGGGGAGCGCCTCACGCCCCATGACCCGCCAGACCGCATCTTCCAGAAGCACGGCCGCCCCGCGCAGGGCGGGAAAGCCCACCACATCCAGCTTATCCCCCGCCTTCAGACTGCCCGGCGCGCCATCCACCCAGACGCCGCCATCCTCGGCCTGCACGTACATCCCCTTGCCGGGAAGGGGCAATGTCAGAATCCCCTTGATCCGCGCCCGCACCGGCGCGGGATGATCCACATCCGCGTCGCGCAGCGCGGCAATCGATGAAACAGGCATTTCAAACGCGGGCCCACCCGGCTGATCGATGCGGATATCCTTCATGGCCGGAATGAGCAGTTTCATCCCCGCGGCCGGCTGGCGCTCGGGCGTCGTGGAGTTGAAGACGCCGCGCACATGAACCGATGCGCCAATGTACTGGTTCGGCAGGGGCGTGCCCGCATGCCAGTTGAGCATGGCCGCCTCGATGCGGTCGGGCCCGGAGGCGAGGGTAAGGATCAAGGCCTCGGTAGCGCCGTTGGGGGCGATATTTTCGGTGCGGATCGAGCGAATGATGCCGGACACATCGACCAGCTCACCATGAAATTCCGTCGAGCCGAGCTGCCGCAAACTGACCGGCTGGGGCGTCGGCAGCGGGCCGTCGCCCAGCACCGTGATGCGGAGCGGATCCTTCTGCTTGGCGGCGATATAGGGCGTCATCCGGCCGGCCGCGGTGACGCCATCGACTTCAACCAGCGTGCCCACTTTGACCTGCAGCCGCATTTCCTTTTCGCGCGGGCCGATGACGCAAATCCCGCCGGTATCATCCTGAAGAAAGAGGATTGCGGGCGCGGTGGCGACGTAAGTCACGACCCCGCGAATCTTCACCGGAATCCGCCGGGCGGCCTCATCGGGGTCCAGATCGCGCACCTCGGCGGCGGAGGTGATCGGCGCATCGGGACTGGCCCGATTGCGGCGCATCTTCTTCTCGGCCGGTGTGGCGGCGAGTGTAAAACAGAATATGAATAGGAGAATGGTGAAGCGCATGGTGACGGCCCAGCCGGTACTCGCAGTGTACCAAGCCGGTCACCTCTTCATACGCTCGAACCCCGCTGACATTTGTTACTTGCTCTCGCGGAACATGGCCTTGCCGTCTTCGTTGCTGTAGGTGTCGGTGTGGCTGGAGACGAGGAGCCATTCGAGGCGCTGCGGGTTGCTCATGGCGGACCAGCGACTTTTTGACAGGCTGATATGTGTATCGTTGGCTTCGAAGCGGCGAAGTGTCGCTGTGATACAGGAGGGGCAAAGCTCGGTGGCGAGGCCTTCGTCGAGAACGTGGTAGGAGATGGCGATCATCAGGCGCTGGGGATCGAATTGGAGAGTCGGGTCGATGCTGATCGAATCGACTCCGGAACGGGACTCGACGCGGCTGAGGGACTTGCGGGCCATGATCGACCTCCACGTATGTTGGTCCGGCGGCTGGCGATTCGCGGGGAACCGACAATGGGCCGGAGGATCCATCCGATGCCTGCGCGGCTGACGCAGGTTACATCGGCTAAATGAGGCTACGTCATGGAGAAGATCAAAGTTCGTGCCAGAGGAATGGGCGGAGGCGGGCGGTCGATGCGCCAAATGACCGGTGCATTGGGGCGAGAAGAATGGGGCCCAGTCGCGGATGGTGGGCGGTGCCCACCCTATTTTGCCGGAGCTTTTGGATCGGGCTTTTTGCCGGGGGTCTTGGCAGCGCCCTCGGCCGGCAGCGCGGTGGTCTCGGGGAGTTTGCTGGCTTCCTTGGCGCCCGTGTACTGATCCCAGGCCTTCTGGATGTAATCCACCGGGGGCATCGCGCCTTCGGCGATGATGAAGCGGTAATTGAGCGTGTGCGATTCGTTGGCCTTGACGGTGAAGGTGGGGAAGAAACCGAACCGGCCATAGTCGCGGTAGGCGGAGGTCAGGGTGCTCTTGGGATTCTCGGGGTGATTGAGCTCGATGACACTGTAGGTCTTATCGGGGGGGAGCGTGTAGGTTTCGGCGACCCAGGGATAGTCTTTGTCCTTATGGGGGACTGCGCCGGCCTTGGGGTAGAGGTAGCTGGTTTTGGAGGAGATGATATCGCCGGCCGGGCGGTACTGGACGCCGGCATGTTCGGGATCGCCGCCAAAGATGGTGTCGGCAACGACCGCCTTGAGCGTGGAGGTGAAATCGATGGCCAGGCGCGCGGGGGCCGGGGCGCGATGGAAGGTCATGGTGCGCTGCTCGACGGCGAATGGCTCGCCTTTCTCATCGTTCCAGTGGGTGATGGAGGTAAACGCGGCCTGGTCGGCATCTGCCTTCTGATTCTCGAATTTCTGATGGACGATTTCCCCTTTGGTCATGTGCCAGCGGTCGTACTTCTTGCCGCCGGCGTCGATCTTGTTGAAGCCGATGAAAATGCCGCGGTGATGGGGGAACTGCTTGCCGCCCGCGCCCTGGGTGAT
>JBBRTW010000256.1:0-9861 GCA_038244055.1 Tepidisphaerales bacterium | reverse complement strand
AATTCAACGCCCTTTTTGAAGTCGATCAAGTAAAGCTCGACCTCTTTGGGCGGATACCACATGGCGATGTTGGTGACCATCGCGTGGAGGAGGGTCGATTTGCCCGAGCCGGTTTTGCCGGCCACCAGCGCATGCTGGGCGACGCCTTTGCCCAGGCGAAGGCTTTGCAGGCGGGTTGCGCCCATTCGGCCAACCGGCACATTGAGATCGGCGCGGGCGCTGCGGGACCAGAAATCCTTGTCCTCGCGCGGGGCGATCTGCCAGAAGGGGACCTCGACGCGATTGGCGTCCTTGGCATACTTGCCGACCACATCCATGATCTCGGTGAGGAGATCTTCCGTGGGCGGGAGATCGATCTGCAGGGGGAACTGCTTGAAGACCTCATCCTTCCAGACGAACCGCCCATCCTTGCGGACGAGATTGACGCTGTGGCCTTCGAGCTCATCGAAGTGCGCGCCCTGCGGGATCGGCACGCGCGTGTCGCGAATGACCAGCGTGTAGACGCCGCAACGGGCGCCGGTGCTGGCGATCGAGGAGAGCCGGCGGAAGGAATCGCCTTCGAAGCCCACCGGGAAATCGGCGATGTCCAGGAACCGATACGGCTCGGCCAATTCACCCGCCTGCGCGTTGTACTCATCGATCGTTTCGTACTCGTTACGGAGATATTTCTGGATGACCGTTTCCATGTGCTCGGTCAGGTTCAGGAGGCGCTGCTCGATATGTTCGCGCTCGGTCCAGATTCGGCTGCCGACCAGCGATTCATCGTGATCCGCCAGGTGCATGAAGCCGGCGAAATTCTGACCCAGGCCGACGGGATCAATGATCGTGAATTTCACGCGGCCGGGCGGGAGGCTCGTCAGCAGGCGCGACATAACCATCTGGATGGTGGAGATCGCCTCGGGCCGACCATCGCGATCGGAGTGGACGAGAAGTGAAGAGGCCCGCGGGAAGGCCAGATTCGCGGGGACGCTGAAAGCTTTGGGCAGGGCCAGTTGCTGCGGGACTTGATCGGTGATCTGCTTCAAATCCACCTGGAGCTCGCCGAAGCGAATGAGCGTGGCGAATTCTTTGGGCGGCTGCCAGTCGCGCCAGTTGACGCTGGCCCAGTCGTAGACGAGGTGGCCGTTACCCTTGCCGGCCTCGCGCATGGGGCGGGCGATGCGGGCCAGGCCATCGTTCCATTTCATCTCAAGGGTCTTGCGATTGCTGGCGTAGCGATCAGCGATGTCGGCCAGCTTGGCGGCGTGGCGATTGCGGCTGTTCTCCTGCTCGTTTTCCATCCGCGACTTCACATCCGCCAGATGCCGCTCCTGCCAGCCATCGGCCTCGAAGAGCAGCGTATCGCGATTTTCTTCGTGGCTCTTGAGTTTGCCGGCGGTGTCCTCGGCCAACGCGGCAAGGGCGGCCTTTTTCTTTTCCTGAATGGCCGTCAGCATGGGCCCGAATTTCTGCTTGGCGGCGGCACCTTCGGCCGCGCGCTTTTCGGTGGCTTCATCGGCCCGCTTCTGCAATTCGGCGAGGGATGCCTCGTGGTCATACTTGGCCGCCTTGCGCGTGTCATCCAATGACCGGCGCGTGCGCGTCCATTGCCGGCGCAGGCTCTTTTTCGCCATCGAGGCGACGAGAATTCCCAGCACGATGGCACCAACCAGCGTGCCGCCGCCGGCGAAATAATACGGCTCGGGCTTGAAGACTGGCCGATCCATCGTCAGCGCGCGGGTCGCACCGCCGGCGATGCCCAGAAGGACAATCAGGATGAGCATCGGCCGGCCGCCCACGAACAGGCGCGGCGCGAAGAGCTCATCGAGCTTGCGAATTTCGACGATGGCCGCATCGCGCTTGGCGGCGAAATTGCCCGGGCCCGCCGGCTCGCCCTCGGTGGCCATCGCGGAGGGATCGGTATCGGCCGATTTATGCTTGTAGGTTTTCAGCAGATCCTGGGCCTTGCCTTCGAGGCCATCGGTTTCTTCCTCGTGCTCTTTCAGGTCGTCCTTGGCCTTTTTCTGTTCCACGCGGATCTGCGCCTGACGGGCATCGAGCTCGGCCTCGGCCAGCCAGACGGTCTCATCGTACTTTTTCTTGATCTCCGATTCCCTGGGGCCGTGTTCGAGCTGCACTTTGCGCTTGCCCTTGGCATCGGCATCGCGGACGGCGGCGGTCTGGGAGAGGAAGGCCTGCTTCACCTTTTCGATGCGCTCGGCGTATTTCTCCTTGACCCCTGCCTCGCCGGTGGTGGCGCGCTGCTCGGCCGCCCAGGCGTGGCGCTCGTTGTCTTTTTCCTCCTGAACCAGCTCGACCTTATGTTTTTCTTCGATGCTGGTCTCTTCGGCGGCGCAGGTGGTGGAGAGCTCGACGAGTTCGCGCAGGGCCATCCGCTGCATCTCGCGATCGGAAGGACCGGGCTTGGGCAGCGCCACCGGAACCGGCGCATCGGCACCGGCCGGGAATACGGCGGTGGGTTGTTCATCGGGTCGCGTCGGCGCGTTTTCCTGCACGGGTGTCTGCTCCATTGGTGTACTTTCTCACTCCTGCCCGAAACCTATCTGCCTACTGCCTACTGCCTTCCGCCTACTACCCACCGATTTCTACTCGCAATCGCGTTTGATATTGCCGAGCAACTGGGCCATCACATCCATCGAACCGACGGCGCTGCGCAAATCCATCTCCATCGGCAGCACATGCTTCTTCTCGAAGCGCTCGCTGTTGGCGTCTTTCCAGGAGGCGCGGCAGTCCAGCCAGGCGTTGAGAAGCTCTTTCATCGACTTGCTGAGTTGTCCACGTCCTTCGTAAACGCCCATGATGGTCTTTCATTGCGGGCCGGCCGAAACTCCGGCCGGGCCTGTGGATGCGCCGGCGATGCCCGCCGGCGCGCTGGTCCCTTCAACGACTTTGGTACTGGCCACGCCGCCAACGCCCTCGCGGCCCCACAAATCCGCACCGCGCTCGTCCAGTACCACTTCGACGCCCGTGCTGCCGATGATCGCCAGCCAGCCGGCCGGGAGAACCAGCACCTCGGCCAGATCCGAGCGGGCCTCGGCCAGAGCGCCGACCGTGACGACGACATACTCCTTGGCTTTGCCCTCGGTATTGCCCAGGAACCATCCGGAATCGCCCTCGGCCGGGGCGGTGCGCTCCAGATAGATGCGATCGGACTCCCACGCGCCCTTTTCGATGATCACCCGTGCCTCGGGGAGCAGAGGCCGACGGGCGGCCTGGATCTTGGCCATCATCTCGCGCTCGCGGTCGGTGACCAGGCCATCGGACCAGGCTTCGAGGCGGATATCGGCCGGGGTGGCTTTGGTGCGATCGACGAGGAGAGTCTTCTTGCGGAGTGGGGCAAAATCCTCCTTGGTGGCGGCCATGGCGGCGGCGGCGCGGGCCATGGAAGCGGCCGCTTCGGACGATTCGGCGATCGCGCCGGCACCGGAGATGGTCAGGTTGGCGTAAGCGCGGAGGGAAGCGATCATTTTATCGAGGCGGGCGATCGCCAGGGGCACATCGGCCGAGACATCGGTCTGGAGGCGGGAGACGCCGCCTTTGTAAATGGCCAGCTCTTTTTGCAGGCGCGGCCCGTAGCGGCGGACGTTTTTCAGTTTGACCTCGGCCTCTTCGAGCTTGGCCTTGGCGACGCGGAGGGCCTTTTCTTCCTCGACGGCGGATTGGGTATTGCCGGTGGGGGATTTGTACAGTTTCTTCTGCCGCACCGCGTCCTTGCAGCGCTCGCAGATCTCATGGCGCTTGCGAATCTGCGAGCCCCAATAGGTCTGTGCCTCGGTCTCCAGCCAGACCAGCACCCGCGCCGCCTCGGCCTCGGCATCGGCCAGGGCGGTATTCACCGATTCGGCGAACTTGAGCATGCACTGCCGGAACACCTGCAGCGACTCGACGTTTTCGACTCGGACGAATCCACTCATGGGAGTTGTTGGTTGTTAGTTGTTAGTTGTTAGTTGTCAGTGGTCAGTGGTCAGTGGTCAGTGGTCAGTTGTCAGTTGTCAGTTGTCAGTTGTCAGTTGTCAGTGGGTAGTGATTGAAAGCAGGTTGCGGTTTACTCGCCGGTCCGCCACTAGCAACTAGCAACTAACAACTAGCAACTAACAACTGCTACCGCGTCTTCAAATAATCCTCGATCAAATTCGCCTTCTTCCCGAGGAACTGCACGTGCTGATGGGAGGCTTCGAGAAAGAGGCTCAGGGCGCGGGCGGTCTGCTCGAAGGCTTCGCTGAACTTTTTCTGTTCCTGGTCGCGCCAGGAGCTTTCGAGGTTGCGCAGCTTGCCGTGGATGGTGCCAACCAGCGATTGCAGCTCGTTGTTGAACCGATTCAGGTCCTGGGCGAACCGCCTGAGCTCGCCGGGATCGACATGGGCCTTCGACATAGACCAATCCTCCAAATTCCCCCTGACGGTGTAAGTATATCGATATTGGCCCCGCGTCGCGACACCCGGGACAGCAATTGAGGCGATATCCTTTTCCCTCGCCTGTACGCGGGAGAGGGTCAGGATGCCCCGCCCCGCAGGATGCCCCGCCCCGTAGGACGCCCCGCCCCGTAGGACGCCCCGCGCCGCAGGATGCCCCGCGCCGCAGGATGCCTCGCGCCGCAGGATGCCCCGCGCCGCAGGATGCGGTCCGTCATTCCGAGGGAGCTTCAGGCGACCGAGGAATCTTGCCGCAACGTATTGGCCCGTTCGCAAAGACGAGTGGCCCACGACGTACCTGCAAGATCCTTCGGTCGCTGAACTCCCTTCAGGATGACGGCGACTGCCCACTGGCCACGGACAACGGACCACTGACAACGGACCAATGACAACGGACACCTGGCCATCGACAACTGACAACTGACAACAGACCATGGACAACTGACAATGGACAATGACCAACGGCCAACTACCATTACCCCCATGAACCACCTCGATCTCCCCACGCGTTTTTCCCGTCGATCAGTTCTTGGGGCGGCGCTGGCGGCCAGCCTTGCGCCGATCGCGCGGCTGGCGGCGGCGGAGAATCGGCCGGCGCGGATTCTGCTCAGGTCATCGTGGCAGACGGTCAATATCGGGGACATCGCCCATACGCCGGGCGTGCTGCATCTGCTGGAAAAATATCTGCCGCAGGCGGAGATTCGGCTCTGGCCCACCAAGGTGGATAACGGCGTGGAGGAAATTCTCGCCAAGCGGTTTCCCAAGCTGATCGTCGCCAAGCACGCCGAGGAGATCACCAAAGCCATCGCCGAGAGTGATTTCCTTCTGCATTCATCGGGGCCATCGCTGGTGGCGCAATCGAGCATTGCCCGCTGGAAAAAGGAGACGGGCAAGCCTTACGGCGTTTACGGCATCACGTTTTCGAGTGTCGCGCCCGAGGCGATTGAATTATTGACTAGCGCCAAGTTCGCCTACTTCCGCGATTCAGTGTCGCTGCAATTCGCGAAGGAACACGGCGTCAAATGCCCGATCATGGAGTTCGCCCCCGATGGGGCGTTCGCGACGGACATTCGAAACGATCCGGCCGCCGATGCGTTTCTGAAGGAGCACGGGCTCGAAGCGGGCAAATTCCTCTGCGCGATTCCGCGCTATCGCAAGACGCCTTACTGGAAGATTCACGGTACGACGCCGACGGCCAACGATGAACTGGCGATGAAGAAGAACATGGCCATGAGGGAGCACGATAATGGCCCGATCCGCCAGGCGATCGTCGAAGTGGTGCGCAACACCGACATGAAAGTCCTGGTCTGTCCGGAAGATCAGAGTCAGGTGGCCTTGGGGAAGGATATCCTGGTCGATCCGCTGCCGGAGGATGTGAAGAAGAAGGTGGTTTGGCGCGACAAATACTGGGTGACCGATGAGGCGCTGAGCACATATGTGAGATCGGCCGGGCTTTTTGGATTGGAGATGCACTCGCCGATAATGTGCATCGGCAACGGAATCCCGGCCATCGTCTGCCGGTTTATTGAGCAGACCAGCAAGGGTTACATGTGGCGCGACATCGGGCTGGAGGATTGGCTTTTCGATCTGGATGATGAAAAGCAGATTCCGGGGATCGTGCCGGCGGTGCTGGCGATGGCCAAAGACCCGGCCGCCGCGAAGGCCAAGGCGGCCAAGGCGCGGGAGTTTGTGGAGAAGCGACAGAGGGAGACGATGGCGGAGGTGGAGCGGGCGAGTCGGGTGGGGTAGGGCGATTGGTTTAGGGCTGCAAATGAAGTCGTTTATGAAAAGAGCCGCGCACTTCATCGTCGCTGTCTTGTTATTGGCCCCCGGTGCCGGTGCGGAGCCGCCTTTGACTTACCTCGCGGCAACTGACCGGGAGTTCCTCGTCGAAACCATCGTGACCGAGGTTCGCCAGATCAGTGACTTCAATACGCAAAGCACGTTAGAGGTCGTTGGCGTCCGCGCGGGTCCCGCTGACTTGAAGGGAAAGACGTTCAGCGTCATCTCCGTGCTCCGTCCGGGCGTCGGCCTCAAAGGGGTCTGGCCTCCATTGAAGATTCAAGAGAGGGGGATTTGGGGTGTGGTTGCGCTTGACAATGGTGTCCTCAGCACTGATCCAGTGGTCTCCGGATTGCCGCGATGCTTTCCGCTTCGCCATGGCATCTCGAAACGAGTGAAAGAGGCTGAGGCGGCGATTGCGGCGGTGGTCGTGCTGCGCAACGCGCCGGAAAAGGACCGGCTCGCCCAGCTCAAGGAATACGCTTCGAGTCCGACGCCGGAAATCGCCCTTTGGGCAGCCCATCTGATCGTCGAAACATGCGAGGGATCGAAGGATGGAGACTTGGACGTTTTCCTGCGCCAATTGCTCTTAAGTCCCCGGACGAATGCTTCGGCCCGAATTGAGATTGATCAGCATTTCTGCAAAACCGATTCCTACTTCGAGCCTGATTCCGACCACCTCAAGGCATGGCGGCTACTGGCCAAGGGTGAGTTCGACGCGTTTGATCTCGGGAACATTGATGTTGGCCTGGGTGCCTGGCGAATGCGGAAGGAAGATCAGGATGCCCTGATTGATATCGCGAGGGGCCTTGCTGATCGCGCGGGGATTGACCCTGAGCAGAGAGGATATCTGCTGGCGAGGGCCGCAGGCGCGATGAAGGAGCAGGCGCGGGCGGTCTCGTTTCTTCTTGACCTTTGCGTCAACGCTCGAATCGAAAAAACACGCGCGGCCGCTTCGCAGGTGCTGGAAGGAACCCGCGATCTCAGCCCCGAATCAATCGAGAGCATTCGCAAGGCAATCCCTGCTATCAAGGAGAAGGAGGTTGCCGCAACCCTCCAACGCGCAATTGCGAAGAAAGAGGCGATGGGCGATCGGCCATGAATACGCTCAAGAGCTGCGCGGCAGTCCCCTGGAGCAATGCCCGCGCGTTCTCAATCGCTTTTTCCAAAGACATCGGCCCATCGCAAATCGAAAACGCGGCCGTCAATCCTTCATCTCTTGCAGCCCGCACCGCTTCTCGATCGATCGCGCCCGCCAGCGCAATGCACGGCACCCCGTGCCCCTTGCAAATCCGCGAGACCCCTATCGCGGTTTTACCGTGCAGGCTCGAGGCATCGAGCCGGCCCTCGCCCGTGATGACCAAGTCAGCGGCCGCGATTCGGGCATCGAGATCGACGGCCTTTGCGACCAGATCAAAACCGTTCTGAAGGGTCGCGCCCGCGAAGGCCATCAAGCCGAACCCGAGTCCGCCGGCGGCGCCTGCGCCGGGGAGGTTGGCCTCGTCGAGCGTGCCCGTTCGCGCGGCGAATTCGTGCAAGGCGCGGTCGAGCCAATTCACCTGCTCCGGAGTCGCGCCTTTTTGGGGGCCGAAGACCGCGGCCGCGCCGGTGGGGCCGAAGAGGGGGTTGGTGACATCGCAGGCGACTGTGATTTCAACGGGCTGGCCGGTCTTGGTTTTAATCGATTGGTCTGCGCTGCGGGCAATGGTGCTGATGGAGGGAAGGTCCTGGCCAGTGAGTGGCGTGTCAGACGGGCCAATGCGCGACCCATCACCTCGAATTATTTGAGCGCTCAGCGCCTGCAGGCATCCGATCCCTCCATCCACCGTGGCGCTGCCGCCGATGCCGAGAATGATCCGTGTGCAGCCCAATCGGATCGCTTCGAGGATCAGTTCGCCGGTGCCGAAAGTCGTCGTGAGCAGGGGGTTGAATTGATCGGGCCGAAGCAGGTGCAGGCCGGATGCGGCGGCCATTTCGATGACGGCTGTGTGCGGCGCGCTCGTTGGTGAACCGCCTGTTTCCGACGGCGCTGGGCCGCCGAGAATTCCGAGGGTTGCATCGACGCGCATTTCGGGCAGAGGGCCGGTGACGATTTTGTGGACGAGTCGCCCGCCCGTTGCACTGACCAGCGCGGCCACGGTGCCCTCGCCGCCATCGGCGATGGGGCACAAGTCCAACTCGGCCAACGGGTCAACCTCGCGCAACCCCGCCGCGATGGCGGCCGCGACTTCGGGCGAAGTCAGGCAGGCTTTGAACTTGTCGGGGGCGATGAGGATTCGCATAACGCGGTTGGGATAGTAATTCAGCGGGCGCGATTCCGCACTTGTGACTTCCTCTCCTTTACTCTCCACCACAATATCAATTCCCCGCGCTGGAGGTTGTCGATCCGGCGGGGCGGATTAGAATCATCAACGTCAATGCCCGACCTTCCCGCCAATTCGTCCAGCGCGCCTGCGGCAGCCGATCCGTGGGAATCCGACACGCTTCTGCGCGAGGCGCGGGCCAAAGCGCAGCGGCTGATCGATTCGCTCATGGCTCAGAGCCGGGATATGGATCGCTTCGCCGCGACTCTCGCGCCGGACCGGGTCGAGGCCGGGCGGCGGGCATTCGCTGACGCGATCGAATCGACCCGGCTGACCTTGGCCGGCATCGACCGCGCCCTGGAATTATCCCGTTCTGACTAAACCACCGAAAGAGACTTCATGGCCGACCAGCCCAAAGCACAGACCCGCAACGCCGCAGCCGCCGCCAATGCGCCCGCAGCCCACGCTGCCCATGCCGCTTCGGCGGGCCCGGCCGCTCACGCAGCGCCCGCGGCCGACATTATCGCGCGGGCGTCGGCCGAGTATCGGATCAAGCGGTACATCATGGTCGTGATCCTGGCCGGCACGGGGGCGTGGTTCGGCTACGATGGGTTTTTCGGCTGGCCGAACGAGAACCAGCGCGTGGCCGACACCAAGAGGCAGATCAAGGAAGCCCAGAACGCCAACAATGAGAAAAGGATCAAGGAACTGGATTTCGAGCTGACCAAGCTCAAGGAACACACCGACACCGATCTGATGTTCCAGAAGGTGCTCTGCATCGTGCTGCCGGCGCTGGGCTTTGGAGTGCTGGCCTTCAGCCTGCACAACTCGCGCGGGGCGTACCGCCTGCGCGGCGGCGTGCTGGAGGTGCCCGGGCATCCACCGGTGCCGCTGGATGCGATCCGGGCGATCGACAAGACCTACTGGGACCGCAAGGGAATCGCCTATCTGGATTACGAGCTGGCCAATAAGAAGACCGGCACACTAAGGCTGGATGATTTCATCTATCAGCGCAAGCAGACGGATGACATTTTCGCCAAGGTCGAGGAGTTCACGGGTACGGCTGAAAAGGAAAGTCCGGCCGCCAAAAAATAGCGAAGTGCCGCTTCCCCGACATCCGGCCGGCGCACTCTTGCAATTGCCGCTGAAAGTCCGACGATTGAACGCTCAGGCAATTGATCGCACAGTCCATTAAAGGAGACGGAGATGCAGCAGACTACTTCATGTCCCCATTGCGGCCAGGTGCTGGATACATCCGGGATGCCGGCCGGGCAATTCGTGCAGTGTCCGAGTTGCGCGAAGCAATTCGCGGTGCCGGGGCAGGGGTCGGCCGCCGTCGCGCCGATGCAGGCGCAGCCTGTTT
>JBBRTW010000255.1:0-9929 GCA_038244055.1 Tepidisphaerales bacterium | reverse complement strand
GGCTTCGAGCTCGAGCAGGCGCTGGGCTTCTTCTTTTTCCAGGCGGGTGAGGGGTACGCCCGTCATCTTGGAGACGACCTCGGCGATGACCTCCTCATCGACCACGCCATCGACTTCCTTGGCCTTGTCGCGCCACTGCTTCTGCATCTCCTCCTTCTTCTTGCGCAGAGCCTCGGCCGTGTCGCGCAGCCGCGCGGCTTCTTCGTATTCGGCGTTGCGGACGGCCTCATCCTTCTGGATGGAAAGGCGCTCGATTTCCTCTTCGATCTCGGCCAGGTTCGGCGGCTTGGTCATGGAACGCAGGCGGATGCGCGCGCCGGCTTCATCGAGAACATCGATGGCCTTATCCGGCAGGCAGCGCCCCGTGATGTAGCGGTCGGACATCTCGACGGCCGCGACCAGCGCTGCATCGAGAATCTGCACGCGGTGGTGCGCCTCGTAGCGGTCGCGCAAGCCTTTGAGGATTTCGATGGCATCGACCTTGTTCGGGGGCTCGACGTGGATCGACTGGAAGCGGCGGGCCAGCGCGGCATCCTTCTCGATGTACTTGCGGTACTCGTCGAAGGTGGTCGCGCCGATGCACTGGATCTCGCCGCGGGAGAGGGCGGGCTTGAGAACCTTGGAGGCATCGATCGCGCCTTCAGCGCCGCCCGCGCCGACGAGGGTGTGCAGCTCATCGATGAAGAGAATGACGTTCTTGGCGCGGCGGACCTCGTTCATCACGGCCTTGATGCGCTCTTCAAACTGCCCGCGGTATTTGGTGCCGGCGACCATCATGGCGAGATCGAGGACGACCAGGCGGCGGTCGTGGAGGATCTCGGGCACGGAATTGTTGATGATCATCTGGGCCAGGCCCTCGACGATGGCGGTCTTGCCGACACCGGCCTCGCCCAGGAGAACGGGGTTGTTCTTCTGGCGGCGGCAGAGGATCTGGATGACCCGCTCGATCTCGTTTTTCCGGCCGATGACCGGATCGAGCTGGCCTTCGCGGGCCAGTTCGGTCAAATCGCGGCCGAAACTATCGAGGGCGGGGGTCTTGCTCTTGCCCTTATTGGACTGTTTTTCCTGACTGGCGGGTTCTTCGTTTTCCACACCGGCTCCCAAAAGGTTCAGAACCTCTTCCCTGACTTCTTCCAGTTTCAGACCCAGATTCATCAGAACCTGGGCCGCCACGCCATCGTGCTCGCGGAGGAGGCCGAGAAGGAGATGCTCCGTGCCCACATAGTTGTGGTTGAGGTTGCGGGCCTCTTCGATGGCGTATTCGATGACTTTCTTAGCACGGGGGGTCTGGGGCAGCTTGCCCATGGTGACCATGTCCGGCCCGGATTTGACGAGTTTTTCGACCTCCAGGCGGACTTTTCGCAGGTCCACATCGAGGTTTTTGAGGACATTGGCGCCGACGCCGCTGCCTTCCTTGACCAGGCCCAGCAGTATGTGCTCGGTGCCGATATATTCGTGGTTGAACCGCTGCGCCTCCTGGTTGGCCAGTGCCATCACCTTTCGGGCTCGGTCCGTGAATCGTTCGAACATGTCCATCTCCTGTGGCCGGGTATTGTAGGCCGGCCCCTCGCCTGGGGTGCAGTGCGTGCCTGGGAAAGGATGGAATTTCGAAGTCCATCCCCGCCGGCTTGACCGACCGGCACCAACCGCAACGGATTCTAGTCCTGATGTATCGGCAATCAAGGAAGGGGGGGTGATCGGGAGAAATCGGGTGTGGATGTTGGGTGGAGGGAATTGTGGCTTGCCGATTGCGGATCGTAGACCGCGGTTTGAAGCCGCATCGGATGCGGCGGGGATTGGGCGGGATGGTACAATCGGGCCGAGGTGCTCGATGGGCGTGACGATTCAAGATGGCGCGGGACTGCGGGCGGTGGCGGAGATTCTCTTTTATGGGCGGGCGGTGGGCCGTGAGGTATGGATGGGCCAGGATGAGAATGGAGACGGCATGGGCAATGGACTTTCATTCTCGGCGGAGTTGCAGGAGCTGTTTGCGATGCTTTCGCAGCGAAAGACGCCATACCTGCTGGTGGGAGGCGTGGCGCTGCTGCGGTACATCGAGGGCCGGAATACGGAAGATATCGACCTGGTTTTGTCGATGGCTGATCTGCCACAACTGCCCGAGATCGTCATCTCGGACCAGAATCGCGATTTCGCGCGGGGAAGATATAAGAGCGTGCGCGTGGACCTGCTGCTGAGCGAAAATCCGCTCTTCCGGCTGGTCCAGGAAAAACATGCGACTCACCATCAATTTGCCGAGTTGGAAGTTCCCTGTGCCACGGTTGATGGGCTGGTGCTGCTGAAACTGTACGCGCTGCCGGCCCTCTACCGGGCCGGGAACTTTCAACGGGCGATGCTCTACGAAGCCGACATCGCCATGCTCGTGCAGCGCTACCACCCCGATCTCCCCTCCCTTCTGGAGGCGCTCCGGCCGTTTGTCGATGGACCTGCCCATGGGGAACTGCTGAAGATCGCGGCCGAGATTCAGGCGAAAGTGGCCCGGGCTGGCAAGTCATTCGGGGGTCAATAAACTGTCTCTTCCGCGATTCCTGTCCTCTGACCCCTGAAGCCCGTCGCGATTTTCCGGTCTCTAACCCCTCATCCCCCGCCCCATGGAATTCTTCACCAAACTCTTTCATCTGCTTTTTGGCGGCCTGAACAACATCGAGCGCTGGAACGACCTGATCAACTACGTCGGGACGATCCAGATTTATATCGTGCTGTTCATGATCATCTTCGCCGAGACGGGCCTGGTGATTACGCCATTTTTGCCGGGCGATTCGCTGCTGTTCGCGATCGGGGCGATCGGCGTGCGGAAGGATATCGCGCTGAACCTGCCCCTGGTGACAGGCCTGCTGGTGGTCGCGGCGGTGGTGGGGGACGCAGTGAATTACTGGATCGGGTACAAACTCGGCCCGGCGGTCTTCAAGAAGGAGACCGGCCGACTTCTGAACAAAAAGCACCTGGTGCAGGCCCAGGAATTTTATGTGAAATATGGGGCCAAGACGATCATTCTGGCTCGTTTTGTGCCGGTCGTTCGCACGTTCGCGCCGTTTGTGGCCGGCATCGGCAAGATGAATTTCTTTCGCTTCTGGGTGTTTAACATCATCGGCGGCGTCCTCTGGGTGTTGATGTGCGTGGCGGCGGGCGTGTTTTTCGGGAAATTCGAGTTCGTGCAGAAGCGGTTCGAACTGGTGATTATCGCCATCGTGCTGATTTCCATCCTGCCCATGGTCATCGAGTACCTCCGCGCCCGCGGTCGGGCCAAAAGGCGCGCGCTGGAGGCGGAGTCCGAAAGGTCGGTTGCGGCGCGGCGGGAATGAGGGAGCGCGGTTTTGCGTGGTGCGGGTACGTGCTTTTACCCGTGGGGATTATTCGCGAGAGACGATTTCAGACTGCCAGGAAACGGGCAATGGAGTACCATTGCCCATGCCAGCCCTTCAAATCCCCGCCATCAGCCGCCCGATCTCTTCTCGGCCCGCCTTGGGGAAATCGGTCGTGGTCAGGCGGCCGGTGTAGAGGACGGCGATCTTGTCGCAGAGCTCGATGAGTTCATCGAGCTCGCTGGAGATGAGGAGGATGGCCGCGCCGGCGGCGCGGGCGGCGAGGAGCTGGTTGTAGACGAAGCGGGTGGCGGCGATGTCCAGGCCGCGGACGGGGTTCATGGCGACGATCAGGCGCGGCGGGGCGAGCGCCAGTTCGCGGGCGAGGACGACTTTCTGCTGGTTGCCGCCGGAGAGCGTGGCGACGGGGGTGCGCTCCGAGCCGGCGCGGATGTCGAATTTCTCGATGAGAGACCGGGCGATGGAGCGGGCCCAGCGCCAGGAGATCAATCCTGCGCGGGCGAATGGAGGCGAGTCGTGGGACTTGAGGGCGATGTTTTCGGCGATGGACATCGTGCCGACGAGGGCTTCTTTTTTGCGGTCGTTGGGGATGTGGGCGAGGCCCATTTTGAGGCGTTTTTTCATGGAGTGGCGGGTGATGTCGATGCCGCCGAGGAGGACCTGGCCGGCGGTGGGGCGGCGCAGGCCAACGATAATTTCGGCCAGTTCCTGCTGGCCATTGCCATCGACACCGGCGATTCCCAGCATGCTGCCCGGGGTCAGTGAGAGGGAGATGTTGTGGAGGGGGCGGGAGGTGATTTGGGAGAGTTGGAGGATGGGGGGCGAATCGGAAGTGGAGGGGTCAATTGGGGATTTGGGATTTGAAATCTGAGATTTGGAATCTGAGATTTGAGATTTGGGATTTGAGATTTCGGATTTCGGATTGTGGATTGCGGATTGAAGAGAATTGGCGATCGCCGTGGGCAGGGGCGCATCATCGCGCGCTTTGTCTTTGGGGGGTGGCGTCGGTTGCGCCTCTTCTCCCACCATATGCCGGGCGATTTCCTCGGTGGAGACGGTGGTGGTGTCGCCTTCCCATACTACTTTTCCGCGGCGGAGAACGGTGAGTTTGTCGCAGATGCGTTTGACTTCATTGAGCTTGTGGCTGATGAAGACGATGGTGTGGCCGGCAGAGCGAAGGCGATCAATCGCGGCGAAAAGCTGGTCGGTTTCGAGAGGGGTGAGGACGGCGGTGGGCTCGTCGAGGATGAGGATTTTGGCATCGCGCCAGAGCGCCTTGAGAATTTCGACGCGCTGCTGTTGGCCGACGGAGAGGGATTCGATGCGGGCGCTGGGATCGATGGGGAGGTTCAGTTTGTCGGCCAGTTCGGCGATTTTTTTTGAGGCATCGCGGCGGGCGAGCCATTGTTTCATGCGGCGGTCGCCGAGGAGGATGTTATCGAGAACGGTCATGGCGGGGGCGAGCATGAAATGCTGATGGACCATGCCGATGCCGGCCGCGATGGCGTCGCGGGGAGAGCGGAAGGAGATTGCGGATTGCGGATTGTGGATTGCGGATTGGATACCGGTGCTTGGGGCGATGTTGACGTCACTGTTATCTTCATGTGGTGCGATGCGGATTTGTCCGCTGTCGGGGCGGAGCAGGCCGTAGGCGATGTTCATGAGCGTGGATTTGCCTGCGCCGTTTTCGCCGAGGAGGCCGTGGACGGTCCCGGGTTCGAGGCGGAGGGAAACATCCTCCAGCGCGGCGAGTTGGCCGAAGGATTTGCGAATATGGAGGAGTTCGAGTGCGGGCATGAGATGCGCGCCGGATGCGCGGATGTGGGGAGGATATCGCATCGTATGGAATCAGGCACGAGAGCCCGGCGGTCAAATTCCATCATGGTTTTCGCCCCGGAGGGGCGCAGGAATGTAGCCACGGGTGGAGCGCAGCGCAACCCGTGGATCGCCCGCGCGTGTGACACCGGAGCCCCGAAGGGGCGAAGGAAGTTCGGCGCGGATGAAGCGAACAACGCCCGCCACGCGACCTGCCCTTCCTCCGTCCCTCCGGGACGGATCAATAAGAATACAGGAAGGCATCGCGCCGCGTCTTCCACGGGTTGCGCATCGGCTGGCTGCGCTGCGCCGATGCTCCACCCGTGGCTACACTCCTGCGCCGTTTCGGGGCGAATCTCATTCGAATTTCAGGTTAGGCTCTGCAGAGCTGCCTCGACCTGAGCGAGCATCCTGTTTAACTCAGAGCGAATGGAAAGTGCGCACCGTTGAAACTCCGATGCCGCCACTCTGGAGAATGTAGAAATGCCAACGGGCGCGACAAACCGTTTTGCGCGGGTTCGTAGAATCGTCAGGTCATTCAAAAGTGCCACGCAATTGTGCAATGTAATCTTCTCATGCAGTTCAGGAGTTGACGTCAGGGATTCGAGATTTCGCGTGAGAATGGGCAGCGGCTCAAACCGACCCTGAATCATGACTGACTCAATCATTACGCCGATGTTGTTCATGGTTGTGAGAAGTTCAGCCCGCAAACCAATGAGAAGTCCCCTGGACCTCTTCGCATCGCCTGCCTGGGCGAACTGCGAGACTGCGGCAAGTTGGTTGCCGTCAAGCATAACGACGTTATCGCCATATCGCTCGGCCGCTAGATCATTCCATATTTCCTGCCGGGCATTCTCGCTGATCGAACCCGAGTTAAGAACGATGACAACTGAGGCACGGACATCGCGCGGGCTGAACGAAGTCTTGATCGGCTTTGCAAAGGCCTGGCGGATTTGCACGAGGACTGCCTGAGCGAGGGTGCCTTGGGAGAGCTTTTCGTGATGTTTGACGACGACCGCATAATGGCGGTGGCCGAATATCCGGTGCAGTTCCCAGCAGATGAAGTCGCAGCCAAATTCATTGTTGCCGTGCGTTTCCTGCACTCCCTCGAATCCCATCCGCCGGAGGAAGGGCGCGACGAAATCCTTTCGAAAGGCCGCTTCGTTGGTGTAGTTGCCGTAGAGCATGGGGAGAGTATACCCAATGCGCACCGAATCGAGGTTTCCTCCTTTCTGCAAGGTCAATTCCTGGTCGATGACGATGTTTCTAAAGGCTTACAATGCCTCACAACAATCTCCCAGTGCAACGGGGATTCTCCTCCTTAACGAGTGTTGGGCACGACTCAATCCATTCGTCAAAAATGCAACATCCCGCTTCCCACGAGCACGCCTCTAAGCATTGTGGGCCAACTTCCATTACACCGTTGTTGTCATCCAATCCAGCGGAAGTTCAGCAACCACAGCTTCGAAAGCAGCCGCGAAAGTGCTTCTGACAAGATCGCCAATAGCAAAAGACTTAAAGAACGGGCGAGTTGGATTGAAAAGCGTTACCTCCCCTTGCTCGAAACGAAATCTAAGAAACACCCTTCGATCAGGTTCGAATTCACTCAGATCGGCATCTCGCTCATCAAGCCTTAGCGGCTGCGCGACATCACCCAAAGCCCTAAGGACGTTCACCAATGCCGCTAACTTCTCGGGGGAAAGTTGGGTGGTCCGATGTTGGTAGCGTCCCGGTGTTCCGCTAATCCACTCGGCGAATTCAAGCAGTCCATTTCTTGCCACAATCGCTTTTGCGATATGAACATGCTTTGAAGGCGGCATGATCGTTGCAATTAAGAGGTCGTCTGCTTTCAGGACTAACCTTGCACCAGAACGAAACTCTTTCAGTCGGGTTGTCATCTGATGATTCCTCTGCGAATGTTGTCATAAACTTCAAGGTCTTCTCCGAATGCTTCTCCTAGCTTTCCGATGCAGTTAGCTCTTCCATCACAACAAGGTGTCCGCTCCGAAAAGACTCGCAACACTTCCACATCGCCAAAAATGCAATGACTTAACATTCGCGGGATGGGTGTACTCGCGGAGAACGCCTACCCTCACGCCCTCCCCGCCACCGCTTCCTCCGACACCTCTTCCCCCGCCCGCATCCGCTCCACATGGCATTGCCAGAACTGCTCGAACGTATTCCGCAGCGAATAGCGCCCCATCCGCCGGGCGGCGGCTTCGGACATGCTCGATCGCCGCGCGGGGTCGTCGATCAGTAATAAAATTCCCTCCACCCACGCCCTCGCATCGCCCGGTGGGAGCACCAGGCCCGTCTCCCCCGCATCGATGAGCTCGCGCGGGCCGCCGAGCGTGGTGACCAGGGCGGGGAGGCCGGAGGCTTGGGCTTCGAGCACGACCTGCCCCAGCGTATCGGTGGCGGAGGGGAAGATGAGCAGGTCGGCCGAGGCGTAGAGGGCGGCGAGGGTGGGGTCTTCCTGCACGCCCAGGAAATACGCGGGCTGATCGGCGAGCTTCTTTTTCAGCGCGTCCTGATGCGGGCCAGCGCCCACGAAAACCAGGGCGATATCGCGGCGCGTTTTCGACAGATGGGCCATGACCTCCACGAGAAGATCGAGGTTCTTCTCCACACTGATGCGCCCGCAGTAGAGCAGGCGCAGGGGCTGACCGATCCCCAGGCGCGACCAGATCAGCGGATCGCGGCGGCGCGGGTTGAATTTGTCGGTATCGACACCGGGGGCGAGGGTCTGCATGCGATCGGATGACACACCCAGCTCGCGCAGGTTCAATTCATACGCCCGGCTGCGCGAGAAGACGGCGGCCATGCGCTGGTAGAACCACTCGCAGTATTTTCGTGCGCCGTGGGCGATGCGATGGTCGCTCGTCAGCTTGTCGGCGTAGACGGGGATATCGGTGTGGTAGATGCCGACGACCGGGGCGCGGAGCATCGCGGCCGCCAGCAGCCCGACCAGCCCCATCGGCCCGGGGGTGCTGAGGTGGATGACATCGAACTGCTGCCGATCGGCGTATTCGAGGATCTCCAGAATGGGCGGCAGGCCGAGCTCGATCTCCGGATAGGCCGGCAGGGGCATGGCCAGCAGTGGCTGGAAATTCCTGCGATGGGGAGCGCCCTCTTTCGGATGGCGGACGCAGGTGAGAATCTCCAGATGTTTTCCCTCGCGGCGGGCTTCCTCGCCCATATCGCGGAGAAACCGGCCGACGCCGTTCACCTCATCGAGGGTATCGGTGAACAGGCCGATGCGCAGGCCGTCGCTGCGGCGGGCTCCCTCTTTCGCGAAAGATTCCCGCGCCGCGGCTTCGCGCCCCATTCCATCGCGGCCTATTCCATCCCGCCCCTGCGCTCGCCCGGTGAGGCGCGAGAGGAGATGGCGTTCCTTGTTCTGATGGAAGAGGGCGAAGTAGTAGGGGGAGAGAATGAACTGCTGGGCGAGGATGGCGGCGATGGCATCGAACAGCCCGGTGAAGGAGGCCTTGTCGATCGACTGCCCGATGGCGGCGGCCAGGCCCTGGGTGACATCGCGGTTCACACCGTTGATGAGGCTGAGCATTTCCTCGTGCTCCCCCAGCGGCGGCAGGCCATCGTTCAGCGCCTGCTTGAGCGCGGGATGGGCCGCCAGGTGCTTGCGGAAAGAGGTCAGGAAAAGCTTCTTGAGCAGCGTCGTGCCATCGGGGGCACCCGCGCGCTGGCGGGAGAAGGGGCGGGTGAAGGGGCGGGTGATGGCCGAGCCGAGCTTCTTCAGCTTCGACTTCAGCAGCGCCCCGGCGGCCGAGAGTTTGGAAGGCGCGGGCTTCTCGCCGACGATCGCCTGGAGCAGGGCCGTGGTGAAATTGGGTTTGACGCCGGCCGGGTGGATATGCCGCGAGTAGTAGCGGACCGCGACGGAGTAGAAGGTGTGCGCGAGCTTGGCCGATGATCCCGATTCACCGCCCGGCCGGCAGATCCCTTCGCGGAGATAGTCGAGGATCTTCGCCGGCGAATCCGCATCGGGCGGGAACTCCGTCCAGGTCCGCCCGACATTCAGTAGCCCATGATCATCGCTCCCACCCGTGCGGGCCTTGACCCACGGGGTCGGCCAGCGCGGGGGCAGATCATGCTTGAGGGCCAGCTTCTCGATCTGATCGCGGCTGAGCCATTCCAGCAGCGGCTCGAACGCCTGTCGATGCCGCGGCGAGTGCGCGCCGTTCAAGCATTCGAAGCCTTTGAACAGCAGCAGCAGCCGCTCGACATGCCAGCGCTCCAGGCGGTCGTTCTGGCGGTAGATCGGATGGGCCACCGAGTGGGCGATGCGGTGGGATTCGAGGTACTCGGCCACCTGGTAGATGTCGCGGGCGATGGATTGCAGATGATCGTGGTCGGCCGGGGAGATGCCGTAGACCAGCACGTGCATCTTGCACTGATCCTCGGGGAACCAGCAGGTGAGCTCCTCACCGATCAAAACATCCGCCCGCCTCTCCCCCGCGATCTCGCCGACGCCGAGGATCGTGTCGTGATCGGTGATGGTGACAAAATCCATCCCGCGGCGTTTGGCCTGGGCATACACCTCGGCCGGGTCGGAGTAGCACTCGGGGCAGTGGATGGCGTTGAGAAAAGTCTCGGCCGTGAGACCCATGACCTTTTTGTGCGTGACCTCTTGGATGACGAACTCGACCATCTGTTCGCCGATGTCGCGCGGGATGTAGTTCGCAAGCGCTTCGACACCGATGTAGGTCTCGAATGAACCTTGATTGCTGAGTCCCGTAAGCGCGGAGGTGG
>JBBRTW010000254.1:0-10007 GCA_038244055.1 Tepidisphaerales bacterium | reverse complement strand
CAGTTACATGGCTCCACCGATAGGCTTTGCGTGTGCGGTGGAACTCTTCGGTAACCGTATGATAGTATTTCTCGGCATGCAGCGAGCCGTCTTCGCTGATCGCGTACTTGAGCATCAACTCGAACATCGCCCGCTCCGGATGCCCGAGCTGCCCATACTTCAGCGCGATCGCGGCCGCCCGCGCCTGCAGGTTGCCGCGGATCGCTTCCTCCGCCTCGCGCAGCAGCGCGGCCGGGTCCTGCGAGGAAACGCCGTCGATATGCCGCTTGAGGGGCAGCGGCTCCCAGGTCAGAAAACTCCCGCCGCGATCGATCCGGTCCAGCGCCACCTGATACGCCCCCAGGATCAGGCAGGCGTATGCGTTCCGCGTATTGGCGACCCGCGCCATGTTCCGCCAGGCGTTGGCCGAATCGCAGGCGTGAACGCCGATGGAATCGCCATGCACGCTGCCCATCGGCTTGCCCGCCACCTCATCGCGCGCCTGCCGGCCGACATCGCGCAGGATGAGCTGATTGGCCGCCAGCGAAATCGCCTCGCCGATGACATCCGGCGCGAATCCATCGGCCAGCGCCCCCGCTGCCGCCTCGGCCGCCTGCTCGGGCGTCGAGCTGAAAATCGCCTGGCTCAGCTTCTCGATCAGCGCATCATCCGCCTGGCGGGTCCCCGGCGATTTCTCCATCAGTTTGTACTTCTCGAGCATCAAAGGCAGCACCTGTCGCGGCTTGTCGTAGGTGGCCGTGTGGTACCACGACTCCGCCTTCACGCAGTACCGCACCGATTGCCGCAGCAGCGTCTGCGCCTGCTCGCGCCCGCACAACTCCAGCATGTCCCACGCCCGATACGGCAGGACGACGCGATGCACCTCGGTGTTATCCTGCACTTCCATCAGCAGCGCGTTGAAGGCCTCATCCGCCCCGCGCCCGGCGATGCCGGCGAAGATCGCGTCCGCCTTTTGCATATCCTTCCCGCGCACGGCGGCGCGGAGATTCTCACCGGTGAATGTTGAAGGCGATGAATCGGACGCGGCCGGCGCGCTCACCGCATGCAGCACCTCCTGCGCCCGCCCGCCGCGCTCCTGAATGCGGTTGGTATTGCGATAGAGCACCTTCATCACCGGCAGCGGCGCGAGATTCTCGGGCAGCTCGCGCGACATCCGATACGCCGGCCCCAGCGCCATCATCGTGTGGAAGCCGATGTAATCCTCGCCGCCAAAGGTCCGCGCGTTGGCCAGCGCGGCGGCGGCCGTGACGGTTTTGAGATCGGTGCCGGCGCGGATCTTCTGGACGAGAAGCGCGTTGAGTTTATTGATGGGCGTTTCCTGGAGGAGGCAGACGAGTTCTTCGAGCGGGCCGAAGGAGAGGGCTTTTTCGCCATTGCCCGCGTTCTCGGCGGCGCTGGCGGAATGGGCGAGGCCGAGATCGGCGGCGAGGGCGGGGCCGATGGTGGCGATGAGCATTCCTTTGCCGACATCGGAGAGGAAGGCGCGGCGGGTGAATCCCTGGAAATTGGAATTCTGTGCGGTGGAATTGTCGGAACCGAACCCCCGTCGATCAGTCGCTTTGGACATGACAGGCTCCTCGATGTGGGTAACCGCATCGCCTGAACGCGAATCGGCATCGCGACAGTCTAACCATCGCAGACATCGATTGCTCCGAAAAAATGTTACGAAAATCAGTGATTACCCCGGTGCCCCGGTCGGCCTGTTATCGCTTGGTATCGCCTTTCTGGCTCCCTCTCCTGTACTCGGGAGAGCAAGATACAAGGGCGGGGGTGAGGGTCTTTTCGCGGGGTGTGATGGAGGGCAATCGCATGTGGCATGAGGTGGGCAATAATTGCGGATTTCGGATTTCGGATTGTGGATTGAAATGCGGTTTTCAATCCGCAATCCACAATCCGAAATCGATGCGATAGGAGTTACATGCAATTGCCCTGGGGTGTGATGAGGATTTCAGCAGAGCAAAGTGACAATTGACCATGGACCATGCACAATCGACAGAACCATGTGCGGCCTCGCCGGCATCATCTCCTGGGACAACCGCTACCGCGCCTCGCGCGGCCTGCTCGAACGCATGAGCGCCCGCATCGCTCACCGCGGACCCGACGGCCAGGGCCTCTACCTCAACCACGAATCCGAAATCACCCCCGACAACCCGCAAGTCGCCCTCGCCCACCGCCGCCTCGCCATCATCGACCTCGACGAGCGCGCCAACCAGCCCTTCACCGACGGCCGCGGACGATGGCTCGTCTTTAACGGTGAGATTTACAACTATCGCGAATTGAGAAAAGAGCTCGAATCGCTATTGCCGGATTACGCTTGGCGGACACAGTCCGATACCGAAGTCCTGCTGGCCGCCTACACCGCCTGGGGCGAAAAATGCGTCGAGCATTTTAATGGGATGTTCGCGTTTGCGATCTGGGATGGGGGGAAGCAGGAGTTGTTTCTGGCGCGGGATCGGATGGGGCAGAAGCCGCTGTATATTGCGATGATCGCGGGAAAAGCCAGTCCCGAGCCGTTCGACTACCATCCTACTTCAATCGCTGCCGTCCATGACACGGATTCGCCCATCTACGCCATCAGTTTCGCGAGCGAGCTCGCGGCTTTGACCGAGGTCCCATTCGTCGATCGCACTTTGCGATCCTCCGCGGTCGCCGTATATCTTTCGCTCGGCTACATTCCCAACACCACGATCTATCGTGGCGTTCAAAAGCTCGATCATTCCCGCACGCTTTCATTGGCCCACCGCTCCATCAAATCCAACAGTTACTTTCAGTCCTACGCATCGTTCGCTGACGCGAAGGCAATTGAACCTGCGACCGGCCGGCAGGTGCGCGATCTCGTCGTCCAGGCCGTGCGCCGGCAACTCGTCGCCGACGTGCCAATCGGGTGCTTCCTTTCCGGCGGCATGGATAGTTCGATCATCGCGGCTGCGATGAAAGCTGTCTCAACGTCCGCGCATCGCGTTCTCACTTTCTCGATTGGCTTTGATGATCCGCGATATGATGAAAGCGCCCATGCCGCCCGCGTCGCCGAGTTTCTCGGCACGGAGCATCATTGTTTTCGTCCAACTCCTGCCGCCGCCGATGACCTGCCGCATCTTGCGGAAGTGTTCGGCGAACCCTTCGCTGATTCCTCCGCGCTTCCGGTTCATTATCTCGCGCGGGAAACCCGGGCCCATGTCAAAGTCGCCCTCGGCGGAGATGGCGGCGACGAGCTCTTCGGCGGCTACGACCGATACCGCGCCTTGGCGCTCACCCAGCGACTTGCCGGCCTCGGCTCTTTCACGGTGCGCGTCCTATCGTCGCTTGTCCGCCTACTTCCGGGAACTCATTCCAAGTCTCACAGCGCCCGCTTGAAGCGCCTGCTCGCATCCGCCCATCTCCCGCCTTCGCGCCGCTATTCCTCGTACATGGCTCTTTTCGATCCTGAAATGATTCGGCAACTTGCTTGGCCCGATGCGCCTCCGGATCAACAGTTCGACAATTTATCTCAGATGTTCGACGTAGGAATGGCTGCGCGCCCGCTTGTCCCAAACGCCCTCGCTGTCGACCGTCTCACCTACCTTCCCGAAGATCTTCTCACCAAACTCGACCGCACCTCCATGCTCCACGCCCTCGAAGTCCGCTCCCCTTTCATGGACCACGACCTCGTCCGCTTCGCCTCCACCCTCACCACCCCCCAGCTCCTCAAAGGCGGCCCCAAGCGCATGCTCCGCGAAGCCTTCGCGGCCGACCTCCCCGCCTGGGTCTTCAAACGCAAGAAAATGGGGTTCGCCGTCCCCATCGGCGAGTGGTTCCGCGCCTCCCTCCGCCCCATGCTCCACGACCACCTCTTCGCGGCCGATTCCTTCGCCCGCTCGCATTTCAACCTGCCCATCATCCGGCGCCTTATCGATGAGCACCAGCGCGAAAAAATCGACCACTCCCAACGCCTCTACGCACTCCTGATGCTCGAATTGTGGTGGAAGAACCAAAAAGCCGATTGAGCCAGGAATCTTCGCCAGAGATCCATCCCGTCCAACCGGCCGCATCCTCAATCTCGATATCGCCATCCAGAATCACCCCAACGCCTCCGACATCAGCCCACTCCGCCAATCCGCCCTTTTTCACCCCTTCCGCATCCGATTTCAGCAATGTGGATAACTCGCGCATGAAGTATTCGCTAATTTTCAACCGCCTATAGGCAAATGACTTACATTCCACATTTCACCATACCCATGTGGACAACTTTGGGGATAAGCCGCGAATCATCCACCCCCTGCCTCCCTACCTATACCCTAAACCCCATACCCTGCACCCTCTCATCTTTCACCCCTTTTGAATGCACCTTCCCTCCCGACCCGCGTAGTGTTACTTAATGCCCAGCCCCCTCGGTGAACCCGCTTGTGGAAGCTTTTTACCGGGATGGACGATAAACGACCTGTCCGATACTATTTGCCATTTCGCTGGTTGGGTGCCGGCCTCTAGGATGAGGCCGCGTCAGATTTGGAGGTAAGTTTAGATGTCGTTGTTGGAACGTATTAAGACACCCGCCGACCTGCGCAAGCTCCCCATCGATCAACTCCAGGCCCTCGCCTCGGAAATGCGCTCCCGCATCTTCCAAGCCGTTTCAAAAAATGGCGGCCACCTCGCCTCCAACCTCGGCGTGGTCGAACTCACACTGGCCCTCCATTATGTCTACGAATTCGGCCCCCACCCCAAAGGCCCCGATCGCCTCCTCTACGATGTCGGCCACCAATGCTACCCCCATAAGCTCCTCACCGGACGGTCTCATCAGTTCGACACCCTCCGCAAAAAAGGCTCCGTCGGCGGCTTCCCCATGCCCGAGGAATCCCCATATGACCTCTTCGCCGTCGGCCACGCCGGAACCGCCGTCTCCACCGCCGTCGGCATGGCCCGGGCCGATGCCCTGCAAAAACGCAACAACCACGTCGTCGCCCTCGTCGGCGATTCCTCCATCGTCAATGGCATGTCCTTCGAAGGCCTGAACAACGCCGGCACCCTCCGCCGCCAACTCTTGGTCATCCTCAACGACAACGGCATGTCCATCTCCAAGCCTCAGGGCGCTTTCGCCGGCTACCTCGAGCGCGTCCGCGTCTCCACCACCTACGATGAGGCCAAGCACCTCGCCCAGCGCATCGTCGGCAAGCTCCCCTCCAGCGTCGGCAACACCATCGAATCCGTCTGGCATCATCTCAAGGAGGGCCTCAAGCATGTCATGTACCCCGGCCAGATCTTCGAGAGCCTGGGCCTGAAATACTTCGGCCCGATCGATGGCCACGACCTGCCCGGAATGATTCAGATCCTCTCCGACCTCAAGCACGTCAAGACGCCGGTTCTGCTGCATGTGAAAACCGTCAAAGGCCAGGGCTATGAGCTGACCTGCAGCGAGCCCACCAAATTCCACAGCCCCGCCTCCTTCGAAGTCAAAGGCAATCTCGAAGTCGAAGGCTGCCGCGTCGAGATCAAGAAGGGCGGCGGCAAGAGCTGGACCACCGCCTTCGCTGATGCCATGATCGACCTCGCCAAAAAAGACAAGCGCGTCGTCGCCCTCACGGCCGCCATGCCCGATGGCACCGGCCTCTCCAAGTTCGAGCCCCTCTTCCCCGACCGCTATTTCGACACCGGCATCTGCGAGAGCCACCTCATGGGCATGGCCGCCGGCATGGCCAAGTCCGGCCTGCGCCCCGTCGCCGCCATCTACTCCACCTTCACCCAACGCTGCTTCGATCAGATCTGGCAGGAAGTCGTCCTCAACGGCCAGCCCGTCATCCTCGCCATGGACCGCGCCGGCTTCGTCGGCGATGATGGCGCGGTCCACCACGGCTTCTGCGACCAGGCCTTCCTCCGCCCGCTCCCCGGCATCGTCCTCATTGCCCCGAGCGACGAGGACGAGTTGAACCGATCGCTCAACCTCTCCCTGTCGCTCGAAACCGCCAGCGCCCTCCGCTACCCGCGCGACAACGTCCCGGCCAGCAACTTCGAAGACGTGATCGACCCCGCGCTCCAGCCGGCCGCCAGGGAAGAGTGGGTCACGGGCAAATCGCGCACCCTGCGCGAAGGCACCGATGCCACGATCATCGCCTACGGCGCACTGGCGCAGAGCGCCATGCTCGCCGCCGAGCAACTCTCCGCCGATGGCCTCTCAATCGGCGTAATCGATGCCCGCTTCTGCAAACCGATCGATGGCGACATGCTCCGGCACGTCCTGGCCCGCGAGGACCACGCCGTCCTCACGCTCGAAGACCACGCGCTGCTCAACGGCTTCGGCACCGCCGTCCTCGAATTCGCCAATGCTCACAATTTGCCCACCAACCGCCTGACGAGACTCGGCATGCCCGACCGATTGATCGGCCACGCGACCCGGCCGCAGCAATTGGCCGAGGTGGGGCTGGATGCTCATGGGATCGCGCAGAGTGTCGGGGATGCGGTGAGGATGGCGAAGGCGGGTATTGGGGTGGATGTGGCGACGTTGGGGTAGGCGCGCGCACAATGACTCTGACATTAAATTTGTAATGGGTATGGGTGACTACATCGCCCTGGCTGCAAGCGGGCGTGTTTATGGCATCGGTTTGCCTCAATCACCCTTGTCGGAGATGGTGAGCGTCTCGTTCTCGGCGACGGTTTTGGAATGCTCCTTGCCCTCAAATGTGTAGTCCACCTTCAGCTTTTTGACGGTCCCATCGGCCGGATCGCCGAAGTTGTCGTTGGTTGCTTCCACCGACAGGCTGTCGCCATCCACCTTTTCCGCGACCTTGGCCGTTACATCCGTCTTGGCGCCATCGGGAAGATCGCCGTAAACGGCTTTGCGGATGATCAGCTTGGACGGCTTGCCGGAGATGGTGAGCGTCTCGCTTTCGTTGACGGTCTTGCTGTGGGCAACGCCATCGACCGTGTACTCCACCTTGAGCTTCTTCACGATTCCATCGGCCGGATCGCCGAAGTTGTCGTTGGTTGCCTCAACTGAGAGCTTATTGTCCTTGACCATCGCGGCCACCTTCTCGGTGACATCGGTCTTGGCTCCATCGGGCAAGTCGCCATAGAACGCCTTGGTCACGACGAGTTTCCCCGCGGGGGCATCGGCCGCCCGTGCGGGGTTGCAGATGATTCCCATCAGAAGGCAGAGGGTGACACTGGGCAGAAATGAGTTGGATAGTGGATTGAATCGCATCATGATCTTTCTCCGGTTGGTAGGATGTGATGTGCGTGCTGCATCAGTCTAACGCGTGTGACGATGGCATCAAAACCCCCGCTGTCGAAAGCAAGGTCGTTCACCAACCCTTAAGCCCAGAACCCTGAAGACCCGCTCCAAATCGAAATCCTCAAAACCTGGGTGCAGGATGGCGGGTCAATTCAAGTTGAGAAGTTTGTGGTGCGGGCGTCCCCGCCTGCAATGCTCTGCCGCGTTTGCGCATTCGTTGTCCGTAATTCCAATTGCAAAGCCTGAAGCGCCGCCCGATGGGAGATGAATCGCCGCCGTTGTAAAATGCCATCATGTCTTCCCCCCGCCCCCCCCTCCGCTTCCCCGCCGCCTACACCTGGCTCGTCTTCCTCGCCTCCATGGACATCATGCTCACCTGGATCGTCCTCTACCGCGGCGGCAACGAGGTCAACGCACTGGCCGCCTGGATCATCGCCCGCTTCGGCCTCCCCGGCATGGTCCTCTTCAAATTTATGATCACCCTCTTCGTCATCTCCCTCTGCGAAATCATCGCCCGCCGAAAACCCAATTCCGCCCGAAAACTCTCCGAATGGGCCGTCGCCCTCACCTCCATCCCCGTCATCGTCACCCTCTTCCTCCTCCTCGCCCAGCGCCTCCGCGCGTAAAGCTTCCAAAAGCACTCTCGACCGTCATTCTGATCCTGGACCGTCATTCTGAGCGCAGTGAAGAATCCAGCCCCGCTCATCAAGGCCCATTGCCACGTCGAACGGTCCGCCAAGGATCGGCAAGATGCTTCGCTGCGCTCAGCATGACGCAATTGACCATCGACCGCTGACCACTGACGACGGACCACTGACAACGGACCACTGACAACGGACAACTGACCACGGACCATGCACAATTGACGATTGACAACCCCCTCCCCAATCCCAACAATCGCCTCCCGACCGAAAGGAAATTCAGCGATCATGCCCCGCACCATCACCCATCCCGCCCTCGCCCCCCTCAAGGCCCAGTTCCCCGAGATCAAGTTCATGGTCGGCGAGTTCCGCGACATGGTCACCGTCATCGTCCCCCGCGAGAATATACGCGCCGTCTGCGCCTGGCTCCGCGATGACCCCGCCCTCCGCTACGACATGCTCGCTGAACTCAACAGCGTCGACTACCTCGGCTTCCCCGGGGCCGACAAACTCCCCGGCCGATTCGCCATCAACTACGGCCTGACCAGCGTCATCAACAACAACCGCCTCTGGCTCAAAGTCTTCCTCACCCCCACCCAGGACACCTCCCCCAAATCCCCCGCCTGCATGCTCCGCGATGAAGAAATCATCGAAAAAGGCGACCCCGGCCTGAAAGTCGACAGCGTCTACCCCGTCTGGCCCGCCGCCGACTGGCTCGAACGCGAAGTCTACGACATGATGGGCCTGATCTTCATCGGCCACCCCGAACTCCGCCGAATTAACACCTGGAATGGCTTCGGCTCCTATCCGCTGCGAAAAGACTACCCCTTAAGAGGCGTAGGCGAGCGCGAGGCCTACCAGATCATCACGCGCGAAGGGGCTTGAACCGCGAATGAAAACTAAAAACGAAAAACTTAAAGCAGGGCGAGGTTCTTAAAGCAGGGCGATGTTTTCAAGGAATGTCATCGAGGGATCTCATGACCTTCGAAGATTGGGAAAAAACAGTTCCTGACCAGATCAAGATCGATACGGTCTGGAAGGTCAAAGCATACCGCCTTGCTCTCTTTCTCTCCGATCTTGCGTGGCATGATGGCGAGCAACTGATCGCCGACAGGCGGAGCGAGTCGATCGGCGATCAATTGATTCGCGCCGCCTCCAAAATCAGTTCCTGCATCTCCGAGGGTTACAGTCGCAACACCGGCAAAGGGCGGGCGGTTTTCTACGAATATGCGGCCGGTTCGACGCGCGAGGCCCGAGACTGGTACTATAAGGGCCGCCATGTTCTCAAACCGGCCGTCGTAGAACACCGCATCGGCGTATGCACCGAGCTTTTGAAACTCGCGATCAAAATGACCTCCAATGAACGCCGATCAAATCGCCACATCGACGGCCAAGACCCCGAAGGTCCAGAAGATGCGCCACCGTTTTAAGTTTTAGTTTTTGGTTCCCGATCTCCCACCGCTTTAAGTTTTTAGTTTTTAGTTTTGACCGCCGTTTTTAGTTTTCATTTGGATGCCATGCTCGAATCAGTCACCCACCGCCGCTACCTCCTCCCCTTCAACGCCGCCCGTCTGCCCCAGCAGTTCACGGACGTCCTGGTCATCGGAGGCGGCGTAGCCGGCCTGCGCGCCGCCATCGCGGCCGCCGACGCCGGTGTCGACGTCCTGCTCATGACCAAGGACACCGTCGCCGAGTCCAACACCTGGTATGCCCAGGGCGGAATCGCCGCCGTCCTCCAGCCCCTCGATTCCACCCAGTCCCACGTCCACGATACCGAAGTCGGCGGGGCCGGCCTCTGCGATGACCGCGCCGTCCACATCACCGTCGAGGAAGGCCCCAAGCGCGTCCTCGAACTCCTCGAATGGGGCGCGAACTTCGACAAAAAAGAAGGCAATCCCCACGGCCTGGCCTTCACCCTCGAAGGCGGCCACTCATTCGCCCGCATCATCCACGCCTTCGGCGATGCCACCGGCAAGGAACTCGCCCAGACCCTCATCCGCACCGTCCGCTCCCGAGACAACATCCGAATCTCCGAACGCTCCTTCGTCATCGATCTGCTCACGGACAAGGACGACCCAGGGTTCAGGGTTCAGGGTTCGGATGAAGAGAACTCAGAAGCGAGAAGCGAGAAGCGGGAAGGTCCATCGTCCGTTGTCAGTGGTCCGTTG
>JBBRTW010000253.1:0-10034 GCA_038244055.1 Tepidisphaerales bacterium | reverse complement strand
TGCCATGCTTAGACCCGCCGAAAACAGGTTCAATAGTTACAAAGTGTTCATCGGCGGGGATAAGCATGTTCGAGACGCGTGACCACATGCTTATCCCCGCCGATGACCCTCTCCTCGCGAAGTGCATCCACCGGCGGCGGGTCTAAGCATGGCACCCAAGATCGGGCATTGCACCTGCGCCGACGTCAATTCACAATATAAACCCGCGGCTTCGTCGCCGGCCCCGTGGCCGGTTTCGTCGCCGCCGTTCCCCCCGGCTTATAACTCAACAGCGTCAATCCCTTCTCCCCCGACAACACCATCGTCCCCAGCAGCGGCTCACTCACCTTCCCGTACAACTTGCTCCATTCCGGAATCATCTTGTCCAGCAGTTTCTCGTTCTTCCGCTCGATGAACGTCACGCTGGTCCGCGAGGGCAGAAAAATCACCAGATCATCCTCCATGTTCCACGCCCGCCGAACCCCCGTCAGAAATTCCGGCAATAGCACGAATCCCGCATCCATCCCGCTGCGCAGCGTCCCGTATCGTCCCAGCCCCGGCAGGTCCACCGTATCGTAAATCGGCTGCTTCATCCCGGCCGAGATGAAATCGCGCTTGAGATTGCCGATGGCTGCATCGCAGACCAAACTTTCATTCACCACCCAAGCCTTCGCCACGCTCGGATCGACCGCCGTTTGCGCCTCCCCGCCCGGCCAGCGCACCACCGGCACCCAGTTCAAGTCGATCACCAGCCGCACCGAAATCGGCGCTTCCGTCGCCCCATTCGCCCACATTCCCTGCAACTGCTTTCCATTCGCCAGCGTCGGGTAGAGCAGCGCCTTCACCTGATCGAACCCCATCTTCATCAGCCGGTCCCGATCCATGGCCGCCATCTCCCTGGAAAGCAGCGCCCGGATCGGCTCGCGTTCCTTCCCCATCGCCCCCGTCATTTTCTCCGCCAGCGGCGATAGATCGATCGTCCGCTCCACCCCATCCGCCTGCACCAGCAGCGCGAATGCCTGCGTCGGATGCTTATGCGTCTTGGCATCCGGCCGATCGCTGTTGTTGATCTTCACCGCCATGTCCTGCCAGTCCGCCCGCAACTTATCCCGCCGCGCCGCCGCCGCCTGCTCGGGAGTCTTGAACACCTCCGTATGCGAATCCGGCCCCGTCTGAGTCGTGCAACCGGCCAGGAGAACCAGAACGAGGATGGAAGATGGAAGATAGAAGATGGAACGTTTCAAGAGGATGCTCCGAGAATTTCAAGTCGCTGCAATTGCCGTCGTCACGATCTGTCGTTGTCACGATCTGCCGTCGTCACGATCTGTCGTCGTCACGATCTGCCGTCGTCACGATCTGTCGTCGTGAGCCGTCATCCTGAGGGAGTATAGACGACCGAAGGATCCGGCCGATACTTCGAGGCCCAACCGCAACCGCTACGGCCCAATCCGATCGATGCCACATGTTTCGCCAAGCCTAACATGACAACCAACCTACTGCCCACTGCCCACTGCCCACTGCCCACTGCCCACTCACCTCCCCCATTCTATCGCCCACTTCCCTTTTGAGCGTCAATGGCTACATTGCTGCCTTCGATTTATGGACGCCACGGCTGACTTTTGACCCCGATATTTCACATGAATCTCCTCGATTTCCCCGCTCGCGGCAAAATCCTACGCATCGAAGGCGATTTCGCAGTCTTCAATCCCGCTAATTCCACCTACGAGCTCCATCTGGCTTTCAAGAAATGCCAGCCCCCCGCCATTTCCGATCACATGGTTTCCGTCATCATCCGCGCCAAGGCCCGGAAAGTCTGGACCGTCCCCTCCGGCGGCAACTTCGTCACCCCCATCTTCGGCACCCCCAAGATCATCCAGGGCCGCATCAAATACCTCGATGATTCGACCATGGTCGTCCAGGCCGGCGTCCCCATCATTATTTCCCTCCCAAAGGACGATAAAGCCTACGACCTGATCAACGGCCCGCTGGTGGTGCCCTCCCAGGTCAACGCCACGATCTTCCCCGGCGCAACCCTCGAACTCGCCCCCGAGCCGGCAAAGGTCTGAATTGGCGTTCGCAATCATGTGCCCCAAAACAAGCCGGGACACAGCGCCGGGAGCTTGCGACCAGAGCGCCGTCCCGGATGGCGTCCCTCCCCAATTCATGCCAATTCACGCCAAATCGCGCAAAGTCATTCAATCCCGATCTCCCTTCAACTTTCCGTCTTCACCGTGGCGAGGCTGAGTTTTCCGTGCGTCCCCGGCCAATTTCGTAAAATTGCCCTCCCTCCTTCCGCCTATAACTCAAGCCCCACGCCTGCGCGGTCGATAAGCCTTTGGGAGGCCATAGAGATCGCCATGCCTGTACAACTACTCTGCCCCAACCTGAAGTGTCGTAAAGTGTTAGCCGTCCCCGATGATTGCCGCGGGAAGGTCGTCAAATGCCAGTATTGCCAGACCATGCTGCGCGTCCCCGCCCCCAAGTTCGATCCAGTCTCATCCGCCGCCGCGGGTAAGCCGCACAAGTAAAGCTCGACGATGAGATGGTCAGACAATGAGACAATGAGACAATGGGACAATGGGACAATGGGACAATGAGGAAGCGCGATGCTCGCGTAGGCTGTGGTTCTAAGGGCGGATCGGAATCATCCCGCTGAAAATTGCCACCCAGGAATTCCCCCGAAACTCAAGCCCCAGTATCCCACCATTCTTGGGGACGCTCACGCCCACCATCCCATCGTCCCACCATCCCACCATCCCACCATCTCATTGTCTCAACGTCTCAATGTCTCATTGTCTCATTGTCTCATTATCTCCCACCCATCCTCAAAAGATTTCGAAAGCTCACCCCCAGCGCCTCAAACTCCCCCCCGCGACAATAATCCTGCTCCACGATATGCCACTCCACCCCCGCCTCCGCGCACGCCTCCAGAATCCCGCGCCAGTTCAAATTCCCCTCTCCCACTTCCGACATGATCCCCCTCGGCTGCCGCGCCGCCGCCCGCCGCGCGACAAATGACTCCTCGCTCTCCCCCTCATTTCGCGTCAGCGAGTTGGCCCACCCCTCATCCACGCCCCAAACCATATCCTTCAAGTGAACCAGCGGCGCTCGCCCCTTCACGCGCCGAATCCACTGGGCCGGATCGCCCCCGCCCGCCTGAACCCAGTAGGTGTCCATCTCGAAATGCACGGCCGGCCCGCATCCCTCGATCAAGATCTCCATCCCCGTCTTGCCTCCAAATTTCTCGAACTCGAAATCGTGATTGTGATACCCCACCGCCAGCCCACCTTCCCCAAGCCGCCCCGCGATCTCCGTCAATTCCCCCGCGAACCGCGCGTACCCCTCCCGATTGCGATATGCCTCCGGCATGCTTCCGATGGCCGTGTATTTGCACCCCAGCTCCGTATGCTTCTCCAGCACCGCCGCCCCCTCATCGCGCAGGCGCTCGAACGGCTCGTGCGTCGAGCAGCAGATCACCCCCTCATCCGCCAGGATCTTCCGCAACTCGCCCGCCGCGATCGGCCCCATCCCCGAGCACTGCACCGCGCGATAACCCATCGCGCGCACCCGCCCGATCGCCTGGGCGATTCCCGAAACCGTCTGCGTATACTTTCGCACTGTATAGAGCTGCGCCGCCACCTGAAGCCCCATCGGATACCGCCTTTCCGCCCCCGATCCTCCCGGACCGCTGCAAATCCGTCAATATCACGCCTCCCGGATATACCGATGAAACGCATCCTTCAACCGATTCGTCACCGGCCCCGGCGTGCCCGAACCGATCGGCCGGCCATCGAGCTTGGTCACCGGAATGACCTCCGCCCCCGTGCCCGTCAAAAAGCACTCATCCGCGATGTATAGGTCATGCCGCTGCAGCGTCCGCTCGCCGCACGCGATCGCCATTCGCTCCGCCAGCGCGATGATGACGCTCCGCGTGATCCCCTCCAGCGCCCCATCGCTCGCCGGCGGCGTGTACACCGCGCCTTCCTGCACGATGAACACATTGTCGGCCGTGCATTCGGCCACGTTGCCGATGTGGTTCAACATCAGCGCCTCCGGCACTCCCGCATCCACCGCCTCGATCTTGGCCAGAATATTATTGAGATAGTTGAGGCTCTTCACACGCGGCGAAAGCGCATTGGGATGATTGCGGATGATGCTCGAGGTGATGATCGCCATCCCCTTCTCGTACATCTCCGGCGGGTAAAGTTCGATCGTATCGGCGATGACAAACACCGAAGGCTTCGGACATTTTTCCGGGTTGAGTCCGAGATTGCCCACCCCGCGCGTGACCACCAAACGGATGTAGCAGTCTGAAAAATTATTCGCCTTCACCGTCTGCTCCATCGCGCTCTTAAGCTCGGCCGCAGAATATGGAATCACCAGCCGGATCGCCCGCGCTGAATCGAACAGCCGGTGCAGATGCGCATCGCATTTGAAAATCCGCCCCGAGTAGGCGCGAATCCCCTCAAAAACCCCATCGCCATAGAGCAGTCCATGATCGTAAACGCTGATGGCCGCCTCCTCCTTCGAGCGAAGCGATCCATCGAGCCATATTTTCGGAGCCGAAGGCTGAGCCATGGGTTGCACCTGCAAGAAACGACACTCCGGGTCATTTTATGACCCGAAAATATCATAAGGTTCAAATTGGGGCGGCAATCTTAGCGGGTTGATGGGGGTTTGCCAGAGGGCGCGGGGACGCCATTCGGCAAAAAAACACTGAAGCGTCGCCCCCTCAGCCGGTTTTGACAGGATGGGCGGCGGAAATTGAAACCTCTCAGAGGCTCCGTCGAGCGCGCCGGCCGAAGGCGA
The DNA here is from genome assembly GCA_038244055.1 of Tepidisphaerales bacterium. Classification (GTDB taxonomy): domain Bacteria; phylum Planctomycetota; class Phycisphaerae; order Tepidisphaerales; family Tepidisphaeraceae; genus DASPKW01. The sequence continues at coordinate 5,246 of JBBRTW010000253.1, read as the reverse complement.
ATAGGCCGACCGCCATTATTACAGATGTGGCCCCAGGCTCGGGAACTACCGAGAAATTGTCGTAATCGGCAGCCTCGGTGGCAGTGCCACCGGCAGCGTTCACGGCCGTTCGATATCCAAAAAACTGACCGACGAGCGGAGAGGTATCCGTGGCCGCCAGCGTGATCGTATTCACGCCATCGGTGAGCGAGCCGTTGATGTTGAGGGTTGAACCGGTGTACGAAATATCCGCCGAAAGCGTGAGAATAGCGCCCACTGCGACAGCAATCGCTGATGTGGACGATAAAGTCCCGCCCAGCCCCGATCCCGACGTCTTGGTGAGGGTGAGCTTGCCGATATTGCCGGCGGTTGGGTTGGCCGTCGTATAAAGCAGGCGGTACTGATTGCCCGCACTGAAGTCCGCGGTGTCGCCAAAGAGGCCCAGACCGAGGTTCGTCGTTGAGCCGGTCGGAGCCGTGAAAGTGCGGACGATGATGTCGGTCTGAATATGAAACGCGTTGCCAACGGCGTTGGTAATCTGAACGCCGGCAGAGCCATTGCCGGCCCCGGAAGCCGAACTAATGCTCGCGTGATACTGATTATCCCCGCTGACGCCATTATTGACGATCGTATACGCTGCGGTGTTGGATTCGGTGAAGTTGTTGACGGCGGTGTTGCCAACCGCATAACTGTCGAAAGTTTCGGCGTATGGCAGGACGATTGGAGCGGCGGATGCGCGCATCGAAATGGCGCAGCATATTCCGAAACTCAGCACTGCGGATCGAAAAACAACAGAACGTTGCAACATATTCACCGACCTCGAACCTTTAGGGAAACGACTGCTTTATTCATATCCCAACCGCTCGTTTCGAGCAATGGAAAATTCCCTCGCCATCGCGACGGGGCACGGCAATTCTGGCCGAAACAGCGTTATAGATATTACAGGCGGTCATAGGCTCCAGGGATAAACCTCATCCCGCATGTACAAATTCTCATTCCGCCGCCCACCGGTTACGATACGTTATGCTCCCTGAAGTCGGTTCGGCCAAACGAGTCACCTGTCGGCACGCGCCCGGGCGGGGCGTAAACTGGAGAAGGAAATATGAAACAGCGAATCTGGGTGAGCGGCGCGATTTGCACCATCGTCTCTCTCGCGGTTCTGGCCGCCATCGGCGCGCCCCGCGCCTCCTCCAAACCGCCCGCCGCCGCCGCGCCCATCCCGGCCGGCCCCATCAAAATCCTCTTCCTCGGTGATAACGGCCACCACAAGCCGGCCGACCGCTTCAAGCAACTCGAACCCGCCCTCAAAGAGCGCGGCATCGAACTCACCTACACCGAAAAAATGGAGGATATCAATCCCGAGAACCTCGCCAAATACGAAGGCCTCGCCATCTACGCCAACACCACCCAGATCACGCCCGATCAGGAAAAGGCGATGATCGATTACATCCAGGCCGGCCACGGCTTCATTCCCATCCACTGCGCCTCCTACTGCTTCCTCAATTCCCCCAAGTACATCGCCCTCGTCGGCGCGCAGTTCAAGACCCACAAGACCGGCACCTTCAACACCACCATTGTCAACGCCTCCCATCCCATCATGCAGGGCTTCAAGCCCTTCGAAACCTGGGATGAAACCTACGTCCACACCAAAATCGCCAAGGACATCGAGCTCCTCCAGACCCGCGCTGAAGGCGACCGCCCCGAGCCTTGGACCTGGACCCGCAATGAAGGCGCAGGCCGGGTTTTCTACACCGCCTACGGCCACGATGAGCGCACCTTCTCCAATCCCGGCTTCATCGACCTGATCGATCGCGGCATCCGCTGGGCCGTCCAGCGCGACACCGGCGCACTGGCCGCCGCCGCCTTCGAAAACCCCAAGATGACCCCCCTCGATCCGGCCGCCAAACCCTTCGAATACATCACCGCCGATGGCATTCCCTTCTACGATCCCACCGGCAAAGGCCCCAAGGCCGGTGGCGGCAAATGGAATCAGATGCAAAAGCCCCTCGACCCGGCCGAGTCGATCAAGCATATGTCCGTCCCCGAAGGCTTCGAGGTCAAGCTCTTCGCCGCCGAGCCCAACATCGTCAAGCCGATCTGCATGAACTGGGACGAGCGCGGGCGGCTCTGGGTGGTTGAATCGGTGGACTACCCCAACCGCGTCACCGAGGCCGGCAAAGGCAACGACCGCATCAAGATCTGCGAAGACACCGATGGCGATGGCCTCGCCGACAAGTTCACCATCTTCGCCGAAGGTTTGAACATCCCCACCAGCATCACCTTCGCCAATGGCGGCGTGATCGTCCACGAGCGCAAAAGCACCTGGTTCCTCAAAGACACCGATGGCGATGGAAAGGCCGACATCAAGAAGGAGCTCTTCACCGGCTGGTACAAAGGCCTCGATACCCACGCCGGACCGAACAATCTCCAGTACGGCCTGGACAACTGGATCTGGGGCATGCTCGGCTACGCCGGCTTCGAAGGCTCCGTCGGAGGCAAGGATCATTCCTTCCGCCAGGGCTTCTATCGCTTCAAGCCCGATGGCTCGCAGCTCGAGTTCATCCGCTCCACCAACAACAACACCTGGGGCATCGGCTTCAGCGAGGAGGGCCTGGTCTTCGGCTCCACCGCCAACGGCAATCCCAGCAACTTCATGCCCATCCCCAACCGCTACTACGAATCCGTCCGCGGCTGGGCCCCGCGAGTCCTCGATACCATCGCCAATACCTACAAGTACCGCGCCATCACCGACAAGGTCCGCCAGGTCGATTGGCATGGCGGCTACACCGCCGCCGCCGGCCACGCCCTCTACACCGCCCGCGCTTATCCCAGGCCGTACTGGAACCGCACCGCCTTCGTCAGCGAGCCCACCGCGCATCTTCTGGGCACCTTCATCCTCGAGCCCTCTGGCGCGGCCTTCAAATCCCACAATCCCTTCAATCTCCTGGCCAGCGATGATGAATGGACCGCGCCCACCATGGCCGAGGTCGGCCCCGATGGCGCGATCTGGATGGTCGATTGGTACGCCTACATCATCCAGCACAACCCCACGCCCGTCGGCTACAAAACCGGCATGGGCGCGGCCTACGAAACCCCCCGCCGCGACCACGAGCATGGCCGGGTCTATCGCATTGTCTACAAAGACGCCAAACCCTACACCCCCATCGATCTCTCCAAAGCCACGCCCGATCAACTCGTCGCCACGCTCAAGAACGACAACCTCTTCTGGCGCAAGCAGGCCCAGCGCCTCCTCGTCGAGCGCGGCCAGAAAGACGTAACCAAGGCCCTCATCGAACTGGTCAAAGACACCAGCGTTGATGAGATCGGCCTGAACGATCCCGCCATCCACGCCCTCTGGACCCTCCACGGTCTCAAGGCCCTCGATGGCACCGATGCCGATGCCCTCGCCGCCGCCACCGCCGCCCTCAAACATCCCTCGGCCGGCGTGCGCCGCAACGCCCTCCAGGTCCTCCCCGCCACCGAGCAATCCCTCGCCGCCGTCCTCGATTCCAAGCTCATCGAAGATGCCAATCCCCAGGTGCGCCTCGCCACCCTCCTGGCCATCGCCGATCTCCCCACCGGCACCGCGCAAGAAGACCGCGCCGCCTCCACCGTCCTGGCCGCTCTCCAGAAACCCGAGAACGCCTCCGACAAATGGATCCCCGAAGCCGCCGTCTCCGCCGGCGCGAAGCACGATGCCGCCTTCCTCAAATCCGTCCTCACCTGGTCCAAGAGCCGCAACCTCGCCCCCGCGCTCGGCACTCCGACCGCCCCCGAGCCCGAAAAACCCGCCAACCCCTCTGCTCCCTCCACCGCCAACCTCATCAAGAACTCCTCCGCCGAAACCGTCGCCGGCGCGCTGGCCGAGGGTTGGCACACGGTCATGTACGGCGGCCCCGCCACGCATACTGTCGATGACTCCACCGCCCACGATGGCAAAAAGAGTCTCAAAATTGAATCGACCAACGGCTCCGACGCCAGTTGGAGCCAGGAAATCACCGTCAAGCCCAACACCAAGTACCGCCTCTCCGCCTGGATCAAGACTCAAAACATCAAGCCCGGTATGGCCAAGGGAGCGCTCCTCAACGTCCATCAGCTCCAACAGGCTGCCGGCGGGCTCACCAAGCCTCTTACCGGCGACAACGACTGGACCCTGGTCATGACCGAGTTCTCCACCGGCGGCCTGAAGAAAGTCACCATCAACTGCCTCTTCGGCGGCTGGGGCCGGGCCACCGGCACCGCCTGGTACGATGATGTGCAGGTCATCGAGCTCGGCCCCGCTTCCTCCGCCAGCCCGCTCGTCGGCGTCGATGATGGCTCGGATAAAGTCATCGCCATCGCCAAGCTGGTCACCCGCCATTACGCCGAGCGCGCCCCGGTCGATTCCATCATCGCCACGCTCGCCTCCCTCTCGGGCGCGGAGCGCAATCTCGCCGCCGCCGTCCTCGATGGTCTGGTCGCCGGCTGGCCCACCGGCCAATCCCCCAAGCTCTCCGATGCCGATCGCGCCCAGGTCGGCGCGCTCGCCAAGTCCCTGGCCGCCAATGACCGCGACCGCCTGCTGGTCCTCTTCAAGCGCTGGGGCGACAAAGCCCTGCTCGGCGGCCAGATGGAGGATGCCATCAAGACCGTGGGCGCGCAGCTCGCCGATGAGAAGCACGCGACCGCCGACCGCCTCGATGCCGCCAGACGACTCATCCGCCTCGATGATGGCATCCCCTCCATCAACCTCCTCCTCGCCCAGGTCACCCCCCAGGCCTCGGGCGAGCTCGTCGCCGGCGTCATCGCCGCCATCGGCGATTCCCGCGCGGATGAAGCCGCCGCCGCCATGCTCGCCCGCTGGGGCGAGATCACCCCCGCCGCCCGCCGGGCCTGCGTCGCCGTGATGATGCGCCGCGGCCCCTGGACCCTCGCCATGCTGGGCGCTATCGAAGGCAAGAAGCTCCGCCGCGATGATTTGACCGCCTCCGACTGGCAGATCCTCAAGCTCGCCAAGGACAAGGCCATCGTCGAACTCGCGAAAAAGCTCGACACCGTCCAGATGGACCCCGACCGCCAGAAGGCCCTCGTCAAAATCCTCCCCGCCCTCGACAAACCCGGCGATGCGGTCGTCGGCGCGAAAGTCTTCACCACGCTCTGCGTCCAGTGCCACGCCATCAACGGCGCCGGCGGCACGGTCGGACCCCAACTCGATGGCATCGGCGCTCGCGACCCGAAAGAAATCCTCTCCGACATCGTCGACCCCAACCGCTCGGTCGATGCCAACT
>JBBRTW010000252.1:0-10093 GCA_038244055.1 Tepidisphaerales bacterium | reverse complement strand
TTGCTGGTGGCCATACCCGCAGGGTCACACCCGTTCCCATACCGAACACGGCCGTTAAGCCTGCGGGGCCGATGATACTTCTTCAGAGGGAAAGTAGGTCACCGCCAGCGTTATCCAACTGAACCCCGATCGAATTCAAAATCGATCGGGGTTCTTTGTTGCGCGGGCGATCGGCTATTTGATCATGACATCGTCCCACCCTTTGGCCAGGCCGTTCAGCGTTCCGCCGTGGCGAACCTCCTTGCGCTGGAGAACACTGGCACCATCGAACTCGAGGATCAGATAGTGGGCCTTGCTGGAATCCATCAGTATCTCGCCGCTGCCCGCGCCTTCACCCCAAAACGCGAGGATGAAGAGCCCCAATTCGCCGCGCGTCTCCCACGAATAAATCCAGAGACGCCCATCCGCCAGTTCCACATCGCGCCTTCCCAGCGCGGTTTTCACCTGGTCGCGGTTCATGCGGCCGGTATCGAGGGCCAGATACGTCGGCCAGTCGATGCGGCGGTGTGTCCCATCATCCTGATGCGAGTCCATCCGGGACGGGAGAAGGATGCAGCCCGACGCATGCCCAAGAACACAAATAACCACGCCGCACGTTAGCAATGGAGCATTGGCCATAATCGCCACCGCCAATCTTGTTAGTTATTGCAAGCTAACATATTGACGATTGCTGCACAACAAGATTCCGCGCGAAAAACTGAAATCAGGTCGGGGGCGGCCACGTCAACCCCCCGCACCGGTGCGTGCGGATTGCGGACATCCGCGATGCTTTTATCTCGTTGCGGTAGCCGATGGCCCCCGCCGGCCTATTTCGCCTGCGGGATCAGTGTCGTCGGCGGCGCTTATCGCGCCGGTCTTCATCAGGTGCTTGCGGGTCAACTTGAGCGCGCCGGCGGCATCGGCCGCGCCACCGCCGCGAGGCGGCCGAGGTCAACTGGTCGGTTATCCCGCATCACCGAGCTGCCGGGCTAGCGATAGGAGATTAGAACCGCTGAGAAAACAAGGCGACTCCAGCACTTCCGCCACCGACGTCGGACAGGATTGTCGAATGTTCATGAGTCGGTCACCGATAGAGAGTGCGTCTACGCTCCCTGTTGCCCGACCCGCTGATGCCAAGGGCGAGTTTGCGCGAGCAGTCACTTTGCTCCGCTTGCCTGCAGTTCCTTCCGCAACTTGTCGATCGCCGCATCGCGGCGTTTAATCTGCTGCGGTTTGGTTTCATCTTTCAAGTGGTCCATTCCCAATTCTTCCTTGGGCCTGCGGAGGATCTTGAGAATCACGTCGTGCGCCTGATCGCACGCGCGGAAGGGGGCGATGCTTCTGAAGTTGATTGATGGATCGATGAAATCGTTGACCTCCGCTGTCACATCGAGAAACGGGCGCAGCTTCGCAACCATGGCGCGATCTCGAGTCAACGCAAGAAACTCGGTGGCCATCCCCCAGGCTTTCCAATCGCCCGCTTCGCTCTTATTCGGATCGGTTTCGTCGAGGACCTCGAAGGCACGTCGGACGGCGGCGCTAAGCCGCGCGGTGATCCTGGCATCGTTGGCCCAATCGGCATCGTGTCCTGCCAGGAAATCCAGGGGATTCCTCAGCGAGTCCCAGGGGAAACGACTCGTGCCTGCCGCCCGCTCCGCCATCTGAACCAGCGGCTCAATAAGCTGTTTTCCCCAGATTTCATGGTGAGTTCTGATATCACTCGCGGCTTCCCTGTTCCCCAGGCTAATCGCTTTCAGATAATAAGCCAGCACCGCCTCATCCGTCGGCCAACGTCTATTGACAAGCGCCACGACCGACCTCCGCCCCAAGTCCGAAGCCCTGCGGATGGGAATGCCGTTGAGCGCTTCGTGCATGGTGATGGTCGAACTCATATCCCTGTCCCTGAGCAGGAATTCCAGCTTGGCCAACTCCTCTGATCGAGCACTGGGATGCGCCAGCATGTCTCTGGCTGCGGCGCGGAGCTGATCCATCTGCTTCAACCCGGGCCGGCGCCAAGTGAAAGTAATCCGCACCGGATCGCGCCTGAGATCGATGGCCGGAGCGTTGGCCGGTTCGATTCCCAGCTTTATGTCCAATTCAACCTGCCATCCAGCGCCCTCCGGCGGCAATCCCAGGCAATTGGCCGTGATCGCACTCGGATGGGCGGTAATCTCGTGGACGCCCGCAGGCAGGAACTGCTGGTCCTTTGGAAACATGCTGTCGAAAGACCCGCCGCCAGTCTCCCGTGATGGAACTGGCTTGTTGGCGTCAATGTCGCGAATGCTGATGACCCTGAAGCTGTACCAGCTATTGCGGACCGCTGTCTTTGCACCGGAGTTATGGAATTCGATGCGAAGCCAATCCTCATCGGCCGCAGTCGCCGTGGCCCGCACGCGCACGCGCGCCTTGATTTGATCGTGGCCGATCTGCGGGCCATCAATCCATTTTCTCTCGACGTCCTTTGCTGCCGGCGCTTCGCCCGCAGGCGCCACCGTGGCGATCAGCAGGACCAACCAGGCCACGCAAAGCAGTCGGACGAACCTCGGGGGCGCGTGTTGAATCAAGCAGAGCATCGTGGGCTCCAAGATGGGTCGCTGGGGTCGAAACGTCGCGCCGACCGGCTTTCAGTTTACCAAAAAACGCAATGCCGCCGGTTCATCACCGTGTTTGGTTAAGCCGTAGGCGTAATGATCTCAAGAAACCCGTTGTAGCCTTGCCATGCTGGATCGTTCTGAAAACTAATCTCGATTGGAAACGGATCCAATTCTCCGAGCGTCTTGTTAATGTGTTCCATGACAGCGTTGCGATCGCGTGCGTACCATTGCCACTCTCGGACCCCATTGCCGGTTACGGCCACCGTGAGAAACGCTTCACATGAGGCTTCAAGGCCTTCTTCAAGCAAATTTTCAAGCTCCGCCATGCGTTCTGCATTTTCCAGCGTCGGCATTCCGTTGTTAACGTCGGCATCGAACGGCCAGCAGATTGCAAGCAGATGGGGAAAATCAGGCTGCTTGACGAATGCTGGGGCCTGATTGCGGATGCGAAAGATGAGCGGCCTTCCATCGTCCTCGCCCGTTGCAATGCTCCAACGATTGTCTTCTTTCATATCGCACCGAGTAATAATGCCTGACGGACCATCGCTCAACCGCCACATTTTAATTCACGCGCAAGCCCCTCCTTCATAGCCGAAACGCCCATGCCACCTCATCATTATTGCCCTTTCGCCGGGGCCCCCGGCGTGGTTGGCGTGGCCGGCGTTGCCGGGACCGCGCCCGGCGTCGCAGGAACTGCCGGTACCACTGGCGTCGCCGGAGTCGGCGTCGTGGGAGCCACTGGAGCCACTGGAACCGCCGGTGCCGCCGGCACAACCTTCGGCGCCACAATCCCCCGCTGATCGGCCGTCAGAATCACGTTGTCGATCGCCCACTTCAAACTCTTCTGGGTCGTCGTCCGACCCTGCTTGTCCTTTTTATCATCGCCAGCGAACCCCGCCAAGTCTTTGGCCGCCAGGGCGCAGGCCGACTTGATCTTCGTCGTCTGCTCATCCGTCAGATTCGCCTTCTTGTACTTCGGCAGGGTCGTCAGCGCGAGTTGCGCCCCCGCCAGCGTCACCTTCTGCTCATCGGATAACACCACTAATATCGCCTTGTCCGCCTCGGCGGTTGCCTCTTTGCGGGCATCCATCAGCGTCTTCACATCGCCGTTGGCCTTCGACTTGGCCGCCGCATCGCTCCCCGCCCGCGCCGTCTTGGCCGCGTCCTGAGCTGATTTGAGCTTGTCCCCGTTGGCCTTGTCCCAGGTCTCCAGCGCCGCGAGTTTGGCCGCGAACTTCGCCTTCAGCGCCTCCTGCTGCTGCGCCGTCGGCTTGCACTCGGCCAACACCAGCGCCTGCTCCTCCTGAATCAAATCCGCAACCGACTTCGGCCCCCGCCGCGGCGCGGCATTGGCTGAAGCCGTCGCCAGAATGAATGCCGCCAGCGTGGCAGCGAATAACGCGATCGATCGATTCCGAGTGTTCATGGTTTCTCCGAGTGATGTAGGTGCCGACCTGCATTATTACATGCAAACGATCGAAGCGTTATGCTACCACGTTTACATACCTGATCCGCCAGACGCGCTTCGCAAGCGAAGCGGCTAACTCGCGCCATTCACTTTCATCAATCCCCAATCCCCAATCCGGCCGCTCACTCCTCCTCCCTCAACCTCTCCCTCACCAACGCCTCCCGCGCCTTGGCCGCCTCATCCAGCCACGCCCTGAGTTCCTCACCCTTCTCCGGGTCGAGCAGCGTCTCAAACTTCGCCAGCATCTCCCGCAGTTCTCCCAGCGCGGCCCGCACCTGATCCGCGTTGTCGATAAAGATATCCCGCCACAATCCCCCATCCCCGCCAGCGATCCGCGTCGCATCCAGGAACCCTTTGCCGCACAGTTTCAATGCTTCCGGCCGCTGCATCGCCACCAGCGCGGCGGCCACCGCATGGGGCAGGTGGCTCACACCCGCCAAGGCGGCATCGTGCTCGGCCGGGGTCATCCTCGTCGTGTGCATGCCCAGGGTCCGCCAGAACTCCTCCACCGCCGCCAGCGCTTTCGCATCCGTCGATCCATCCGGCGTCAGGATGCACAGCGCCCCCGCCAGCAGATCCGTCCGCGCGAACTCCACACCCCGTTTCTCGCTGCCGGCCATCGGGTGGCTGCCGACGAAATGCGCCCCCTTGGGCAAGTGCCTGGCCGCCTCCGCCACCACCGACCGCTTGGTGCTCCCCACATCCGTCACGATCGCCCCCGCCTTCAATTTCCCCGCAATGGTCCGCAATATTTCTGAAAACATACCGACCGGCGTACACAAGATCACCAGATCCGCATCCAGCACCGCCGCTTCCAGTTCCCCCGCCGCCTCGTCGATCGCCCCGATCTCCAAAGCCCGATCCAGCGTCGCCTTTCGATGGCCATAACCAACGACATGGCAATCGCTTAGGATCGACCGGGCCGCCAGCCCGATGGACCCGCCCAACAGCCCGACTCCGAGAATGCTCAAGCGTCGTACTTGCATGGTCCGATAAGAATCCTTGAACCTGTGTGAATCGACCAACCCGCGGCCCAGAAAGCGGTGGGCAACGCCTGCCTACTTCTACCCCGACCGGCGCAGGAATCAATGAGGCTTGCTTCACCCCGGCCAGTCGTCTAGGCTATTCGATTCCGGTTCGCGGCAGGTTATCAAAGGGTGAAGAACAAGGTCCAAGGTTATGTCCGATACTTCAGTAAAAGCAGTCATGGAAAAACCCGTCTTCGCTTCCATCTCCCCTCCCAGGCCCGTGACTCGTCATGTGCTTCCCTTCGAGCAGCCCCTGGCCAAGCTCGAGGATCAGATCCACGAGCTCGAAGCCCTGCAATCCACGAAGCAGATCGATTACTCCAAGGAACTGCGCCACCTCCGCACCAACTACACCAGCCTTCTTCGGAAGACCTACGAGAATCTCACGGCCTGGGAGACGGTTCAGGTCGCCCGCCATCCGCAGCGGCCGCTCTTCAAGGATTACTGCGATCTGATCTGCCGCGAATTCCGCGAAATCCACGGCGACCGCCGCTTTGGCGAAGACAAGGCCATCCGCTGCGGCCTGGCGCGCATGGCCGGCCATAAGGTCATGCTCATCGGCACGCATAAAGGTCGGGATACCAAGGAAAAAATCGACTGCCACTTCGGCCTGGCTCACCCCGAAGGTTACCGTAAAGCCTTGCGGGCCATGAAGTTGGCTGAAAAGTTCGGCCTGCCGGTCGTGACCCTTATCGACACCGCGGGCGCTTATCCCGGCATCGGCGCTGAAGAGCGCGGCCAGGGCGAAGCGATCGCCCGGAACATGATGGAAATGTCCCGCCTGCGCACGCCGATCGTCACGGTTATCACGGGCGAAGGCGGTTCGGGCGGCGCGCTGGGACTGGCGGTGGCCGACAAGGTCTCGATGATGGAATTCGCCTGGTACAGCGTCATCAGCCCCGAAGGATGCAGCGGCATCCTCTGGAAAGGCAGCGCCAACGCGGCCGATGCGGCCGATGCACTTAAATTGACCAGCAAGCACCTGATCAAGACCGGCGTCGTGGATACCATCGTCCCGGAACCTCTTGGCGGCGCTCACCGCGATCACCACTCGGTCGCCCATAACCTCGAGCAGTATCTCGCCAAGACCATTCGCGATCTCAAGAGGTGCAAGATCGATGCGCTGCTCGAGCGCCGCTACGACAAATTCCGTCAGCTCGGCGAATTTGAAGAAACAACCCGCAAATCCGTCAGCCGCGCCGCCAGTTAGGCCATTTTTCCATGGGTTGGTCCAGATCGGTGCATCACGCATCGATCGCCTGCGATATACTCACTGCCGTGGCACGTCGATTCACCCGTCCAACCTGGTTGCGCTATTTTCTCGCGCTGGTGTTTGTCGCCATCGTGATTGAGATGCGCCATCTCATGGGCATTCATCTCAAGATGGAGGGTCCGCCGCTGATCATGATGTTCTCCGCCGTGATCGCGGCGGGGTGGTTCGGGGGAATGGGCCCGGGCGTAACGGCCACGCTGGTGGGGGCGGCCGCCTGCGATTATTTTTTCATCCAGGAGCCCGAGAAGCACACGATCCTCCAGAATCCCGCCGCCTACGACATCCGCCTGGGCTTTTTCGTCGTCGAGGGGTTCGTGGTCTCCTGGCTGCTCCAGGTCATGATGCGCATGACCCAGGAATCGCGCCAGGCCGAGCGCAATCTCCGACTCATCGCCGACAACACCTTCGACGCCATCTTCGCCTACGACATGGCGATGCAGTTGCTGTATGTGAACCAGGCTTTCGAGACGCTCACCGGCCACTCGATGAACGAGCTGCGCGAGAATCCCTTCATGAACTACATCCATCCGGATGATTCGCCGCGCATTCAGCCGATGCTCGATCAGACCTTCAAAGGCAAATCGTTCCGCGATCTCGAATACCGCATCATCGCCCACGACGGCCAGGTCAAATGGTGCCGCGCCTCTTGGGGCCCGCTGCTGGACAAGTACAACGTCCAGGTCGGCGTGCAGGGACGCGAAACCGATATCACCATCCAGAAACGCTCTCTGCACATGCTTCAGTTCCTGGCCGAGACCGCGACGATCCTGGCCGCCAATGAGCCGCCGGAGGCTTCGCTGGTGCGCATCGCCCGGGCCGCGGTGCCGCAATTCGCGGATTGGTGCGTGATCGACCTGGCCCTGGAGAGCCAGGACCCGCGCACCATCGCCGCCGCCCACGCCGACTCCAGCCGCCAGCCCTGGGTGACCGAGCTACAGCGCAACTACGCCCCGCTGCTGGAAAGCTCCGAAGGCCGCGGCAAGGTCCTCCAGAGCGGCCAGCCCCAGATCGCCACCACCGTGACGCCCACGATGCTCTCGGCCATGGCGCAGGATGCACGGCATCTGAAGCTCCTGCAGAACCTGAGCCCGCGCTCGCTGCTCTGCGTGCCCATGAAAGCCGGCGGCAGGACGCTGGGCAGCATCATGTTCGTCTCCAGCGAAACCGGGCACCGGTATACGGCCGAGGATCTGGCGTTTGCGGCGGATCTGGCGTCGCGAATCGCGACGACGTTGCCGATCGCGGTGCCGCGGAGTATCGCGGCTAGTGCGTGAGGGGGGAGGGAAAAAGGCTCCCGTCCCTTTTTCTGCGACTACGCATTAGTCGGATGAGCCTCATAATCTGTTTTTGCCCGGTCCGCCCGGTCAATGCAGTCACCATTTCCGAAAAAACGCAGAGACGCGGAGGACGCAGAGAAACGCAGAGCGTTTTTCTGTTTTCATCCACTCCATAAGCCTGAGCACTCAACCGGGTTTTCTCCGCGAAACTTTGCGCTCTCTGCGCCTCTGCGTTTTTTTAGCTACGGCCTGATTCCGCGAATGACTACGGCACCGATAGACTAATCTTAACCGTCAAACGCCGCGCCGCGCCCGCCCACTTGTCAATGATCAGGTGCTGCGTGGCGTCGTCCCAGCGAATGAGTCCGGCCTGTTCGCGATCAGTTGCATCCACCGCCCGCACAGTGCGGAGCGTGGCGGCCTTCCCAGCCTGCGCCAGCGTTAGGCCCGGGCCGACTTCCACCTGAAACCCTTTGGGATAATGCCGCTCGGCCGGCATAAAAATTTCCGTGGCTCCGAGCGTCGGATCAGTCTTCAGCGTCATCTCAAAAGTGCGGGTGGCAAAGTCAGTGCTGAAATGTTCAACCCGGCCAGACACCACCAGCGGCCGCGGCCGGACAATCACATCGGTAATATATTTTCGTTCGACCTGACCCACTGGAGAATCGTCGGAGAAAATCGCCCACGTCTGCCATTTTTTGGAATCCTGGGGAGCAATCGGTGGAGGCTTGCTGCTGAACCAGGCCTTGATGCCGGGAATGTCGCGATGATCCATGGCGTTGACCGTGAACTCATAGACCTTGGTGAACCGCGCTTCCTCGGCTGGATTGCCGTCGGTGGTCGCGAGTGTGGGCGAACCCCATTCGCCCAGCAGCAGCGGAGCTTTGGAGAGCGCGGCCTGCCGTTGCAGGTTGTCGAGCATGGTTGGGATCACGGCCATGTCCATCTGATACAGATGCGGCGCGTAAATGATGCGTTCGCGACCAAACGGCTCGGTCATCGGCACGACGGGATCGCGATGCTTGGTCTTTTGATCTTCCGGCTTGCGCAGCAGCGGTTGGTAGAGCGCCCATTTTTCGGGACTGATTTTATGCATGGCATCCGTCATCCGACGCAACAATGGCAGCATCTGTTCGTTTTGGATGCGCTCGTAGTCCTTGGACAAACCGTGCGCCGGCTCGTTGAGCAGATCGTAGCCGAAGACCGACGGTTCATTCTTGTAGCGGTTCCAAATGCCGGTCCAACCGGCGATGATTTTTTCCTGCGTGTCATCAGTATTGTTCCAAACCATGTCCCACTGCTCATCGCCGAAGGGGCGGACACCATAAAACACCAGCTTGAAAATCGTCCTCAAGCCGGCGGCTTTGCCCAGACGCACCAACTCATCAAAATGCGCGAGCGCCTTCTCATCGGGTTCCTTGCCCGGCCAGGCACCAATCATTCCGATGGGCATGCGGATCACCTGAAAGTTCGCCCCCATGCGCACCATCCGCCGGTAATCGTCCGCCGTGAAGGGAATGTTCTCCAGGGAAACGTAGCCGCCGGGGATGAGCTGGCGACCCGATTCATCGAACAAGGGAAGGTTTGCCGGGGCTTCGGTCACTGCCTGCGCTGCCGCCGTAAAAGCTCCGGACAGAGCCAGCGCCAGCATGATGAGTTGTTTAATCGAGTGCTTCATATTTATGACAATTTAATTTTGGTGACTGGCAGGTGACGGCCTCAAGGCAGCGCGACCTGGATTTTGACTTGTAAGTTTTCACGAGCCAGGCCGCCCGCGATTAGCTGATAGGAAATTTGATTCTGCGGGACCGCATGGGGGGAGAGGGGTTTGCTGATAGGAAATTTGATTCTGCGGGACCGCATGGGGGAGAGGGGTTTGCTGATAGGAAATTTGATTCTGCGGGACCGCATGGGGGGAGAGGGGGTAGGCATTCGCTCTGCCTGACCCTCGAAGCTGCCGATCTCGTACCGATTTCGCACCCGTTTTCGAAGCTGCCGATCTCGTACCGATTTCGCACCCGTTTGCCGATCTCGTGGCCTGGTTAAGCTCATCGCGTGGCCCGGTTCATGCCTTGGGACCGCCCCAAGGCCATGCCAAGAGAATACACCTCCGATCTGGGCGCTGGCAAGCGCCAAGAAAGCCAAGATTGACCATGTGTGATGCTCCTTGGTATGTGTTGGCCGGATCATCAATGCCCGGGTCAATCGCGTCCACGAAATCTGCACGACTCGGAGCCGCCAAAGTGTGGGAACTCCGGCTGTTGTTCCACGCTGAGCGAACTAAAACAACCCCGGCCCCTCCCCCCCGAGTGGTGACCCGTTTTCCTCCCCCTGTCCCTAATGTCATCAAGATAAGCCGACCCTCCCATAACTCCGCGCCGTAGCTGGACTTACTGCATTTGCGCAAGACGTAGCCTCCTGTCAGAATGGTGGTGTGCTTAAAGTCACCAACCAACAGGAGGCCACGGATGGCC
>JBBRTW010000251.1:0-10117 GCA_038244055.1 Tepidisphaerales bacterium | reverse complement strand
TCGGGCGCAACGTGCATCTCCGATGTCACCCGGCCACTCGATGCCAGCGCCGGGTTGGCCGCCAGCAGGTTCACCAGCCCGTAGGTGCGCGTCTTGACGATCCACCGGCCCAGCAGATTCCAGACGACCGGGCTGCCGTGGTAGACGATGAGCATGGGCGTGCCGTGAATCGCAACGTGCAGTGTCGCCGTGCCGGAGACGGTGATGACCAGGTCGCAGAGCGGGACGAATGTGTCGAAGGCATCCTGCTTTTGAACGAGGCAAATGGCCGGGGCGTGGAGGATGGAGGAGGGGGACAGCGCGGCGATGGCCTGGCGGACCACCGGGTCGGTCGCGGGCGTGGTGGGGATCAGGAAGCGCGCGCCGGGGAAGGCCTTGCGGATTTGCGCGGCGACTTCGAGCATGCGCGGGAAGTTTCGGGCGGCCTCGGAGCGGCGCGAGCCGGCCAAGAGACCAATGATCGGCGCGGCCAATTCATTGGGCGCGGCGAGTGCGGCAGAGGTGCCGGGGTCGGCGGGGGCGGTGTTGTCATGTGAGCCGGCATCGACGGCATTGTCGGGGGCGAGATGATTGGCGTAGGGTGTCTGCGGGATCAGGCCCAGTTCAGCGCGGCGGGCAGCGCGTTCGTCGAGGTCGAGTGGATTGGGTCGAAGTTCATCGAAAAGCGGATGACCGACGAAAGTTGCATTGACGCCATGCGCTCGAAAGTATGCCTCTTCGAAAGGCAGGATGCAGGCCAGATGATCCACCCATTTGCGCAGCTTCTTCATCCGCCCCTCGCGCCAGGCCCAGAGTTGCGGGGCGACATAAGAAAGCACCGGCACCGGCCGAGCCGGCGCGGTCTTGGCAATTTTGGCGAAATGGAAATTCAAGGCCGGTGAATCGACGCAAATCTGCAAATCCGGCGGATCGGCTCGAAACATCGCCCGCGTCTTTTTGAGCAGGGCATGCATCTCCCGCACACGGCCCAGCGCCCCGACGCCCATTGCGGCGTTGGCGGTCGTCTCGTGGTGGATGATCGCCCCGGCCGCGCGCATCTTCGGCCCGCCGTGGCCCTCGATTTTGAGCGTAGGATCAGCGCGGAGGAGCGAATGGATCAGGTGGGAGGCGTGGAGGTCGCCGCTGACTTCGGCGACTGTGATGAAAATCCGTCTGGGCATGTGCGCTGCCAGTACACGGGCACGGGCCGTTGGCGTCAAGGTGACGGCAGGTGAAATAGATTGAGGGTCTTATGCGCGGGGGTGGGAAAGGGTCAGGAGCCTGGCTGGCGCTTCGACCCTTGGAGCATCGCTGGTGGCAGGCTTCTGACCCTGACGAGGGCGATTTACGACTGGCGGCGGCGGTGCATCTTCAATGTCAGGCGCATGTCGATCATGGCCAGGAGGACCACTGCCAGGAGCAGCACGAAGACAGAAAACCAGACGGCGACGAAGGCCGAGGGGGTGGTCGCGGCATCCACCGCATGGAAGCCGGCGAAAAAGAGGCCGCCGATCAGCAACATGCAGAACCCGCCGATCTGCCGCAGACGGCGGCGGGCCTGATTGGTGGATTGGCCTTCGATTGGCTCCAGATGGGCGGCCGCGCGAGAGTAGAACATGTAGTACCACCCGGCCGCGCCGACGAGGAGACTGAAAAAGGAAGAGAGCGCGTGCATGGGACCATTATACGATGTTTCCAGTGCGGGCGGATGGCGAATTATTGGACGAGTTCGCTGGGTGTCCAAATCTGAGCGCAAATGCAGGATGAGAGGCATGATGCATCGGGTCGGTATGGTTTGCAGCCGATAAAGCAGAAAATCCTTCAACGAGGTCTGTTGCGGGCGGATAGAGTCAGTGGTGACCCGATGCCCTTACTTGGGAGATTTCTCTAAATTGCTCTTTCGCGGAACCTGTATTGCTTTGTGTTTATTGACTTGCGTCGCCGGAACGCTGGGCGGGGAATCAACGCCGGCGTCGATCGTGAGGGCGACGGATCCCGCGCCCTTGGCCGATGCACTGCGGCGGGGGAGTGGCGGGCTTGCGGCGGGACGGCTGGATGATGCGATCGCGGCGTTTTCGGAAGCGGCCAAATTGGAGAGGCTGGACAGCCGGCCCCATCATGGATTGGCGCTGGCGCAACTGGCCAAAGGGGAAACCGGCAAGGCGGCGGCGGCGATCGATCAGGCGCTGACATTCTCTCCCAAACCGGATCGCGCACTGGTTCTCAACGCGGCGGCCTGCCAACTGGCGGCCAGGAATCGCATGCGGGCGATTCGCCTGGTTCGCGAGTACCTGACGGCCAACCCGAAGACGATCGATGAAGCCATGGTGAACGCGCTGGGGTCCGCGCTCTATACCGCGACGCCCAAGGAGCGTCAGAATCGGCTCTTCATCGATGCGGCGGCATTCTACGAAGTCGCCAATAAGCGTCTTGAATCGGCCAGGCCGGGCTTCAAGCGATATGGCGCGGTCTGGTATTCGGCCGCCGAGGCCGATGCCAAGCTGGCCGAGTTCTCCCAGAATCTGAAGAAACTGGACGCGCTGGGGCTGGCGATCGATCAGGCCGAGGGGCGGGTCGTCGCGGCCGACAAGGAAATCGCGCGGCAGCAATACCTGATGAAGCATCTGGATCCGCTGGCGCCCTCGATGCTGGAGAAGGCGATCGCCGATCGAACCGCCGGCGAGACGGCCATCAAAACCGCGCAGAAGGCGCACGATGACTTTGCCGCATCCATGGGGAGGCCGGCGTTTTCGGAAAAGATCGATACGGTTGCGATGACGGCGGTGAATCCGCCCGACCTGGCGAATGCGGTCGACAAGACTCCGCCCGCCGCTGCAGAGACCGCGGTTGCGCCGGCGGATCCGAAGACAAAGCCCATTGTCGTCGCAGTTGCCCCGCCAGCGCCGCTGGTTGGCCCGGCCGCGGACTCGGCCACGAAACCGGCGCAGCCGGTTGCGACTCCGGCGGCGAATCCAGCCGCGAATCCCTCGACGCCAAACGCAACCCCCGCGCCCCCGCGCCGCCGCGTGATTCATCAAACCGTGGCGGTGGCGGTATCGCATTCACTCATGATTGCCAGCACGCGCGGGATGGAGCCCGATGCGATCCTGCAACTCGAATTCCTGGATGGCCAGACTTACGAGGCGACGGTCGTTCGGCGCGATGACAATCTGGGTTTGGCCCTGATCAAAGTGGATGGCCGGCGAATGGCGTGCGTCAATACAGCCAGCGACTTCGACGGCGGCGACATCACCTGCATCTGGTTTCCCGAAGCGGATTTGTTCAATCTCCGCCCCAAGGCGCTGGCGGGAGAAGCGCCGGCGTTTCCGAAAGAAGGCGCGGCTTGGGCCATTAAGCTCTCCGCGCCGCCGCGCCTGACGACCGCGCCGCTCTTTGCGGGCGGCAAACTGGTGGGGATGTGCCAGTCCGCGACGGAAAGCGGTCCCGGGCCGATGAGCGCGATCAGCGGGGCGAGCATCAAAGCGCTTGTCGGAAAGGATGCCGCCGACATCACCCCGCTCGGACCCAAGCAGGATATGGCCGGTGCGCTGGCGCACCTGGTGATCATGAAGCCAGCGCCGCGCTAACCCGAATAATTCAGATGCACCACGAAATACGCGAAGGGCACGAAGAAGACCGGAGAAGAGTAGCGGAGAAGGGCTATTCTTCTGTCTTCGGAATCGGTGCGATGCCGGCCTTGGCCAGCAGTGCGGCCGCGACATCCATCGGCAAACCAATGACGTTGGTCAGCGAGCCGGTGAGCAGCATGACGATGGGGTTGGGGTCTTGAATGCCATATGCCCCCGCTTTGCCATTCCAATGACCGGTGGCGAGGTAGGCATTGAGATCATGTTCGGTCAGCGGGGCCATGGTGACCGTGGAGAGGGCGGTTTGCTGGAGATCGATGTCGCGGGACGGGCAGCGGACACATAGCCCGGTCAGCACCTGATGGGCTCTGCCCGTCAACAACTGGATCATGGCGCGGGCGGCGGATTCGTTTTCGGGTTTGCTGAGGGACCGTCCATCGATGGCGACCACCGTGTCGGCCGCCAGAGTGACCGCATCGGGAAAATGGCGGGAGACAGCCTCGGCTTTGGCCGTCGAGAGAAACCGCACCAGCTCGGCCGGGGGGAACCGGTCCATGTGGGGGTCTTCATCCACATCCGCGGGAAGAATGGTGAACGCATAGCCGGCGTCGCGGAGCAACTGCTGGCGGCGTGGGGAGGCGCTGGCGAGAATGAGTTTCACGGGAGATGGTGGATTACTTCAGGCGGACCACCAGGTCGCCCTCCTGCGGAGCGCGCTGGCCCTGGACATCGTACTTGACGACGAGGTAGCCCGAGGGCGTGGCTTCGGCCTGGAAGCGGTTGCCGTTGTTGATGATGGTGTCGCTGGCGGGATCGATGAAGTGGAAGACATCCTTGTCGGCGGTGGCTTTGACATCGATGCCCTCGACGGCGGCCGCCGAAATGCCGGCGTTGACCGATTTGACGATGCCGATGGTAGCGCCGGCCGCCATGTACTTCGCCTTGAGCATCTCGACCCTGTCGGGGCTCGCGGGCATCGGGGCGGGGGTTTCTTCCTTATGGGTGGTCTGACAGCCCCCGATCAACGCCACGCTAACGATCAACGCGGCGGCCCAACGCAATACGCTCATGGATGGCTCCCTCAAGTTGTGTGTCAAAGTTCGCAAGGCCAATGGCGAAACGAAAAGCGACCCGAACCCCGGGCCGGCGATCCAATCCGCCGCATCCATAGTAGACCACGAAACATAGGGCGCGTGCAAGTGGGGGCGGGGTAGGTGACAGGGGCTAAAAAACTAAAAGCTAAAAACTTAAGGCAGTGCGGGGCTTTCGTAGCTCGACGTTCCGATGTCGAGTTCTCCGAAAAGCACGCGCACAAAAAAATCCGCCGGCTTCAGGCGGGAAAGTTGCCCGAGGCCGGCGGATCATGTTCTTACCGGGTGAGGTTCGCACCCGTCCCGAATCCCGCGATCGAAACCGCGGCCCCGGGATTTCATCCGGCGTGGTCAGCGCCGAATGCTCGTTCACTCCATTCAACAACTCTCGCCTCCCCTTTCCTATACTAACTACTGTCTACTAACTACTGACTTCTCTCTTCCCTTCACGCCGCCAACGGCTGGGTCGAAAGATACAGCCCGAGCATGCCGCGGTCCATTTCATCCATATCCACCAGTCGGCCGGCCACATCCACCTGCTTCTCGCCGATCTTCATGACCCGGCTCACGGCCAGCCAGCCGACCCACTCGCTCTTGGGCTGGGGCTCTTCGGCGTTGGTGTCGATGAAGGGGCTGATGCCCGCGTAAGTCGGCAGTTCCAGGCGGACGCGAATCTGGCTGTCGGGCTTGACGTCGGATGCATCCATCCGGACGCGCACGCCGCTGGCCGACAGATCCATCAGATAGCCGAGCGGCTCGGCCGCCCGTTTGCGCGAATCCCATTTATTAACGGCCAAGGTCTGCCCGCCCAGGTCGTAGCGGCGATGCTCGCGTTTCTCGTTGAAGGCATCATCGCTCTGGGCCCGGAAATGCCTGGCGTTCCGTTTCTCGTGCAGGGTGGTCATGGGCAACGCTCCTTGGGGTAGGATGTGTTAAACTGGCGAACTTAACACTCCTATCATCGGATAAGTTTGCGGGGGACTTTTGTTAATTTGGGTAATTTGGAGAAAGGGGATGTAATTCGCCAATTCGCCACAGAGACACGGAGGCATAGAGGTCGGAGGGAGGGAAGTTTCGGGGTGGAGAGGAGATTGAGGGGTATGGGCGAGGGTTTGGGGCCTTGCCGGCGGCGCGATCTTGCAGTGGGCATTCGATACTATGTTCGTCGCTGCTTTCGCCTTTTCAGTGCGTGGACCATCCATTTTATGGGCAGCACTCCCGCGATCGCGGCCGCAAGCCATGCGGGGATGCCTATCCAGTGCCGGCCCGGCGCCATCTGCCATACAAAGCCGGCGCGCTCCCAGAATGTTCTGGACTGGTCTTCGAATGGCTTGAGGAGCCATGCCCCGCCCAGGTCAAACGCATCGTAATGCTGGCCAAGATCCGGCTGATAAGTCGTCTCACCGCCGGCCATCACCACGCCGGTGCCGGGATAGACTACGCCGTACCACTGGTTCTGGATCTGATGATCCACCTTCTTTTCAAACTCGATACCGGCCGACGATAGCCGATGAGATAGTGGCCACATCATCAACAAAAATAGCCACGCCAGCCAGATGAACACAACCGCGGCGACTCGAATCGATTTCATGAGGTAAATCCCGCGCGAACTCGCCCGCGCATCTTCCCACCAATCATTTGCCACGGATAATAGACGCCACATGGCCCGCAACCGCAACAAAAAGTCTTTCAACGAACCCCAGGCCGAAGCCGGCCCCGCCGCGGCCAGCGATGATTCCGCGCCGGCCGGACAAAACACCCAATCTGAAATCTCAAATCTCCAATCGCCCGACACCCAATCCGCAATACCCAATCCGCTATCCGCGATCGCACAGGACTCCCAATCCGAAATCTCAAATCTCACATCTCAAATCACCTCCGACGCCCCTCCTCCCGACACCGCGCAAATCCGCCCGCTCGACTATCCGCGCCAGGAACTGCCTCCGGCCACGCCCGGCCGGAAGGAGCGCTTTCAGGCGATCATCCGCCAATCGGTACTCAATCAGATTCACCGCCATGGGCTGGCCGCGCAGGAAATCGAAGTCTGCGGCGTGCTGGTTGGCAATATTCTCCACGATTCATCCGGGCCATGGGCGTACGTTGAATACGCCATCGAAGGCAATCACGCGGCCGGCAGGTCTACGCAGGTGACCTTCACGGCCGATACCTGGGCGCATATCCAATCCATCATGGATCGGGACCATGCCAGCCGGAAAATCCTCGGGTGGTATCACACCCATCCGGGCTTTGGGATTTTTCTTTCGGAGATGGATGTTTTCATCCAGAAGAACTTTTTTCCCGAGCCGTGGCAGATCGCGCTGGTTTATGACCCGAAGGCCAACGAGGAGGGCGTCTTTTTGTGGAAGCAGGGGGTCCCAGAGGCCGAGGCGTTTCTGGTCGAGCCCGATGCGCCTGAAGAGCAGCTCACGGCGATCGTCAACAAGGCCAAGGATGTCTCCAGCGGGGCGAAGAACACCGGCGATTTCGCGACATTGGCCGCCCGTTTGGAGTCGCTGGAAAAACGGCAGAAGGTGCTCGTCTTTTTCATGGCCCTGGTTGCGGTCGTCGCGCTGGCCTGGCCGATCGCGGTGACGACCTGGTTGCCGGATTTGCTGAAACGATCGACGACGCCGCCGCCGCCGGTCAAGCTGCCCAATTACAACGATCCGACGAGCCGGCCGCTGAATTTCTAGCGAGGCTCTTTTCCGGTTTTCAGCGACTCAATGAACGCCAAGACGCGGAGACGCCAAGGGAAGAAGAATTGCTTTAAGAAATGAAGAAGCAGCACCGGTTCAAATGAAGCCACTGGCCCTTCAATTCAAACGCAACTCTCTTCCACTCTTTTCAATTCCTTGGCATCTCGGCGTCTCGGCGTTCATGGATTCTTTCCCTCCGATTTCGCCCTCTCACCTTCTGCGATTACAATCCTTCCACCCATGACCCCTCCGACTCCTCCTCCGAAAGAAAAGCTCACCGTCACCTGGGACGATGTCAGTTCCCCCGAGGTCGATGCCAAGCTCAGGCAGCAGCAGGCCGCGGCGCGGCAGGATGCTTACACTTCGCCCGCGCTCTCCATGAGCCCGCAGCAGCTCAAGAACCAGCAGCGCACCAGCATCTGGTACAACACCGCCTTTGCGATGAGCTTCTTCGGCCTGCTCGGGGGCCTCCTCGCCTGGGGGGCGGGTGAGCTCATCCAACTCAAGCCGCTGACCCGCGCCCAGTACACCGCCAGGTACGAAGAGGCAAAAGATCAGTACGTCGCCCTGCGCTCGGCCAAGTCGCGCCACGATTCGGGTTTCGAGGATGACCGCACTTTCCGCATCAAGGTGGCGGCTCTCAAGGAAGATGCGGCCGACAATCCTTACTTCGCGATCCTCAGCAACGAAGCCCTCTCCCAGGAACAAAAGGAAGAGGCCATCTCCAGGCAGCATTCCACCTACGACACCACCGCCTTCATCGCCAATGTTCTCGCGTTCGGGCTGACGGGAATGCTCATCGCGCTCTGCCTGGCCGTGGCCGAGCCGGTGATCGACCTGAATTTCCACGGCGCGCTGGTCATCGGCTCGGTGGGCGCTACGCTCGGGCTCTTCGGCGGAGTGATCGTTTCCCTCTTCGTCGATAAACTGCATCAGGCGCTGGGAGGGACTTCGGAGGATCCATCCTCGGGAATGAAGCGGCTCATCGCCGATGCGATCAAGTACGGGGTGATCGGTTTGTTCCTTACGCTGGCGCCCGGCGTCGTGCTGCGCAATCTGAAGAAGTCCACGGTCGGCATGGCCGGCGGGCTGATCGGCGGGCTGATCGGCGGGGTCCTCTATTCAATTGCGATTTCTCTCATCACCAAATATTACGACAAAAGTGTGGCCATCGTCTGGGCCCGCTGCGCCGCTTACATCACGATCGGCTTGATCGCGGGCCTGGCGACGGGCCTGATCGAAAACGTCGCCAAGACTGGCTGGATCAAGGTCGTCCAGGGGTTCATCGCCGGCAAGCAGTTCATCCTCTACCGCGCCACCACCTACATTGGCGCCAGCCCGGACTGCCACATTTATCTGTTCAAGGACCCCGCCATTGGCCGGAGGCATGCGGCGATTCATATCGTCCCCGGCGGGTTCGACCTCGAAGACCTGCCGCTGGGCTCGTCGACATATGTGAACGGCAAACCGGTGAACCGCGCGCGGCTGCGGACGGGGGATCAGATCCAGGTGGGGGGGACGGTCTTTACGTTCCAGGAGAAGGCGCGCGAGAAGACGGGCGCGGCATAGCGAACGTAGCTCGACATTCCGATGTCGAGGCCTTCCTCGCGCGGTCAACGTAGGTCGACATTCCGATGTCGAGGCATTCGCTGCGAAATTAGGAGATGGGCTTATTCGTATTTTGTTTTGCGAATGGTTGAGTTATGGTAACTTTAGTCATCGGAACCTGAATGTAGTTCCAGGCGAAGGCCTCGACATCGGAATGTCGAGCTACACAAGCGTCGAGCTACACAAGCGTCGAGCTACGCAAGCGTCGAGCTACGCAAGCGTCGAGCTACGTTGGGTATCGGATTATATGGGGCGTCGAGCGATATGCGGCGGCTTTCGCAGCCAACTTCCGTTCCGGAGAGGCCGGTATTTGCCGGCTTTGACGTGGCGGAGCCTGGGAAAATCGCCGGCTACGAGCGGAATCTTCCGCATTTGAGAATCGATGGGGCGACCTACTTCGTGACGTTTCGGCTGGCCGACTCAATTCCTGAGCCAATCGCGCTCGCGTGGCGGCTGCAGCGGGAAGACTGGCTGCGCGCGAGCGGGATCAATCCTGCGTGGGAGATGAAAGATCCGGCGCGATGGAAGCAGGCTTATTTTGGCATCGCGGCCGAGCATCGCATGACCTTTGAGCGAAACCAAAACCGGAAGTTTTTCATCGAGCTGGATCGCTGCCATGGTTCGTGCGCGTTGCAGGAGAATCACGCGATGGTCGCGGCGGCCCTGGAGTACTTTCACGGTCAGCGTCTCTGGACGGGAGATTATGTGGTGATGCCCAATCACGTTCATGCGATCGTTCAGCCCTTTCCGGGTGTGAAGTTGGAGGATTGGCTATATTCCGTGAAGCGTTTTACGAGTGCGCGGATGAAAGCGCCGATTTCATCCGGCTCGGAGACAATTTCGGGGAAGAGTGAAGGTTGGCAGGACGAATCGTTCGATCGGATCGTGCGAAATGCCGCGGAACTCGCGCGCACGCGAAAATATATTGGGGAAAATCCGGTCCATCTCCGTCCGGAAACATTCTCTTACAAGCGGATGCCGTGGCTGGACGAATTTGCGTAGCTCGACATTCCGAACGTAGCTCAGTAGTTCCAAGTTCACCCCGACGGCCCCGTGATGGAGCTAAGTGGCGGGATGTTGGGAGGATGCATCGACTCCGAACAGCCCAGGCTTGCCTCGGCGCAGTGCTGGAGCATCAGCAGCATGGTCCGCAGTC
>JBBRTW010000250.1:0-10360 GCA_038244055.1 Tepidisphaerales bacterium | reverse complement strand
GAAATCACCGCTGCACGACAATCGAGGAACTCATGACAAAAGTCGAGACGTGGCTAAAAGTCCAAAACCAGCAGCCACCCCGAGCACAACGTCGCCGAGTCGCATGAAAAGCGCTACACTACTCGCGCACAGCTATTTAGCTCATCCTATCGCGCGGGCGCAGGGGCAAAATCGCCCTGTTCAGGGCGGTTATCAGCATCACAATTTTTCATAGCCGTTCGATTTCCCGCGGGAATCGGTGATAATACCAGCGGTGCCGATGATGCAAACCCTCCGCTGCAATCTCTGCTCGACGCCGATCCCGCTCAACGGACGCTACTGTCCGAAATGCGGGAGCAGTTCATTCGGCGCGGCTGCCGAGGCTGCCGACGCCGGGCCGGCCAGCGCTGTCTCCGCGCCGGTCACGCCCTCCGCGAGGGTAGTGCCGATCTCGCCGACTGCCCCCGCCAGGCAAGTCCCCATCCGCAGCGCGCCGCTGCATCCTACCAAGGCCCCGCTGCCGCGCATCGGCAAAATCTTCTTCGGCCTGTTCGCGCTGGCGATCGCGCTGATGTGGGTCGGATTCGCGAAAGGGTTGCTAATCGCGGGGTTCGCGGGAGTTGGGTTGCTGATCGTGCTGATCCTGTTGGTATTGATTGGGGATTCGATTTTTTGAGTCGTCTCCAAGCTCCCTCGCCTGTACTCGGGAGAGGGCGGGGGTGAGGGTCTTTTTGCCGTGAAAACAGGACTCTTTCTTAATACGCCGAAGACCCTCACCCTAACCCTCTCCCGAGTACAGGAGAGGGAACTGGAAGTGCGATGAAACGAAAACGCCCGCGGCGATGGCCACGGGCGTCTTGCTGATTTGATTTGACGATTCGGCGCCCGCTTAGTTCTTCTCCGCTTCCTTACGCGCCCGCGCGGCTTCTTCTTCGGCCTGCTTCAATGCTTCCTCCGCCTGCTTCCGCGCTTCATCGGCCTGTTTTTTCGCGCCTTCGATCATCTTCTCGGCGTCGAGGCGATGGGCTCTCATCCGCTGCTCGATCAATTTTTGTTGCTGCTCCATCATCTTCTGGGCTTCGGCATCGCCGACTTCAATGATGCCCGCCGCGCCGCCAACGCCGATGCCGCCCCCGACAGCCCCACCGACCGCGCCGCCCGGGCCGACATTCAGGCCATTGATATTCATCCCCTGGATCTGAATCTGGATGTTCCCGTTGCCGTTTCCGTTGCCCATGTACTTCTCGTAGAGCTTGTGGGCCTCGGGGTCATCTTTCTTCAGGGCATCGACATCCTTGGCCTTGTACTCCTTGGTCTCATCCTTGCCCTCTTTGTTCGGCTCGGTCACCGTGAGCTTGATGCTGCCATCTTTTTCTTCGTGGATCTTGACGACTCGGCCGTTTTCCTTGGCCGTTACATCCTTCACGCCATTGTTGTCCGTCCGTGAGATCGACATATTCCCGTTCCCACCGACCGCGATCGCGTTCATGTGGATTTGAACCTGGCCGCCATTGGGGCCGACGCGGAAGATGCGCACGCCATTGGGGCCCTGGATCATGCCGTTGGCACCGAAGCCGCCGTTCAGATCGGCCGGGGGCTTGGGTTTGCCATCCTCATCGATCTGGCTGATGATCGCGCCGGCACGGGAGGAGACTTCGAGATCATCGCTCTTCCTCGCTTCATTGAGCGCGGGCACGGCCGATTTGCCGATCTTGCGGAGCTTTTCTGAGGCATCCTGGCGCACCTTGGGGTTGTCATCGCCGAGTTGCTTGATCAGTTCCTTGATCTGGGCCTCGGTGGCCGGTTTGGTGGCTGTGGATGGATCGGCCGGGGTGGCCGGCTTATCGGTCCCTTCGGCTTTGGCGGCCGGGGCATCCTTGGCAGGAGCCGCCTTGGGGGCCGAATCCTCCGCCCAGGCCATTCCACCACTCAACGCCGCCGCAAGGACAAAAGTCGTAATTCGCATATGGGTTTCCTTTCACCATCATCGACGGGAACTGAACCGTAATTCTAACGCATTCCCGGGCAAAGTGAACACAATCCTGGGACGGACCGTTCGTAGCACGGGCATCCTGGCTTCGTAGCATGGGCATCCTGACTTCGTAGCATGGGCATCCTGCCCATGTTGAAGACAAACTCCCGCCCAGCCCCTCCTTTTGAATTCTTCGGCCATTTCCCTTACCCTCCGAACCGATGCGCAGGCAGTATGATGCGGATGATATCCGGCAGGTGATCGAGTCGCTGGCCGACAAGGTCGCGGCCGCCTTTCCACAGGACCAGCCCCTGGGGATTATCGGAATTCGCACCCGCGGCGAAGTTCTGGCCGAGCGATTCGCCAAAATGCTTGCCGGACGGGGGATGTCCCAACTCGAACGCGGCGTTCTGGATATCACCCTCTATCGCGATGATCTCTCCGAGGTCGGCCCCAAACCCCTGGTCCGGCCAACCGATATCCACTTCGACCTCGGCGGCATGCCCGTCCTCCTGATCGACGATGTGCTTTTCACAGGCCGCTCCGTCCGCGCCGCCCTCAGCGCCCTGGGCGATTTCGGTCGGCCGGGCGTGATCCGCCTCCTGGTGCTGGTGGATCGCGGCGGCAGGGAATTGCCGATCCAGGCGGATTATGTCGGCTTCACGGTGAACGATGTTCCGCACGATTCGCGCGTCAATGTGAAATTGTCCGAGACCGATGGCGCGGATGAAGTGACCGTGGAGCCCGCTCCCTCTCCCGTACTGGGGAGAGGCCGGGGGTGAGGGTGAACGTCGAAATGTTTCCGCACGCTCATGTCTTCATGTTTCATGTTTCATGTTTCATGTTTCACGTCCAACTGTGCCCCATGACCGCACCCTCTGAAACCAACCCGCCCGCCCCACCTCCTCCCGCCGCGTCAAAACTCCGCTGGACGCGCAAGCACCTCCTTGGCCTCGAAGCGCTCTCGGTCGATGAACTTCGACTGGTCCTCGATCAGGCCGATGGATTCAAGGAGGTCTCGACCCGCTCGGTGAAAAAAGTCCCGGCCCTGCGCGGCAGGGTGGTCGTCAATGCCTTCTGGGAACCTTCCACGCGCACGCGCACGAGTTTTGAACTGGCCGCCCAGCGCCTTTCGGCCGATGTGATCGACTTCTCGGAAAAAGGCTCGAGCGTTTCCAAAGGCGAGACGCTGATCGACACCGCCCGGAATATCGAGGCCATGGGAATCGATGCCATCGTCGTCCGCCATCCCGCCGCCGGGGCGGCCGAGCTTTTGTCGCGAACGGTCAAGTGCAGTGTCATCAATGCCGGCGATGGCGCGCACGAGCACCCCACGCAGGGCCTGCTCGATGCCTACACGATGCGCGAGCGCTTCGGCCGGATCGCGGGGTTGAAGGTCGCCATCGTCGGAGACATCGCCAACAGCCGGGTGGCGCGGTCCAATCTGTGGATTCTGACCAAGCTCGGCGCTGAGGTGATCCTGGTCGGCCCGCCGACCCTTTGCTCGAAGACTTTCGAGAAACTCGCGCCCGGGGTTACCGTTACCCACGATTTCGACTCCGTGATCGGGCAGTGCGATGTAATCAACATGCTCCGCGTGCAGTTCGAGCGCATCAAGACCAGCCAGTTTCCCAGCGTCCGCGAGTTCACCCGCCTTTACGGCTTGACCTGGGATCGCTTCCAGCGCTGCAAGAAGGATGTCTTCATCATGCACCCCGGACCGATGAATCGCGGGATCGAAATTCAGTCCGAAATCGCCGATGGCCCGCAGAGCGGAATTCTGACGCAGGTGACCAACGGCCTGGCGGTGCGGATGGCGGTGTTATATCTGGTGACTTCGGTAGGGTGATTACTTGGGGCTTTCCGTCGGTGGGATATTCCCCACCGTTCGCGGGCCCGCGCCGAAGAGCCAGAAATCATCGCGTATCGTTCGGCCGACATAGGGGCCCGATGAGGTGACGTATTCTCCGGAATCAGCGCGGAAGGCGACGATGGAGACCGATGCGAACCCGCGCTGCCGGGTGTTTTTATAAAGGGCGATTTCAGGGGTGGT
This sequence comes from Tepidisphaerales bacterium, assembly GCA_038244055.1. GTDB lineage: Bacteria > Planctomycetota > Phycisphaerae > Tepidisphaerales > Tepidisphaeraceae > DASPKW01. Next base: position 6,356 of record JBBRTW010000250.1, on the reverse strand, counting down.
GACGGGAACGTTCGTGCCCAGCGAGGTCTGCAGCGCCAGGGCGGGGATGCCGATCAGGTTATCGAGTCGATCGATCCCGATCCCGCCGCTGCGGATTTCGACGATGATGTCGGCCGACTTTTTCTCCTGCATGATTCGCGCTCCGCCCATGAGCAGGCGTTCCCGCAGTTGCCCGGTGGCGAAGGCCTGCTCGGCGCTGGTGAAAAGGCGCTGGCGAACTTCGCCATTGACGATGACCTGCTCCGCGCCGGAGAGATAACCGGTCTCCACCCAGATTTTGCGATCGCGCAGGGCATCGACGTTGAGTTGGTCGACCGCCTGCGACACGGCCTGCGACATCAGGAACTGCTCGGTGGCGCTGCGCTGGGGATCGGTCACGCGGATGCTGGCGCAGCCGGTGGCCAGGAGCATCGGCAGGGTCAGAAAAAACATGGCGGATGGGCGAATGATCATTGAAGTCGCAAACCATACCGTCTATTGCCCGCCGTGCCAGCGAGCAAAATGCCGGGTGGGTGCCGGTGGTTGCGGGGGCATCGGGCCGGACCTTGCTACGGGCGCATTCCGGAGGGATATTGACTTGTTTGTCAAGATATCCGCTATATCTCCGCACCTCGCTGGTGGGTTGATGCCGGCAAGGGCCTCTGAATTCGTTGACAGCGATTTCGGCAGCCACTACAAGGGTTTGCAATTCATGTGGTTCCAAGTGCCCAACTTCGGATCGATGCTCGGACAAATCACCAGCCCGATCGCCGCCGCGCCCTGGCGGCGGAGCATGTTCGAGATTCTGTTCGGCCGGCAGCCCGGGGCGTTTGAAAGCGTTCTCATCGGGGCGGGGCTCATCCTGGTGGGGTTTTTCTCATTAGTCCTGCTAATTGCGATGTTTGCGATCTGGTGGGAACGCAAGGTGGCCGGGCATATTCAGAGCCGCATCGGGCCCAATCGCGTCGGGCCGATCGGGCTGTTGCAGTCCCTGGCGGATGGGATCAAGCTCCTGACCAAGGAAGACCTGATTCCGCATCACGCGGATAAGCTTTTGTTCAGGCTGGCGCCGTACATTGCCTTCGCGCCGGCGTTCGCGGCGTTTCTGGCGTTGCCCTTCGCCCCGAACTGGACTTACGAGCCGCGCTTGTCGGCCGGGGTATTCTGGATACTGGCGATCCTGAGTGTCGAGATCATGGGCGTCATTCTGGCGGGGTGGGCTTCGAATAATAAATGGTCGATTTACGGGGCGATGCGCGAGGCCTGCCAGATGGTCTCTTATGAAATCCCGCTGGGCATCTCGATCATCGTCGGCGTGATGACGGCCGGCACGCTCAACCTGGTCGAGCTCGGAATGCTCCAGTCGGGCGGGCTGCATACATGGATCGTCTTCCGCAACCCGTTCGTCTTCTCGGCCTTCTTCGTTTACTTCGTCGCCAGCCTGGCCAGCAACAAACGCGCGCCGTTCGATCTGCCGGAATCCGAGTCGGAACTGGTGGCCGGTTTCCACACCGAATACAGCGGGATGCGTTTCGCCTTCTTCTTCTTCGCCGAATACGCGGCCATGTTCGTCGTCGGCGGGATTCAGGCCGCGCTCTTTCTGGGCGGGTGGAACGATCCCTTCGGAATTCTGGGATACTACTACGCTCAGTGGATCGTCGACCCGGCCGCGCATCAGACCGGCCTGTTTTGCCTGAATGCCATCGGCGCGGGCATCTTCACGCTCAAGGCGCTGGCGATCATCTTCGTGCAGATGTGGATTCGCTGGACCCTGCCCCGGCCGCGTATCGATCAGGTGTTGTATGCCTGCGTGAAAGTGCTGCTGCCGATCGCCTGCGTCCTGCTCCTGGGCGGCGCGCTCTGGCAGTTGTACATGCCGGAATGGGAATCGGGGACCGTGACCCGGCCGATGCCCTGGCTCGATTTCAATCCATGGAGCTGGTCGGAATGGGCGCGCGGCGGCGCAACCGCGACCGTGGTGATCCAGGCGATTTTAGCGCTGGTCGGCCTGACGATGGTCGGCGGCGTGGTGATGTGGGTTGGATATGCGTACATGACCGGCAAGGGCATCAAGCAGCGTCTGACCGAGCCCGAGCCGATTGCGGAGACGTAATTCGTAGCACGGGCATCTTGCCCGTGTGAGTGATGTAAAAAGTTGAAGGAATCTGAAGTGTTGATGGTTCCAACACGGGCAGGATGCCCGTGCCACGAGAGTGAGTTCGATGATGGATTTTCTGGCGAGATGATGGTTCGAACACGGGCAGGATGCCCGTGCTACGAGAATGAGTTCGAGAGAAGCAATGATGGATTTTCTGGCGACAATTTCGACCACGCAGTCAGCGGCCATCGGGCAGGCGCAGACGGTTTCGGCGGCGCTGTTCTATCTGTTCGCGATCATGGCGGGCGGGTCGGCCATTGGCGTGGTGGTGTCGCGGAATATCGTGCGGACGGCGGTTTTCCTGCTGTTCACGCTGGTGGGCGTCGCCGGACTTTATTTCCTCCTCGACAGCGAATTTATCGCGGCCGTCCAACTGGTGGTTTACGCGGGCGGAACGCTGATCCTGATCGTGTTCGGCGTGATGCTGACCAGCAAGTCGCCCTTCTCGAAATTCGAGCCGAAGCTGGCGGAAGTCATGATCGGTACGACCGTGACTCTGGTTCTGTTGGCGGCTTTGATCATCGGAATTCGCTCGGCCGGGTTCGTGCCGCCGCCCGGTGTGGATGCGGCCGTTCCTTATCCGATGGGTGCGCTGGGCCAGGCGTTGCTCGGCGATTTCCTGGTGCCCTTTGAACTGGCCAGCGTGCTGCTGCTGGTCGTGATGATCGGTGCCGCGTATCTGGCCAAGGGCCGCCGCCGCGAAGAAATGAGCACAACCGTCAAAGCGTCGAATATCAGTTTAGCCGAGAAGGCACGGCAGTGGAGTTGAGTCGAAGGATGAAGGATGAAGGATGAATAAGACAGAATAACGTGCTCTTCATGTTTCGTGTTTTCATGTTTCACGTTCGCAGGATTGATTCATGTTCGTAGGGATCATTGATAATCCGATCGGCCTCAACCACTTCCTGGTGCTGGGTGCCCTCATGTTCGCATGCGGGCTGCTCAGCATGATGGTCAAGCGGAATGCCATCGGCATCCTGATGGGCGTGGAACTGGTTCTCAACGCCGCCAACGTGAACCTCGTCGCCTTCAACCGCTATCTCTGGGCCGGCGATCGCGCTGGCGGCAAACCCCTGATGGATGGACAGGTCTTCGCGATTTTTGTGATCGTCCTGGCGGCCGCTGAAGCGGCCGTGGCCCTGGCGATCTTCCTGAACTACTACAACAACTTCTCGAGCATCGATGTCGAAAGAGGACAGACCCTGAAAGGTTAGAGCGTTGCGAGTTGCGGGCTGCGAGTGGAAATGGCTCGACTCTCGCAACTCGCAACTCGCAACTCACAACTCCCATGCCCGTGGCCACACTTCTCATCATCGCGACACTGCTGCCCTTGGTGTCGTTTCTTATCCTGGTCTTTTTAGGCCGGCGCATGGGCAGTCCCCTGGCGGGGATCGTGGGGACGTTCTTCATCGCCGGGTCGTTCGTCTGCTCGCTGGCCGCGATGATCGTCTGGCTTTCGATGGACACCGCTTCGGGCACCGCTCCGGGCGCGGGCGGGCAGCCCTATATCCGGCTGATGGACTGGCTGCCGGTGGGGAAATGGTTTTCGAACAACGGCTTCCTGCAGATCGGCGTGCATGTCGATTCGCTGACGATCGTGATGTTCTCGATGGTCACGCTGGTCTCGACGCTGGTCTACGTCTTCTCGCTCGGATACATGAGCGAAGACAAGCGCTTCCCGCGATTCTTCACCTACCTGTCGCTCTTCTGCTTCTCGATGCTCGGCCTGGTCATCGGCGGAACCATCCTCCAGCTCTTCATCTTCTGGGAACTGGTCGGCCTCTGCTCTTACCTGCTGATCGGCTTCTGGTACGAGAAAAAATCGGCCTCCAACGCGGCCATCAAGGCGTTCGTCGTCAATCGCGTCGGCGATCTGGGCTTCCTCATCGGCCTGGGCATTTTGTTCTTCAATCTCGGCAATGTTTCGCTGATGGATGTCTACCGCTATCTCGGCAACGCCGGATCGGTGGAGAAGGGGCAGATCATCGTGCTCCCCGCCGACGGCACGCCCGCCGCGCTGGCGGGGACGATCCAGCCCGCAATCGCCGAGGCCGGCAAGCCCGATGCGAGCAAGTACAACCACATGACCGTCGGCCTGCTGACGATCATGGGCATCGGCCTGTTCTTCGGCGCGGTGGGCAAGAGCGCGCAGTTCCCGCTGCACGTCTGGCTCCCCGATGCGATGGAAGGCCCGACGCCCGTCAGCGCATTGATCCACGCGGCGACGATGGTGGCGGCCGGCGTGTATCTCGTTGGCCGGATATTTCCGATTCTCACGCCCGACGCCAAGCTCTTCATCGCGATCATCGGCTGCATCACGCTGACGATGGCCGCGCTGATCGCGATGGCCCAGACGGATATCAAGAAGGTCCTCGCCTACTCCACGCTCTCGCAGCTTGGTTACATGATGCTGGCGATGGGGATCGGCTCGTGGGTGGGGGCGCTTTTCCACCTGATCACGCATGCCTTTTTCAAAGCGCTTTTGTTCCTCGGTTCGGGCAGCGTCATTCATGCCGCCCATCACGAACAGGAACTGGGGCAGTACGGCGGCCTCTGGCGGAAGATTCCGTATACCGCGCTGACCTTCGGCATCGCTGTGCTGGCGATAGCGGGAACGCCGCTGATGTCCGGGTATTATTCCAAGCACCTGATCGTCGGCAACGCGGCCTCTTTCTCCTGGCTGGCGGCCAAGGTCGGCAAAGGCTGGGGATACTGGCTGCTCTTCTGGGTGCCGACGATCATCGCTTACGTCACCGCCTTCTACATGACCCGCTGTTGGATGCTGACCTTCGCCGGCAAGCCGCGCAACAAGCATCTGTACGATCATGCCCACGACACGCCGATCCTCTACATTCCGCTGATCGCGCTGGCGGTGCTCAGCATCATCGCGGGGTATGAATGGTTTGGCGTGCCGTCGTTTCTCCGCAGCACGCAGAAGGAAACGCGCAATTATTTCGAGCGAACCCGCGCCGTGGCGGGGTCGGAAACGCCGGCCCCGCCGCTGATGGCCCGGTTCACCGGCTTCGATACCTCATGGCAGCCCGCCTCGGCCTACGAGCATGAGACCGAGCCGGCTAATGGCGCGGCCGAATCATCGCCCCACGCCGCCAGGCCCGAGCCCGAAGCGCATGCCGCCCGAACAGAATTGGCGGCGGGCCACGCGCCCAAGCCCGAAGGCGCATTGCCCGAGATCAAGGAAGAAGACCCCGCCCGCATCGCCGCTTTCCACAATGGCGAGAAGCTGGTGCATTGGTCCGGATACGCCTTCATCATCGGCATCGGCCTGGGCGTGCTGGTTTATTGGAACGGTTTCGCGGTCGCCAACGCCATGCTCAAGATCGCGCCCATCCGCTGGATCAACATCTGGCTCTATCGAAAGATGTACTTCGATGAGCTGTACGGAGTCATTTTCGTCGGCGTGACGCTTGCCATTTCGAAACTCGCCTCGGCCATCGACACATACGTGATCGATGTCGCGGTCAACCTCTCGGCCAAACTGGTCAAGCGCGGCTCCGACCTGGCCGGGGCGCACGATACGTATATCGTCGATGGCGCGGTCAACGGCGCGGCCAGCCTGGCGCAATCGCTGGGCGTGGCGGTTCGAGCGCCGCAGACCGGCCGGATTCGCGCCTATGTGCTGGCCCTGATGGTCGTCGTGGCCGTAGGACTGGCGGCGGCGATTGTGGTGGTGCTGTCGGTGGTGGGATAGCAGTGAGCGAAGAAAACTAAAAACTAAAAACTTAAGGCTTCGAACGACTGACAACGGCGAATAAAACTAAGAACTAAAAACTTAAGGCTTCGAACAACTGACAACTGACAACGGACAACGGACAATCGACAACGCACAACGAACCAGCTAAACCAAGAAACGATGCGTCACTCGCAACTCGCAACTCATAACTCGCAACTCCCATGCAATTCCTCAACAACAACCTCCTGACCCTCCTGATCTTTCTGCCGGCGGCGGGTGCGGTGCTGGTGCTTATGGCTCGGGGACGCTCGGCCATGCGGTGGACGGCCCTGGGCACCACGATCGTCACCTTCCTCCTCTCGCTGCTCCTGCTGGCGACCTTCGACTGGAAGGTCCCGGGCGGCTACAACACCGCGCCGGGCGGCGTCGTCCAGATGGTGCAGCGGGCGGCCTGGATTCCCTCTTTCAACATCGAATATTACGTCGGCATCGACGGCCTCTCCTTCCCGCTCATCCTCCTCTCCACCT
>JBBRTW010000249.1:0-10365 GCA_038244055.1 Tepidisphaerales bacterium | reverse complement strand
TCCCCCACCCCCCGGGCCGCCCACGGTGGTGTCGACGGCGTTCAGCGGGAACACCGTCAACCTGGTCTTCGATCAGCCGGTGGAAGTGTCCGGCAGCGGGGCGGATGATTCGATTACGATCAATGGAATCGCGCCGAGTTCGGTGGGCAATGCCGATGCGTACACGCTCTATCTGGGGATGCCCGACTCCGTGAATGCGGGCGATGCGTGGGAAATCTCCCGGCAGCCGGATTGGTTAATGACGGAGATCGCGGTGCCGGAGGCGGGGGTGTTGTAGGGCAATCATGCCTCATGACACTGTCACCGCGGCGGCAACGGTTTGTTGGCGCCTCGCTTTCCCTGGTTCGGCCACCATTTGTTTCACCTTCTCCCGACCCTTATTCCACTCCGTCCACAGCAGCGCGGCGGCGAGGATGGGCATCAGCCATGCGTGCGCCGGCCGGGCCAGGGCGCGCCAGGCCCAGGTCGACTGGAGGGATGGGGGAATCTGGCCGCGTTCGGCGAGGTTTGAGGCCGGGGTCACCGGGAGAAGCAGCGTCGCCAGCACCGCCACGGCCACCCATCTCGCCACCGGGCGCCCCCATCGGATATCCCGGAGCACCAGCGCCAGCGCCAGGGCGACGATCGCGCCGTCGTAGTAGCGGTGATAGACCGGCAGCAGCACGATCACGCTCAGACAGCCCAGCCCCGCCAGTTCATCGAAGCGCGATCGCCCGGGGCGGGATCGTCCGGGCCGCGACAGGACCAGCAGCAGCAGCGCCATCGCGCCCGCCACGCCCAGCGCCACCGCGTGCGCTACCGGCCGGCTGGGGAAGACGGCATGCACGGGCATTTGCAGGTTCAGAAGCTGATCAAACTGATAGTGGGCGCTGGTGAAATCGAGGGCCCCGCCGGGCGCGGCGGTTCGGGCGACTGAATCCTTCCATGGCGAGTACCAGTGCGTGCCGGCGAGTTCGAGCCGCGCGATCCCCACGATCGTGATGAGCGCGAAAAGCGCCCCTCCGATGATCGCCGCGCGCCACTGCCTGCGCCATGCCCAGTAGGCGACAAACGGCAGGCCCAGTTGCGGCTTGAAGGCGCAGCCCAGCGCCAGCAGCACGCCGGCGAGCCATGTCGCCCGCTGCCGCGCCAGCAGGCACGATGCGATGATGAGCAGCGCGATCGCGGGGACGGCGTACTGCCCGCTTTGAATACCCCCGCGCAGCGGCCCGCCCATCAGCACGCCCGCGCCGATAAGCAGACTCCGCCAGCCGAGCCAGGGCACGTCGGCCAGCCAGACCAGGGCGACGATCATCCCGGCGATCAGGATCGAATGGATCACCAGCCACAGCGCAAACGACGGGGGCGGCGGCAGCAACGCCAGCGGCGCGATCATCACCAGCGTCGAGGGGAGCAGGTTCGTTGTCTCGAAGGGAAGCGTGTCGGCCACGCCCGACGGGTGGGGCTGCCGCGCCCAGCGGGCGGCCAGTTCGTCGACGTCGTAGGGAGATCGGCCGTCGATCCACTGCTGCGATTCGTTGTACGCCAGGCCGTAATCCCACATCCGCTGGCCCCAATGCAGAAACGTGCGCCACGCGAACGCGACCACGATCGCGACGAGCAGAACGGCGGAAATCGACCGGAGCAGCTTTCGCGACATATGAATCAATCGATCAACCTCCTGCTGGATGCGCGATGATCTGGTAAGAGGCTCGATCGACATCAATTCCGACACCGAATGACGCGCCCGTCTCGACACCGGAATGTCGAGCTACGCTTTCATGTTTCATGTCTTCATGTTTCATCCCCGCCCTCACTCCAACGTTGGCCGCGCTACTTCTCCACGCAACTGCGCCTCGCCCCCCTCCGGCTCATAGACACCATAAAACGGCGAGCATGAATCCAGCCACAGCGTAATTCGCCGCAGGTCTTCGGGCGGGAGTTTCACATCGTAGTGGCCCTTCTCCAAGAGCGCGTAGAGCTTGGAAGCCCGCGCGCCGAATTCGCCGGGGGTGGTTCTGTACCATTTGGGGTCGGCCGCGGTTTTGCCGCCGTAGTTGTAGAAACCAAACTTGGGCGTCAGGCTCATGTAGGAGGCGAAGTATTTCGTCACCGGGTTCATGTAGCTGCCCTTGATGGCGATGGAGGAGCTGACGATGCCGCTATCGAGGCGGGGGGCCTTGTTCTCCGGCTTGGCGTGGCAATCGACGCAGTAGCGGTTGAGCACCGGCTGCACCAGGCGCGGGTAGCTGAAGGGCTTGGTGCCATCGACATCGCCGGTGAGCTTGGAGGGCTCGCGGCGCATGGCCAGGGGCGCGGTGAGCGAGGCGGCCGGGGTTTGATGGCGGTCTTCGTGGCAGCCCTGGCAACTGGCGCGCTCGCCGGGCTGGAACTGCGTCGCCGAGCGCATGGAGGTCACGGCCAGGCCCTTGTCATAGATGGCCTGGAAGAAAAGCTCCTTGCGCGCGGGCACCGTGAAATAAGCGCTGCCATCGGCCTCCACGGGGACCGTGCCGAGGACTTCGCGCGCGATGTTGACCGAATCGTGGCCCTGGGGAATCTGGATGCCGGTGCCATGCTTGATGGCGGCCGAGGCGATCGACAGCGGCAAGACCTGATACACGCGCAGGCCGGTGATTTTGGTGCCGGTGGGCCAGGGTGTCTGGCTGTTGTAGACGTTCATCACGGAGACGGTGGCCTCGCCCGATTTGTCGGCGGCCAGAGGCTCGGAGCGATCGGGGATGACCGGGGGAGTCAGGCGCGCCTTGACGGGGATCGGGTTGTGGCAGGCGATATCGGGATCGCGGTAGATCAGCTCTTTGTTGCCGAAAGAATCGACGAGATACAAACCGTAGGCGGGGCTTTCGGCCATGCCCTTTCGGCCGGGGGCGGGCTTGATGGCCTCGACCGGCTCGTAGGCGCAGAGGAAATAATCCTCGGAAAGCGGCCAGGCGCTGCCGTAGGCCTGCGCGCCGCCCTGGCTCTCGGGGAAGCCGACATCGGGCGTCACGCGGCGCACCGGGCCCATCGCATCATCATCGTTGACGCGCGGATCGAAGATGATCAGCGAGCCCATTTCCTGGGCATGATGCGGGGCGGCTGTGGCGACGAACTTGGCCGAGCCGGGGATGGCGCGAATATCCAGCTCCATATCGGGGCGCTTGCCGCGGATGGCAAAATTGCCGTGAATCGAGCGCGGGTCCCGGCCATCGGGCGAAGTCAGCCAGGGGAGGTGCGCCGTGCATCCATGGCGATCGACGTAATCCCAGCGGGTCCAGGCGATCATGCCGTCATTGGTGACCGAAGGATGCCATTCGTTGGTCTCGTGATAGGAGAGACAGCGGATATCGGCCCCATCCGTGGCCATATCGAAGAGGGTGTAGGTCGGGCAGACGCGCCCGCAGCGGAGGTAGCCGCCGCGGCGCTCGGAGATGAAGGCGAGCCGGCCGCTGGGGAGGAAGCAGGGGTCGAAATCGTTCCAGGTTCCATCGGTGAGCATGGTGAGGTTGCTGCCATCGAGGCCGGCCTTGAAGACGTGGTAGGAGCGCGTCTCGGGCCAGTGGCCGCGCGAGGGATCGGTGTGGGCGACGTGGGAGCGCTGGCCGGTGATTTCGACGTAGGCGAAGGCGAGGGATTTGCCGTCGAAAGAAAGATCGGGCGAGAGGAAGGAGCCGCCGGTGGTTTCGTCGCCGCGGACATTGCCCATGCCATCGTAGGTGACATCCCAGGTGCGGCGCGGGCCGCCGGAGAGTTTTTCGCCTTTGAGCCGGCCATTGGCAACGGTGGACGATTCCAGCACATCGCGAAGCGCGGGTTTATCGCCGAATGGATCGGAGAGAACGAACAGCCCGCCGCCGGGGCGCTGGGCGATGCCGTAATACTGGTCGCACATGTGGTTGTAGACGGCCATATGACGCTTGAGGAAGACCAGCTCCTTGAAATCGAGCAGCGGGTTGGCGAAGGCGATTTTCCGGCGGAGGTGGAGGGTTTGATCGAAGAGGGCGCGCCGGGCGGGGAGATCGGTCAGGGCGGTTTTGTCGGCTTGGGCTTTGAGGGCGGAAAGCTGATTGGCGAGGTCGGCGATCTTCGTCGCGGCCGCACGGGCGGACGCGCCGGCACTTTGGGCAAGGTTGGCCGACAGAGCCTGGGTGCGGCGGAGGACGACATCGAGGGGATCGCGGTCGGTATCGAGGATGAGCGAGTCGGGGCGGAGGGTCTCGGTGGCGAATTTGGCGAAGCGATCGCGGTGGGCGAGGTCGAAGGTGAGAGTGGTGAACTGGCGATCGGCCTCGCCGGCGGGGTAGGTTGCGCCGGGGGCGGCTGGACTCATCCACGCCGAAGGCTCAGCGCGGATCACGGATGTGCAAGCAAGCAAAATCCCAACCGCCGCAACTCGTCGAAGCAATGACATGGCCAGGCCTCATGAAATCGCGCGGGTTCAGGTCCGCGCATGGGCGGACCATCGGAACCAGCGTCCTGAGTACACTACACCAGGCGCGGTCGAAGGCTCGTGAAGAATGGAGGATTCTGTTGCGAAAGCACAGGGCGTAGATGCGGAAAGGGGGTCGGCCACTGATAGCGTTCTCAACGAGCCAGGACGCGGTTCATCCCAGTACGGCCCCTTCTCCAGTTCATTACGCCCCCACCCTCGGGCGATCTCTCCACATGCACGAATTCCAGCGGCCAGCGATGCTCGTACAACATCGTATTGTTGATGACATGGAGCCCGTGAGTGTCTTTTCGCGGATTCGACGTTTAGGATTTCAGCAGAGCAATTTCGATTTTCGATTACAGCGCACTGCTCGGAGACAATCATGCACCCTTCGCCCGCCGACCTGCCCGCTTCATCTTCCATCGCCCAGCTTGGCCGGCTGCTGCATTCCCGCCGCTTCTCCCCGATCGGCTACTTCCTGGGCGCGGGCTTCATCTTCCTCGCCCCGGTCGGGCTGGCGATCTATAGCAACCAATCAGCGCCGCCCAACGAAACCCTCAATTTCCGCATCACCGTCTTCGCGTGTTTGACACTCGCCGGCGCGGCCGCGTCCGCGCCGCTGTGGATCAAGGGCTGTCGCAAGCGCGGCGCGATCGTCGAGGCCTACGAAGCTGGCATGCGCTTCATCCCACGCTCCGGCCAGGCGGCCACGTTCAAGTACGAGCAGGTAACCGAGCTGCGCCGCAAGGTCTTCAATGGAATGCTGGCAAGGCTCACGCTGGTGCTCGCGGATGGCCGGGAGTACGCGATCGACAATCAAGGCTCGAAGGATGCAGCGCTGATCAATGATGTGCTGGCGCGGTTTGGGGGCGTGAGGTGGGAGGAGGAGCGGGGGTGGAGGATTGGGTGAGGTGGCGAAAGGGGCGGTTCGATTGCCGCTTAAATGTAAACAAAGATGACACCGTAACAACGAGAGAACCCGGCAACCGTCAGGCCGCTGGCCAATTGCCGCCGGATCAGTTCACGCCACTCCCGCTCGCGGAAATAAATTCTGCATTCCTGCCAAGGCAATTTGCCTGCCGCCCAGGTTCCGCCGATTCGATGGGATTCACGAATCGCGCACACTTTCTCAGGCAATCCAAACCTGTTGCCTTCGGATACTTGGCAGTATTCCGCACCGGCTGAATGCCTTGTGTTGGTTCCTGCCCATCGGCGTATTGTCGGCACGGATTGCTGTGGTACGTTACCGCTGTAATGCTTGGGGTCGCTTCTCAGGCCTCTTAGAAACCGCGAAACGGGCCGAATGAATGTGTGCCCCCTGGCGGCGCGATCGTGACGTTTGAAAGACAAAATGAGCAAAGCAAACTCCCCCGCTCTCAAAAACCATCGTTTCCCGGGCCAACCACGCATGCCCTCGTAAAATCATAATGCCTGTCAATCGATCAGCTTTCACGGTGATAATCAAGGACCCCAACTATGCGTACCTTGTCTCGATACTTATCCATCGCGATGGTTGTCGCTTGTCTTCTCGCGTTTATCGGCGTGTTCGACCCCAAGGGTCCCGGTGCCATATTATCTCTGGGGATCGGGGCAGGGATCATTCCGTGGTTTTTGCCGAGGCCTGACGGCGAAATCAGGCTGATCGTATCGCTCGCGATGGTGATCTTGATCGCCTACGGATTTCTCATTCTGGCCGCACTCGGAAAGCCCGCTGCAAAACGTCTGGTCTTTCTGGCGCAGATGCTCAATACGATCCTCCTTTTGGCTGCGTTGGCGATGCTCGTTTCCGGCCTGGCGGGAAGGGATGATCGTTCGGGCGGCGGATTGCGGATGATGCAGCAGGTGGATGGTTTCCTGCTGCTGCTTGTGACTATTGTTGCAGCAGTGGCGCTTGCTTCGTCGTCTGCCGGGAAGAAACTTATTAGCCAGACAGAGTCAACGGATACACCCTGACTGCATTTGGCACGTACACATGACGAGTTGTTAGCGTCCGCATCGTCGTGGGTGGCATGAGCCACTTGGAACGTCAAGCTGAGCACGACAAAATCCCCCTTTCCCCAAACCCCTTTCCCCGAGGCACTTCAGCACGCCCACCGCGGAATCAAATGTCTTATCGTTAGGAAGAATAGCAATGAAACCAGCACAATCTCCATGCGATGCGGGACAGGGCGAGGGGTCTGCGGATGATGGCAATGCCGTCTTCGCGTTAGTTTTAGGGGGCACGGGGCACCTTGCTTGGATCATTCCGATGCTCGGCGGATCGGCGTTGTTCGGCCTCGCCGCTGGGCTGGTTCCTCTGATTGGGTTGCCGATAACGATATTTGGCATGCTGTATGCCGTAAAGGGCTTAAAGGGACGCAAAAGAGGACTCGCCATTGTCGGGCTGCTCCTCTGCATCATCGGCTTTATGCTCTGCATCGGGGCGGTTGTTTCATTGCCTGGGCCATTGCGGCGCTATTTGCCTTGAAACCCTCACTTCTCCCCCCGGCCACTCACGCATGCCCGCATGGAATCAACACTCTCATCAGTAATACCGCTGATCCAGGAGAAAGCTATGGGTTATCGAAGCATTCGGCATGGCGACCAATTCGTGGCGGTACGGACGATGCCAGTGGTGGCGAAAGTAGTCGGTGCTTATTTGACTCTCATGGCCGTGGGATGCACGCTGTTGCTTGTCCTTATGGCATGGAGGCGGATCTTCCCCGACCCGAAGATTCTTCTTGTTCCGACTTTTGAAATCGTGTGCCCAATCATGCTCGCCGTGTTGGTCGCCGGGCCGATGGGTCTGTGGCTTCTGACCGGAAATAACCGCGTGACGATTATCAGATCGGCAAATACTTTTGAGGTCGCCAAGACCATCCTGGGGATCAAGGTCTTGAAGCAAACCTATCCGCTTACAGACATATCCGATGTTGCAGTTATGGATGGGAAGCTCGGTCAAGCGGATTATTTTATACTCGGCGCGATGTTTGGTGCAATTGGCGGCACGCTGATGTCGTCGCTGATCGAGAACAAGTCGTCTACGAGCCCATGGGTGGTAGCCATCATGCCACGTGGTAACTGCGTCGTGGCTGGCCCGATCCGCCGCGAGTTGGCAATTTCGGTCGCCCGCGAAATCGCCGATGCCGTTGGACTGATCCCAGTGCTGTCCCCTGAACGTAGCCGTTGTTAAACCGCACATGGGACTAATACTAATCAGACGTTAAATGCTGAGGTGATTTGTCATGGCCATATCCTTCCGGTGCTCCCATTGTGCGGCCATCCTCAAGGCTGAGGATGATTACCAGGGCGAACGGCTCCCCTGCGCTCGGTGCCGCGAGGAAGTAGATGTTCCGATACTCTCCGGTCCATGCCCTACCTGTGGCAAATTGATGTCCGCTGGTGAACGTCAGTTCCACTTGGTTCTTGTCGGTGGGACCGCTGCGGTCATCTCTTCCTTCATGGTTGCATCCCATGCGGGCACGGGGGCGAGTGCGTGGGGGCATGCTTTTTTTATAACGCTGGCGTGCATAGGTGCAGGCACCGTTGCGTACTACTTGAAGCGCCGCGTCTATCAATGCCCTGCCTGCAAATCTCAACTGCACACAAACAAGGCGATAGTGTGGAGCCATCCTGCCGGTTCAACCGTATGTCCCCTATGCAACGCCGAGATGTCGAAGCCTTCCCCTACGGAGTTGTGGTGGGTGGACGGGTGCCTGACAGCGCTCGGGGGCGTCGGACTTCTACTGGCTGGAGTGGCGTTGTTTTACGGCTCTTTGCAACCGGGACTCTCCACGACCAGCCTGGGCGCGGCAGTCGCAAGCGTCCTCGTCGTTGCCAGTGCGTCCATTATTGTGAGAGCAATCGCGTCCTCGCAGCGACCAAGGCGCTCATGTCCAACTTGTTCGCTGCTTTTCCTTCCCTCAACATCTCAGGACGAATTATCATTTAGCGACGAACCTCAAACGGATACGACGCATTGTGCCCGGCAGACATGTCGCAAGTGTCAGACAGGCTTTGATGCCAGAATGACCGCTTGCCCCAATTGCGGTTCAGAGAAGACGGTGGCAGACAATGATGCCACTCTTGTTGAAATCGCTGCGATCAAGAAGAAGTCCAACGGCCTTGTCGAACGGGCCTTGGACTGCACCAGCAGAGAGAACTGGGAGACCGTGGCGATTCCCTTGTTGCGGCAGGCAATCGAGATCAACCCCATGAATGAACAGGCGTACTGTGAACTGGGCTTTGCATTGAGCCGGATGGGCGAGAGTCAGGAGTCGATCCGCATTTTGAAACACGTATTGTCCTTCAGTCCGAAGCACAAAACGGCCCGGCAGTTACTGGAACGTGCAGAGGAATTGGCAGAGCAAGAAAATGGGTGATGCTGCGATTGCCAACTGCGTTGCCTGCCACCTGAGCTGACGTGACTTTACTCAGCCCACGACTTCCCTACTTACCACATCGGCGCCGGCCTCTTCACCACACCCTCCTCTTCCCCCTCCCCCGATTTCCGCGCGCTGAGCACCGCCTGATTCAACCACTCAATCCCATCGCTCATCAGCTTGAAGCGCATGATCAATTCCGAAAGTAGCTTTCCCGACAAGGCCAGCGCGGGCGGGAGGGTGATGAACCAGTAGAGCTGCTTGTGCCTGATCCACTCGGCCGCGGGGGAGTCGGCGTGGGATTCAAAGCCCTTGGGAATCCGCGTCAGTTTTTCCCCCTGCACGCTTCCCATCACCTTCTTCAGCCGCTTATCCGAAATCAGCTTCAAAAACCCCTTGGCATCGCGCGCGATCGCAGCGCGGACGGCGCGCAGCTCATCCGGGCCGGGCATGTAGATTCCGCCGCCGACCTGCACGCCTTCGTGGGAGACGGCGAAGTAGTAACCGGCCGCGCCATTTTTCGGCAGCCCGCGGCGGGGGAAATTGGCGGCCTGGTGGGTTTTGTAGGGGGTCTTGTCTTTCGAGAATCTTGTATCGCGGTAGATGCGGTAGAGGGCCTTGGCGGGCGGCTCGACGACATGCTCGGCCGCGACTTTTCGCAGGCCATCGTTGATCCGGCCGACGAGCTCGATCATCGGCCGCTTCACTTCCTTTTCGAAGACGTCCTTCCGGGCGGCGAACCAGTCGCGGTCGTTATTTTTTGCCAGCGCGCGGAAAAACGCGGGCATGGCTTTGGTGAATAGTGCTGTGGATCGAGGGGCGGGCATGGGGGAAATGTCAATCGCCCATTGCCAATTGTCAATTGGAGGACCCAGGGGAGCACAATGTTTCAAATTCCACCTGAAGCATTAGAATGATGGCCTCTCCCGGAGGTTTCTTCATGCGATTTGGCTGCCGACTGTTTATCCTGCTATCGGCCTGCGCGTTTTCAGCATCAGCGCGGGATCATTTCCTGACCATTGGCGGGGGCGGGTCGCCGCGGAACAACCAGATTTCGCTGGAGCGCAACGTGCTGTTCTTTCAGCGCGCCCTGACCGACTGCGGAATTCGCGATCCCCATCACGATATCTTCTTCGCCTGCGGCAACGATCCGGCAGCGCGGGATCTGCAGTTCATTCCGCAGAACGTCGAGCCGCCGCGGGTTAATCTCCTTCTGGCCAAAGTGTTCGGCAGCGACAATGAACTCTGGCAGAATTACCGGCCGCACGAACTGAAAAATCTGCAGGGCCCCGCCAACCGCGCCTCGGTGAGCCAGTGGTTCGACACGGCCGGGAAACGCATCGCCGATGGGGATCGCCTCTTTATCTATTTCACCGGCCACGGCTCGGGGGGGCAGCGAAATCAGCCACGCAATACGACGATGGATTTGTGGCTCGATGGCGGGATGCCGGTGCGCGAGTTCGCCGGGCTGCTGGATAAACTCAACCCGCGGGTGCAGGTGGTGCTGGTGATGGTGCAGTGCCACTCGGGCGGGTTCGCGGATGTGATCTTCAAGGGGGGGATTGTCGGGCCGGAGCTGGCGTCCGCGCCGCG
>JBBRTW010000248.1:0-10397 GCA_038244055.1 Tepidisphaerales bacterium | reverse complement strand
GGCTTGGCTTCATTGACGGTCAGGGCCCGGCCGCCATTCTGCTGGCCATTGAGCGCCGCGATCGCGGCCTGGGCTTCGGCATCCGAGCCCATCTGAACGAAGCCAAAGCCCTTGCTCTGGCCGGTCTCGCGATCGGTGATCACTTCAGCGCTCTGCACGGTTCCGTGCGCGGCGCACATCTGTTCGAGGTCTGAGGACGTCACGCCGTAGCTCAGATTGCCAACGTACAACTTACTGCCCATGGAATATCTCCTATGTATTGGGCTAAAGACCCGTCTTTTACTTTCCGGATCGGTATTGAAAGGGGCCAGGTCCGGCCCAGGAAGGTAGGAGATAGGACAGAGGCAGAGGTGCGGAAGAAACACAAACCATCGTACCAGCGACTCGTTCATCAAAACTTACCTGTTGACATCCTACGCGATATGCCGCGCGATAGGGGGGAATAATTAAATAATTCCAAGCCGCGCCCCCTCCACAGGGTCGGGAGCCGGCCACCCCAAACGCCCCATACGCCGACAAGTGATCCCCGGCTCCCGGCCCTTTCCCGCGACTTGCAGCGGTACGGCCTCTCGCCTGCGGATGAGCATGTTGGGATGCGGGCGTCCACGCCTGCGTTTCGCATATGCAGCCGAGACGTACGCACCACCATTACAGGCCAATCGCATGTCAATCCTATCGCATCGATTTCGGATTTCGAATTGCGGATTTCGGATTGAAAACCGCATTTCAATCCGCAATCCACAATCCGAAATCCGCAATTGCTCCCTCTCATGCCCTATGCGATTGCCCTGACCCCAATTCCCACAAAGGACCCTCCCGATTGATCGATCCCCTCAATTCGACTACCCTTCACCCCCACCGCGCCGGCCATCCCGCCGATTCCCTCCTTTTCGAGGGCGTCGGGTTGCCGTTCCCCTACATACGAGTTGATTTGCCGTGAAGACCCTCGAAAAAACGCTGGGATTCGTTCAGGCCCAAACCGATGCGCCGGCCCGCCAGAAACTGCTCCATCGCTGCATCGAACTGCAATTGATGGCCATGGGCCTGGCCGCGCCGCAGTCGAGCCCTATCGCCGGAAATGGCCACTCCATCGGCCAATCCACCATCCTCGATGTCGCCGATGGCCTGCTCGCCAACTATCGCCAGAAATCCCGCCTCCTCGAAGAATACCGCTGCCCGGCCGACCGCCGAATCGAATCCTTCCTGCAGCGCCATCTGGCCGACCTCAATCTCCCCTTCGAGCCGCGCCTGCCCGGCCATACGCTCGTACTCGATCAGCATGGCCTGGCCCGCGAAATGTCCCTGCCCCTCGGCAAACTCGAATACGAGAGCCCGCTGGTCCATTCCTACCGTGTCGCCAATGGCGTCCTCCATAACCCGCGCAGCGACCGCCGCACCACCAAAGGCACCTTCCACGTCGCCGAGGGCGGGCTCGGCGTGCCCGATGACAAAGTCTCCGTCCCCCGACCCGTCTTTGCCTCCATGTTCCGCCGCGCTGTCAATCCGCCCAAGGACCTCCTCGTCCTCCCCTACACCGCCGATGCCACAGCGCCCGCCCAGGTCTTCGTCTCACTCCTGCTTCGCCCCCTGGTCTGCCCCGCCATTCCCGGCCAAAGCCCCGCCAAATCGATGGAGATCCGCTTCTTCGTCCCCGGCAGCCTCGTCAGCAATCTCGATTTCGTCGAATCGATCTTCGGCAATGCCGGCGACCCCATGCTCCCCGAGAACGATTCCGCCCTCGATGTCGAGCACTGGACCGGCCACACCGGCTGCGTCATCCTCGCGCCCCATCTGACCCACATCACCAAAAAAGAGCTCGGTCTGCCCCATGCCGATGTCGCCACCGCCCGCCAGCGCCGCGATGGCATGTGCTGGACCGACCCCGCCGACAAATACAACGATGGCCAGGCCTTCAAGCTCACCTGCCGCACCGACGCCGGCGTCATCATCACCCTCATCGCCGACAATTACTTCGGATACTGCAAGAAGGAAGTCAAAACCCAGATCTCCTACGCCGCCAACCTCTACGGCAATTGCGAGGAAGAACATGCCGGCGGCGCGCTGGTCTTCCCCAGCTACGCCCTGGGCGATGAGTTCATCCCCCACGACCGCTACTCCGATGGCTGCACCTTCACGCAGATCTCCCGCGATTACGGCGCGCTCATGGATGTGCATCCCGAGGGGTACGGCGTCGATAAGCGCTTCTCCAATATCATCTACGTTCACGATACCGCCACCCTCAGCCTGCGCACCCAGAAAATCACCTGGAACCACGAGGGCAAGGATCGCGAGCTCCCCATGCTCCGCGATCACTTCTACATCACCCCCTGGGGCTCCAAGCTCTACATCGACAAGCACCCCGGCTCCGGCCGCTTCCGCCTCATCGTCACCATCGGCGACGGCACCTTCTGCCACAAACCCTGCACCGTCTCCGGCGGCGGCAAATCCGAAATCAGCAAATCACTGGCCGACTATATGATCTACGGGCCGGTGTATGTCGGCGACTTGCAGAAGGACCTCGACCAGGTCGAAGCCATCCTCAACCTCGATCACGGCAAGCGCTGGCTCCCCGGCAAAGCGCCGCAGGATTACGGCAAGACCCCCTCGCGCCCGATCCTCGGCGAGAGCCGCTCGCTGGGCAGTGTCATCAAGCTCCTCACCCCCTCGCCCGATTACACCGCCGAGTACAACAAGTTCATCGAGACGATTCCCAGCGATGTCTTCTCGCTGCTCCTGCTGATCAAGCGCGTCTATCAGCCGGAATGGGGACCGGATTGGCGCAGGCAGTTCTCGGTCGATATCGTCAACGGCGAGCCCGGGCATGAGCTGAAGATAGGCGATCGCAAACCCGCCGGCGTCTACCTCCGCGTGGGCTTTCTTCCCAATAGCGCCTGGCGCACCTTCCGCCTCCGCCAGGATTTTTATCCCTCCATGAAAGTGCAGATGGAGGATGACATCACCGCGTCGACAGTCACCCCCGCTCATTGGCTCGCCGGACTCGGACTCCCGGGTTCTCCGCCGGTTGTCAGTGGTCCGTCGTCAGTTGCATCAGCTACGGACAACGGACAACGGACAACCGACAACCGACAATTGACCATGAACAATGGACAATTGACTACTCCAGCAACTCACAACTCATCACTGAAGCTGGCCGAAAACTGCGAATTCCGCCTCTTCCAGCGCCCCGATGATGCCATCCATCCCGGCTTCGATAAACAGGCCGAGGCCGACATCGCCCGCACCGACAATTTCCTTTCCAACTATCAGCCGCTGGATGTCAAGGAAATCCGCGACATCGCCAATCGCGTCGCCGAGTTCGATCGCTACACCGAGCCGATGCGCAACCTCATTGCCGCCGCCGCGCGCGACCAGGGCTTCACCGTCTGTTCCGCCTACCCGCGCATCGTCGATGGCAAACCCTCCAA
Source organism: Tepidisphaerales bacterium (assembly GCA_038244055.1). Lineage (GTDB taxonomy): Bacteria > Planctomycetota > Phycisphaerae > Tepidisphaerales > Tepidisphaeraceae > DASPKW01. The sequence goes on along the minus strand of JBBRTW010000248.1, from coordinate 6,972 downwards.
AAATCCCCGCTATCTCCAGCCGCGCCCCGACATGGTCCGCCCCATCGACAAGCACCTCGCCGAGGTCGGCCTGCGCCTGGCCCGCCGAATCCCCGCCGAAAAATCCGTCGTCACCACCGTCGATGGCATCCTCTTCGGCCGCCGCAACAATCCCCCCGAGCCCGGCATCCGCAGCCTCGCCGTCTTCAACCCCATCCACTACCAGGAGCTCCCCGAGCTCTTCATGGATTTCATCTGCTCGCTCACCGGCAAAAGCCCCTCCACCACCGGCGTCGGCAGCGAAGGCGCGCTCACCAAAGGCCCCTTCAACGCGCTTCTGCCGACGGCCGATCTCAATACCACGCTGGTCAGCTTCATCCTCACCGGCCTGGGCGGATTCTCCACCGCCGCCGGTTATGTCGGCCCCAAGGTCAAGGTCGATCACGATCTCAGCCTGATGGTCCCCGAGCTCTGGGCCCGTCTCCGTCCCGAGCAGCGCGAGCCCAAATATCTCATCGACAACGGCTACCTCGAGAAGATGGAGGATTTCGATCACAAGGGCCAGAAAGTCCTCGGCTCGCGCCTCGGCTACCGCATCACCTACAGCTTCGTCCGCACCTTTTTCGGCCGCCTCTTCGCCAACCCCGGCCGCGTCTTCGATACCGCCATGCTCAAACCCGAGACCCAGGATTTCGAAGCCTTCGTCGATGGCATCGCCAACATCACCGAAGCCCACCAGCGCGTCGCCCTCCACTACTTCGAAGATGGCTCGATCGACCAGGCCTGCCCCCCCATCAAGGCCCTGTTGCACCTCATGGCCCACGGCAATTACCAGGGCAACGACGCCCACGCCCCCGAAATCCGCAAAATGTTCACGCGCGAGTACCTGCTCTCCAGCGACTGGTATCTCGAGCGCCTCAAGACCAAGCAGGCGCGCGATATCGGCCTCTGGCGCAGACACGTCGCCTACCTCGCCGACTACATGGATGAAGGCGCCCACGAGCAGGACATCGAGCGATTAAATATCCGCTCTCGCCTGGCCAGCGCCCGCGCCCAACTCGAAAAAGTCTCCTCCACCCAATACCTCCGCGACTTAGTTGGCACACTCGGCGCGGATCCGATGAAGTAACAGCCTCCAAATCCTATTTTAGCCGCCGGGCTTGCCCGGCGCGTCCAGTGGCTCTCGCACTCCAAGTCCAGCGCGTCCAGGCTCCCACACCTCCACGAATCCATACGCCGCATATTGCGTGTCATTCCGAGGGAGCGTCAGGCGACCGAGGAATCTTACATGAACGCCTTGGCCCGCGATTTGGTCTGGAACCTAAACAGATGAAACGCGAGCGGTCGAAACCGGTATTGGCATGATAGTGATCTTCTCATCCGCATCGCTGATGAATGAACCTGGTTCGGTCCGTGGATAACCCGATATTCGGAGCCCTCCCATGAAACCTCTCCTCCTCCTCGCCGCCCTCATCCTCCCCGCATTCGCCGTCATCTCCCGCGCCGAAGACACTCCCCCCGCCATGAGCGTCTGGCCCGCCAAACCCCCCGGCGCGGCGCTACCCGTCGACGAGCAATGGCCGCCCTCCAAACCCGGCGACAAACCCATCAAGCGCGTCACCAACGTCTCCAAGCCCACCCTCACCATCTTCCGCCCCGCCAAAGACAAAGACACCGGCATCGCCGTCATCGTCTGCCCCGGCGGCGGCTACAAAGCCCTCATGATGGATTACGAAGGCGAGGATGTCGCCAAGTGGCTCAATCCCCTCGGCATCACCGCCATCGTCCTCAAGTACCGCGTCCCCGCGCCCGAGGGCGTCATCCGCTATCTGCCCGCCCTCCAGGATGCCCAGCGCACCATCAGCTTCATCCGCTCCAAGTCGGCCGAGTGGGGCATCAAGCCCGACAAAATCGGCATGCTCGGCTTCTCCGCCGGCGCGCATCTGACCGCCGCCGCCTCCACCAACTACGACAAACGCTCCTACGACCCGGCCGACGCGATCGACCAGGTAAGCTGCCGCCCCGATTTCGCCATCGTCATCTACCCCGGCGGAATGCTCGATAAACCCGCTGCTGCGCCCCCGACCACCGGTGCCGGTTCACCCGCTCCCGCCGCGCCCCCCGCCCCCGCCGCGCCGCCCGCGCCCGCCGCGACAGGCACCGGTTCGCCCGCCCCCGCTGCGCCGCCTTTGTCCACACCCGCCGCTTCCGATCTGCCCCCCGCTCTCTCATCAGAGATTCGCGTCACCAAAGACACGCCCCAGACCTTCATCGTGCAGGCTACCGATGACCGCGTGAACCCGGAGAACAGCCTCATCTACTACTTCGCCCTCAAACGCGCCGGCGTCAGTGTCGAGATGCACCTCTACGCCGCGGGCGGCCACGGATTCGGCATGCGCCCCAGCGACAAACCTTGCGCCACCTGGCCGGAGCGCTGCCGGGAGTGGATGGTGAGCCAGAAAATTTTGGGCGAAGCGGCGAAGTGAAAAAAGGGACGGGAGCTGTTTTTTCCCTCACTCCCTCTCCCGCCGCTTCGAACTCAATTCCCGCTGACCATCGCGTCGAAGGAGAAGTTGCACCTTCGCGTACACCCTGTCGCTGGCGGGAGTGAACTGTATCTTGCCTCTGCCATAAATCTGGCCGGATTTGAAGTAGAAATAGAGGTCCTGAGGCCAGGTGGGATTCTGTTTGCCGAAGAAGTTCTCATCCAGGATTAGTCCGTTGCGATAGCCGCTCTCCGGAGCGACTTTGAGATCGGCGAGCGACTTTGCTTTGACCGGGATGAAGCCGGCGTCCTGTTCGTGGATGACCAGGCGAAGACGCTGCGGGTAATGAGCGCTGGGCACATAAACCGAAGCGGGAACCGTACTCATGCGGATCGATTGATCGTCGTTCAGATCGGGTAGTAGGTACAGGTCGCCGGGGACTGGGTCGGGTTTACGGTCGAACGCGGAGTGTACTTTGTCGGGCGGAGAATAGAGGTTGATGCGCGGCGTGGGCGCATCGCGCGTGGCGCGCAGGTCGGCGAAGTATGCTTCAGTCGGCGTTTGCAGGCCGGGTTCGAGAACAATCTTGAGATCAGTACGGTTGAAGGGTGCCGGCCCTGACAAGATCTGGTCGGGGTGGTCAGTGCGATTGGCGTTGTCAACGATGTCGCTGGAGATATTCACCGAATCGGTTTGCAGATTGAATTGCAGGCGGGAGTCAAAGTAGCCCGCTCCACTGACGCGCAGGTCGATCACGCGGCGCTCGGCCATCTCAATATCGAATTGACTGGAAACAACAGTGCGGGTTTCCGCGAATTCCTCGATCGTGGCGCGGTGACCCCACCCGGGCTCAGCGCCGGTGACTTTGATCGAGCGGATGATGAGCGTGCATTGGTCGATCGGATGTCCCGCCGGGTCGACGATCTGTCCCGCCAGATGAAATTGGCCGTTCGATTCGCGCGCCTCGGCCGATTCGCCGGCGTGGCGGAAGGGTTCAGCAAGACCAATCAAAAAGTAGCCGCAACCTTGGCACGTCGAAAGTAGAACGAGCAGCGGGACCAGGCGAAACGTGTTCATAAACACTAACTTAGTGTTCGCTAGTTAATATGGAAAGAGAATACTGTCAGATTCGTCGAATCCATGCGCGGGTTTGCTCACTTCTCCGGCGGCAACTGCCCGTAATCCGGCGTCACCTTCTCGATATTCGGCGTGATATCCGCTTCCACCCGGCCAAGGCCCCAGGAAATTCCGCCGGCGAGGATTTTCTGGAAGATCGGATTCGTCCAGACATCCTCCCGGTGGCCCATGGAAGTCACGAAGACCCGCCCCTTGCCATACATCCGCGCCCAGGTGGCCGGGTAGGGGGCGCGCTGGTAGAGATTCCCTTTCATCCCTTTCGTCTCTTGCACCAGGATCACATGCAGGTCCTTCGAGAAATTCTTGATCGAGTACCACTCCTCAAAAAGATCGACGCCCTCCTTGAGATCTTCGAATCCGGGGAATTTCGGATCGGCGCAGCGATTGCTCGCTTTCTGCTGGGCGTTGTGGCTGATCCCCTCCGCGCCGAGCATGTCCAGAAAAGGATCGATCTTCCCCGGCTGTCGATTGAACGTGGTCAGCGCTGTATGCACCGCGATCATCGGCTTGCCCGCGCGAACCGCCTCGAGCAGCGCTGCCTTCCCCTCGGCCGTCATCGGCGCTGACCCATCCACCGCCTTCTCGGTGAGCGTGCCATTGGAATAAAACAGCAGCGCGTCGAACCTGGCGAGATTCTCTTTGGTGATGAAGGTCCCGTCCTTGGTGGTGGTGATCTCCCACTTATTCTTCGCCGCCATCTCCCCCAGCACCTTCTCCGCGAAACTGGGCTGATCCCCCTCGCGCTTGATCACCGAGTGCTCGCTGCGCTGGGACTTGGTGAAGAAGAGGATTCGGCTGGCCCGGCCGTCATCGGCCGCCGTCGCCAGAGCGCTGGAGAGCATCATGCCAATCAAGCCGGCACCGCAGTAGAGGAGCGATTTCATCCACCCGATGATATCGCCGCGTCAACCGTATCAAAAATCTCGAAGGCCTGATCCAGCCGCATCCCCATCAACCGGCCATTAGCCGAACCTCCATCCTTATCGGAACCTGCCGGCCGATTCCCGCCGCCGAATTGGCGGGCTACAATCCCCCGTCACTTCGGCCGATAGTCGTCGTAGACCCGCATCATCGGCATCCGATTGCCGCGACTGGCCGATTGGCCGACCCAAAGTAGAACGGACCCCCCATCATGATCCACCCCTGGCACGATGTCACCCCTGGCGAGAATATCCCCCAGGACTTCAATACGATCATCGAAATCCCCTTCGGATCGAGCGTCAAATACGAGCTCGACAAGGCATCGGGCTTGATCAAGCTCGACCGCGTGCTTTACTCGGCGGTCTACTACCCGGCCAATTACGGCTTCATCCCGCAGACTCTGGCGGAGGATGATGATCCGCTCGATGTGCTGGTTTTATGCCAGGAAATGGTGGTCCCACTGACCCTGGTGCATGCCCGCGCGATCGGGCTGATGACCATGCTCGATATGGGGAAGAAGGACCACAAGATCATCGCCGTGGCCAGCCATGACCCGGAATACGATTCCTACAACGATGCCCACGAGATGCCGCCGCACCGGATGACGATGCTGCGGCGCTTCTTCCAGGATTACAAGCAGCTCGAGGGAAAAGCGGTGGAAGTCGATGAAATCCTGCCGGCCAAGGCGGCGTATCCGATCATCGAGGATGCCCTGGCGCGATACAGCCGCCAGCGCCGCCGCGGGTTCAAGGATTGATCAGAGCGCGTTGGTGATGGCGGACCATTTGGCCTTGATGCGCGTGCCCAGCGTTCCGATCAGGAGCAGGGCGCCGATCACGATCAGGCCCAGCACCAGAACGTAGTCGATGACTTCCCCGCCGCGCTCGTCTAGGACGAGGCGTTGCAACAGCTTGCCCATGTCGATTCTCCAGGTTTGAATTAAATCGGCGTGAAGCAAATGTAGCACGGATTTTTGGGTGAGGTCGGGAAAGGGGCGAAATTTCGGCGGATTCCCAGATGGGGCGACAAAGCGGACCGATAACTCTCGGCGCGGCGGGCATGGCATTCCCCCTGGTTGAATGAGTTGGTGGTTGCGCCGTCAACATTGCGCCGTCAGCATGGGCGGGACGCCCATGTCACGGATTGGCGGCCTCTTACAGGGCGCGGTTGCGCCGTCAACATGGTGCCGTCAGCATGGGCGGGACGCCCATGTCACGGATTGCCGCCTCTTACAGGGCGCGGTCGCGCCATTCGGCGCCGTTGCTGCGATTCTCCAGGCCTTGCCAGCGGGAGACTTCGGCCGAGATCCGGCTTGGATCCGAATCGAGCGTGGCCGACGCCGAAACCGTCGGGGCCAGGTTGGCCATCCCGCGCGTGATCAACTCGACCAGGCGCAGGCGCTCGGCCGGGGTGAGCAGGGCAATGTATTCATCGTAGAGATTCTGGATACTTCCCGAGTTCATGATCTATCTCCTGTGATCAAGTATCCCACTCCGCCGGGCCGACTATAGCAGCCCCGGACTTTCCCCGTCACAAAAAAATCCGCTTTCGACAGGAAAATGGAACACATTTTTCAAATCTCAGAATACGCGGTCGGAGCTAAGATTTGATTATTGATGTCGGCGACGATTTCCGAATCGGTAAATCCCGGAGTCGAGCTGAGTTTTTTCCACTGCGGGTCGGCCCGGAAGGTGTTCCAGTTTTTCTCGCGGGTGGCCAGGTCGGGGAATGTCAGCATGTAGGTCAGGGCGTGAAGTCCGATGCCGGTCAGGTTTTGCGCGAAAAAGACGGGTGCCAGCCCCGACTGGCGGAAGATGGCGATCTCGCCGAGCGTGTCGAACATTTCGATCTTTTTTGCTCCGGCCGATTTGCTGTGGCTGCGGTAGACGCGCAGCTCGAAAATGCGCGCCTCGGGTTTGGGAATCTCCAATTTCGGGAAATGGGGGAAGGCCTTGAGAAGCTGAATATCAATGGAGGCGTAGGGGGCATCGGTGGCCGGAAGGGCGCGGAAATCGGCCGACGCTTTTTTGTACTCGGCATCATCGGCCAGCTTATCGGAAAGCGTCGCGAAGGATTCGATGGTCGGGTGGGGGATGAGCAGGTGGAGGGTGGGATTGCCCTGGCCGATGACGACATTGAACGCCCCGATCGGCCCGGCCCCGGCCCGGCGGGCGGCGGGGATGAAGGCGTCCTTGAAATAGTCATCGAGGCGCTTGGGCATGACGCCCCGGCGCATATGGAGAGCGCGGAGCTCGTAGAATTCGGGTGGCACGGTTTTCTCCTTGGCGGGCTGGTCGGCGGAGTCGGCGGCGAGGGCGGTGGCGGCCGATCCAGCGAGAACTGCGCCGGCGGTGAGGGTCATGGAAGCGAGGATGTCACGGCGGGTGGGGGGATTCATGGGGGGTATTCTAACGCGAGGGGAGGCGGGGGGCATCATTGAGGGTTCAGG
>JBBRTW010000247.1:0-10484 GCA_038244055.1 Tepidisphaerales bacterium | reverse complement strand
TAGAGGGTAGAGGGTAGAGGATTGTAGTATGGATTTGCTGCGAAAGGATTGGCGATGAGGATGTTGCTGGCGGTGATGATGGTCGTGTGGATGGGGCTGGTTGGGGGAGGGGTTCGCGCTGCGGAGCCGGCGGGCGATGAGGCGGTTGCAAGATTGTTTGCTGAAGGGGAGGCGGCAGCGCGGGCGGGGGATCACGCGGGGGCTTTGGCGAAATACGATGCCGCGCTGGCGGGAGACCCTAAGGCGGCCAAGGTGCATGCCTATAAGGCGATTAGTTTATCGGCTTTGAAAAAGTACGATGAAGCGGAGAAGTCGGCCGGGCAGGCGCTCGCGCTGAATTCGAAAGAGTACACCTATCACGAGATCGCCGGGCAGATCAAACTGGCGCAGGGGAAGATCGAGCCGGGCAAGGCGCTGTACGACAAGGCGGCCGAGCTATCTCCGGAGCATGCGGGGGCGATTTATGTGGATCTGGCGGCGGCGCTGTCGGCCCGTAATGATGATGGGCTGGCGGCGGAGGTGGAGAAGGCCTTGAAAAAGTCGGCCGATTCCAAGCCGCCGCATCCGGAGGCGTTATTCGCGCTGGGGCAGTCCTATATCAGTGCCGGCCGGGTGGAGGGGAAACAATATCTCAGTCGTTACATCGAAATTGCGAAAACATTGCCCGATGGACAGCGCAACGAGGCTAAAATCAGGCTGGCCAAGCAGATGATTCGGGCGATCGACGCGGTGAAGGGTTTATGATGAGGCCCATCTTTTGCGTCGATGGAGTGTCATACAGGTAGAAATCTGACGGGCGCGCGGTGCGCTCTTACGGGATCGACAAATTGAAGGAGCAAGTTATGAGAGCCAATCGCTTGAGTGGATGGCGGCGTATGTTGGGCGGTGCGTTTGTTGCGACATTGACGGCGGCGGGCGTACTGGCCATTCCATCGGCCGCACAGGCCGAGCCGCCGCGCGCGGTATGGATCAAGTTCGATGAAGTGCCTAGGCCGGCGCGGGAGACGATCGACCGCGAGCGCGGGCACCACGATCTGAAGCAGATCCTGCGAATTCGTCAGGATGGCAAGACGTATTACCGCGCCATTATTGATACGCGCGGGGATGACAAGTTGATTTTCGTTTCAGAAGGCGGGCGGCTTTTCAAGGTCGGCGAAGTGCCCGATCTGGAGGTCGGAAGAGGCTCGTTCGAAAAATGGGTGGATGTGCGCGAGCTGCCGAGGGCAGTTCGCGAGACTTTGGATCGCGAAGCCGGCCGGCATGAAGTGAAACAGATCTGGTTTGTCCGGCGGAATAATCGCGAATTTTACCGGGCGATCATCGACACGCGGGGTGATGACCTGGCGGTGCGCATCGGACCCAGCGGCAAGCTGCTGGCGATTGATGAGGTGGAGGATTTTGCGGTCGGCAGCGTCGAATCACGCCGATTCGAGCCCGAGCGCGAGCGCTGGACGCGGATCGATGATCTGCCCCGGCCGGTGCGCCGCGCGATCGAAGATGAAATGCGCGGGCGGGAAATCCGCCAGGTCGTGTATGTCGAGCGCGGCGGGCGGGTGTTTTACCGCGTGATCTCCGACGACAAGGTCATTCGCATCTCGGATGAAGGGTACGTCTACCGCGACCGCGAGATCGAAGATGTGACCTACGGCGCGGAAAAGGGCGACAGCCGCTACGGGCAGGAAACCTGGATCAAGTACGCCGAGCTGCCGCGGGATGTGAAGGAGACCCTGGACCGCGAGCGCCGCGGCAAAGACGTCAAGCAGATTTTCTACGTTCGCAAAGGTCACTGGGTCTACTATCGCGCGATCATCGATACGCGCGGGGATGACCTGGCGGTGCGCATCAGCGAGAGCGGCAAACTGCTCTCGCGCGAGGAAGTGGAGGATGTGGCGATCGGGACGATCGAGGTCAAGGATTACGGCGCGCGCGAGGAATGGGTGAAGTACGCCACCCTGCCGCGGGCGGCGCGGGAAACATTGGACCGCGAGCGCGGCCGGGATGAGGTATTGAAGATCGTCCGCGTCGAATCCGGCGGCCGATTCTACTATCGCTGCCTGCTGGATACCCGGCCGCATCCTGTAATGGTGAGGATCGATGAGTCGGGGAGGTTGATTCGGTAGGGTCGGGAGAATTTAGAAGTTAGAAGTTAGAAGTTAGAAGCGAGAAGGCGCGGAATTGATCCGCGCCTTCTTCGTTTATATCTGCTGGAGTTCCTTGACGACGCCTTCATCCTCATCGTCTTGTTCCGGCGACTGGCCCTTCTGCTTTTGCAGTTCCTTGAACGCTTTGACGAGGGCGCGGTCGTCGAGATCGTCCATGTGGAGGAAGACGCCGCTGATTCGTTTGGCGCGGAATAAATGGTCGCTGACGATGCCGATGCGCTCGGTGCCCTGCTCGGTGGCGTCGATCCCTGCCTGCGCCGCTCGCGCCAGAATGAACCGTAGCAAATCCGAGCAGCGGATGGGTTCGGCGATCAGGCAGGCGATTTCTTCGATCTGGCCGGGGGTAATGAGAAAGAGCTTAGCGGTGCCGGGCCGGCCGCCGGGTTGGAGGGAGAGGTAACGGAAATCCTCGATCCGGCGCGTGTAGCGAAGCGCGCCTTTGCGGAACTGGCTGAGTTGATCGAGGTATTGCTTGATCTTTCCGGCCGCTTCGAAGTTCAAATCGCGGGCGGCCTCTTCGAGGCGGTGGCGGGTTTGCGCGATCAATTCGGAAGGCGATACCGCGACGGCCGCGCCCCAGCGGATCATTTCGCGGTACTGGGCCATCGAAATCGTCCCGTCGCAGGGAGCGGGGCATTTGCCCATCTCCTTGTAGGCGCAGGCCCGGCCATGGGGCGCTTCGATCAGGACGTTGTAATAGCGGCAGAGATCGAAGGCGTCTTCGATCAGTTCGATCAGCTTTTGAGCGGCGTGTTTATCCTGCAATGGCCCGATGAGCAGGCCGGGCTTGGAGAGATCGATCGTCTTGGCCCAGCGCGGGAAATTATTGTCGGGATTCACATGGGCAAACCACGCCGGCTCGAAACCGAGCATGCCGCGATAGGAGCGCGGAAAAATCTCGCGGGCTGCTTCGAGATACGCCAGATCGGCCTCGAAGCCGCTGTCGACGCGCCGCCAGTAGATGCGGCGAACCAGGTCGCGGTAGTTGACCTTACGCGAGGGGCCGATGATCTCCTGCCCTCCCAAGCGCCGCTTCAGGCTGGCGCGGAGATTTTTCACGCAGAGCAACTGGATGGGCTGATCGTCGGCATCGGTGAAGAGATAGACGACCCACTTGGCGGGGATTTGACCGAGGAATAGAGCAAGATCGCCGGCCGGGTCGAAGTCGGCCGAGTGGTCGAAGATGTCGGGTCGGGATGCCACGCGAGATGATAGTAGGCGAGGGATGGGGCGTGAGAAAGACGACGTCGATTTTACGCCCATTCTTGAAACGTCGAAGTCGCTCGGTCGCTCCGGAAAGATCGGCCCGTCATCCTGAGTCGCTCGGTCGCTCCGGAAAGATCGGCCCGTCATCCTGAGGGAGTATAGACGACCGAAGGATCCTGCCCGCTCGTTGTGGCCCGTTCGCTTCGATTTACGGACCAATCAGTTGACGCAAGATTCTTCGGTCGCCTTAAGCTCTCTCAGAATGACCCTCATGCCGTTCGCGCGGTGATTGCCAATCATCCCAATCCCTCATCGCGCCATTTCCTCGACCGCCTTCACCACCTCTTCGGGCTTGATGCGTGTCTTGTAGACGACCACGCCAGGGCCGGCGGCGTCCTCCTTGGCCGTCCGCTTCGGGATCGCCAGCACGATCCGCCGGTCCTTGAACATCGCGATCGTCTTTCGCTTGGCGGCGAGATATTCCGGCGTCCAGAAGCCGACCACTTCCAGGAACGCTTCCCGTCCATCATCGTGCTTGAGCAGAAAATCGGGGACGAACGTGGCCTGCCCCTCCTGCAGAATTCCCGCCTCGCGCACGAGCCGCCAGCCTTCGCAGCTTTCGCCCCATTTCTTCGCCAGCGCCCCCTCCACCTCCGAATCGAACTCGGCCGGCGTCGCCACCTGCGAGCGATAGCCATCCTCGCTGGTCACCTGGAGCTTGGCATCGCGGCCCCAGGGCGTCATCACCACCGCCTCCATCCGCCAGCCGCGGCAGGCCACCAGCGCCGAAGTGAAGCGCGCGAAATTCACGCCGTAGCGCCGGGTTTCATGGAGCACCGAGGCGGGGCCGGAGAGATCGATGCGATATTCGGTGCTGGTGATTTTTCGAGCTTCAACCAGCAGCCGCGCCAGTTTCGCGTAGCGGACGATCGGCGCGAAATCGGCCGAGGCGCGCACGACCATCGACCTCGCCTGGTAGAGGCACGCCTGAAGCTGCGCCAGGTTGTAGCGCGACAGCAGCGCCTCGGCCGATGGAAAACCTTCGAAGGAAATCAGCGGCTGGCAGGAGATGACATCCGAGTAGAGCGAAGACTCGATCTGCTCCCACGGCCGGCCGATCTCCGCGGCGATGGCGGCCTTGGCCTCGCGCTCGCCGCGCTCGAATATCGTATCCGGCTCGGTGACCAGCGGATGATAGGAGGCGGCCATGGAGAAGACGCGCAGGCGCAATGCGGCGGCCTGGCCCTTGCGGTCGGAGTCGAACTCCCCGGCATCATCGAGCAGTTTGCAGAACGCCCCGATACGCCTGCGATCACAATCCGGCTCGGCCGCCAGCACGCGCTCGATCGATTTGTGCAACTCCCGGCGCGTCTGGCCGATGCCGGCGCGGTAGACGGCGAGCATGCGATCGGCGTAGTCGAGGTAATGGCGATGGGTAATGCGCGTCAGGCGGTCGGGGTGGGCGCAGTTCTTTTCGTAGCGGGTGATGGAGAGGTCGGAGGTGAGCATTTGGGGCTGGCATCAGAAAACGCCGTTAGGAAGCCAGCGCAAGCCGCAACCCACGCGCGATCAACTCCGATCGAGAAATATGCTCGCGCCGGACATGATTGTCGACATCAGCCAACAACGATCGCTCTACGGTGATCTGAATCCGCGCGCTCCCCTGGCCAACCACCGGCCTGCCTCTTTTCCGCCGCGCTGCACGGATCGCGCGGTCGTGCCGCGATTGCTCGGCGGCGGGCGCCTTGCGAAATTTGGGTGCATAATCAGGCTGATCGAATTCGCGTGAAGCCGCTTCAAGCTGGGAAGCCGTCAAACGAGGTGTTTTTGTCATTTTGTCGTTCATTTTCTTCTCCGACGCAGTTGCCGTTTCTCGCCATCATCCAGCGGCCGCGCATGAATCACATAAAGCGTCTCGTCGGAATCCACGATGTACGCAACCTGAAGAAATAAGCCGGCTTTGTCCTGGCCTCGCACCAGCCATCGACCGTTACCTTCGTATGATGGCCACGGTTTCCTTGCCGTCCGCACGATGTACTCCGCCTGCTCGGGCGCTACGCCATGGTTGGCAATGTGATCGATATTCCACTCGTTCCACCGGAAGTCGCCGAGCATCCTTATTTTATATACACATCAAATGCGTGTTGGCAAGGTCCCCGCTTTGCCGAGGCCATCGCACGCAACCTCCGCCGGGGGCGTTTTTTGCTACTCATCGTGGGAGACGGTGTTCGGGAGACGCATGAAACTTTTTTGAGTGACCTCTGGCACCCAAATCCCATGTCCGCACCGCGCTCACATTTTTCTCCTCTTAACCCCTTCATACGCATCGCTCCTCCGCCGCTTCCGCGAGCGCTCCTCATCGTTGGTTCCCTGGCAGACGATCTCGTACAGCACCGCCCGCGAGTCGCCGCTGCGCCTCAAAATCCGGCCCAGGCGCTGCTTGGCCTGCCTCGTCGAGGCCATTCCGCCGATGACCACCGCCACCTTGGCGGCCGGGACATCCACGCCTTCATCCAGCACCTGATTGGCGATCAGCACGGGAAATCGCCCGGCCGAGAAACCGTCCAACACCTCGCGGCGCTCCTTCTTTCGCGAATGACTCAGCAGCGTTGGCGCGAGAAAACGCCGGGAGACATCCATCGCCATGGCATTCGATCCCGCGAAGACGATCACGCGCTCGCCGGCGTGGAGGCGGAATAAATCCTCCAACACCCGCAGCTTCTCCTCGGCGCGGTCTTCGATCGATTTCTTCAGGTAGTACGCGTTCTGCGCCTTGCGCGCCTCGGGCTCTTTGCCGCTCTCGGCGCACAGATCCTGCCAGCCGTAGGCGCGGGCCTTGCCGCCTTCGCCGGCCTGTTCCTTCAGGTCTTTCGTGCGCTGCAGGAAATAGGACTGCACGGTTCGCGAGGCGTTGTCGTACTTCCATTGCTCCTCATCGCCGAGCTTTACCGGAATGCGCACGACTTCGAAATCCGCTAGCGTCCGCCCGCGGGCCTGGCTGATCTCCTGGCGGTAGACCGTTGGGCCGATCAACTCCGCAAGGTCGACCTGCCGGCCATCGCCGCGCTCGGGCGTGGCGGTCAGGCCCATGCGCATCGGGGCGGCGCAGAGCAGCGCGGCCTCGCGATAACACCTGCCTGGCAGATGATGCGCTTCATCGAAAATGACCAACCCGAATTGATCGCCGATTTCCGCCATGCGGGCGTAGGCGCTGTCGTAAGTAGTCACGGTCACCGGCTGGAGATTGAACATCGAATCGCCGACGATCCCCGCATCGTAGCCCAGGCTGCGATGAATGCGGCGATGCCACTGGTGCATGAGATCGCGGACGGGCGCGACGATCAGCGTGGCGATCTTGGTCCGGGTCATGGCGGCCAGGGCCACTTCGGTCTTGCCGGTTCCGGTGGGCATCACGATGAGCCCGCGCCCGCCGCCGGCCTCCCATGCCGCCACGGCCGCTTCCTGTTCCGGCCGCAGTTCCACCGCCTCCACCTTCGGCCAGGCGATGCGCGGGGGCACTTTCACCTGATCGCGAAAGCGCCGGCCGAACTCCGCCATCAGTTCCTGCCGCGCCTGGCGATATTGGATCGCATGGGCGCGCAGGCAGCCGATGCGCGAATCGTATTCCCAACCCGCGCGAGGGCCCGCTCCGCGCAGCAGGAGCGTCCCGCGATCGAAGCTGAGCTCAACGGAGGAATCATTCACGCGGGCCTCAATATCCGCCCGTGCCCAGGGTCGATGATTTCGCGCCGGCCGCCGGACCCGCCTTTTCGGCCGCCTCGCGGCGGCGGTACTCATCGAGCATTTGCGCCGTGGCGGTTGCGCCGCAGCGAGTGGTGCCCAGGTCGCGCACCAGAATCAGCGCATCCAGATCGCGCACGCCGCCGGCCGCCTTGACCTGCACTGTGTCGGAGACATTGGCGCGCATCAGCTTGAGATCGTGCTCGGTCGCGCCCATGTAGCCGTATTTGCCATCTTTTCCCTTCACGAAGCCGTAGCCGGTGGAGGTCTTCACGAAATCGGCCGCGGCGCGCTCGCATAACTGGCAGAGGTGAATCTTGATGGCATCGCCGGCGAGAAAATCATTTTCAAAAATGACTTTGACGATCGCGCCGTGCCCATGCGCGGCGACGCAGACCGCCCGCACATCCTGCTCGACATAATCCCAATCCCCCGAAAGGGCCTTGCCGATGTTGATGACCATGTCGATCTCGGTGGCCCCATCGCGGCAGGCGATTTCCGTTTCGAAGCGCTTGACCGAGCTCGTGCTCGAACCGTGCGGGAAGCCGATCACCGCGCCCACCTTGACGCCCGTCCCCGCCAGCAGGTCGGTCGCCCGTTTGACGGCGTAGGGCTTGATGCAGACCGATGCCACTTTGTACTTGGCAGCCACATGACACCCTTCCTCCAAATCCTTATCCGTCATGGTGGGATGCAGGAGCGAATGATCGATCATGCCGGCCAGTTCCTCGTAGCTGTATTTCATATTTCGCCCTCGCTGCCTTCCAAACCCCTATCCAAAATACGGTCGGAGCACATCTCGCGCGACCTTCAGCGCCCGCTGCCGGCCGGCCAGGCTCTTTCCGAACGAATCATCCTCGACTTCGATACAGACCGGCCCATCATAACCAATTTCGTACAGCGCCCCCATGAAGCGCGCCCAGTCGATCGCGCCGAATCCGGGAATTCTCGGCGTGTGCCACTGTTTCGGATGGGCGAAGACGCCCACCTCATTGAGCCGATCCTGACGCACCACCATGTCTTTCGCGTGCATGTGGAACAGCTTTTCGCGGAACTCGCGCAGTGGGCTGAGAGGGTCCATGCTCTGCAGGACAAAATGCGACGGATCGTAATTCAGCCCGAAATTCTTCGACGAAATATCCGAGAACATCCGCCGCCAGATCACCGGCGAGGTCGCCAGGTTCTTCCCGCCCGGCCATTCATCGGCCGTGAAGGACATCGGGCAGTTCTCGATGCCGATCTTGATCCCGTGATCCTCAGCGAACTTGATCAGCGGCCTCCAGACCTTCAAAAACCTCGGCCAGTTATCATCCACCGATTGAGTCCAATCCCGGCCGACGAAGGTATTCACATTGGAGAGGCCCAACCGCTCGGCCGCGAGAATTACTTTCTTCAGGTGGGCAATCGCCCTGGCCGATGCCGCCGGATCGGGATCGAGCGGGTTGGGGTAGTAGCCGAGCGCGGTGATCAAAACGCCATGTATCTCGCACAGCGCGGCAGCATCTTCCGCCATCGGCTTGGAAAAACCGTCGACATCGATGTGCGTAATCCCCGCGAACTTTCGATCGGCCTTGCCCGAGGGCCAACATGCGATCTCGACACAGGAAAAGCCATTCCCGGCCGCGAATTCAATGACCTTCGCAAACGACAAGTCAGGCAGGATTGCACTGAAAAATCCGAGTTTCATAGTCTATTCATCCCGGGAATGGTCTTGTCATCCTGAGCTTGCGAAGGATCTTGCTGAATCGTTGAGGTTCACTCGCTACGCGAATCGTCCACGACGGACAGGCCAGATGCTTCGCTACGCTCAGCATGACCCTAGACTTTCGCCCAACCGCGCGACTTATTGCTTGCCATGATCGCTTCGCAAACCGCGACCTCTTCATGCCCGGCCTTCACATCGGCGAACAGGCCGCTCTTCTGGCCCGTGGCGATCTGCCCGTAAACCGATCTAAACAGCATCTTGAACGTATCGGGGAATCCTTCGACATGGCCCGGCGGATAGTCCATGAAACCGGCCGCGCCGCCGCCAAATGCGCCAGTCGCCCGCACGGCCGTCTCATTCGCCCCGTCGCGATTGCCGAAGTGCAGCACTTCCGGATTCTCCGAGCACCACCAGGCCGATTTCTTCGATCCGTAGATCTCGATGCGCACGCAGTTCTTCCGCCCGGCCGCCACCTGCGAGACGCCCATGTTGCCGCGAGCGCCATTGGCGAATTGCAGGAGGACGTTGGCGTAATCCTCGGTCTTGACCGGATACTCCGCGTATTTCATTTCGGTATCCGCCTTGGCGAAGGTCTGCACCTCGCCCAGCGGGCGCTTGCGGGTTTTGTGCCAGGTGACCAGGTCCGCAAAGACCGATTTGATCTTCGAACCGAGGATGTACGAAACGGCATCCATCCAGTGCGTGCCGATATCGGCCACCGCGCGAAGTTTACCCCCCTCCTGCGGCAGAAGCCGCCAGTTGTAATCCGTATCCTTGAAGAGCCAGTCCTGCATGTACGAGCCGTTGACGTGCATGATGTCGCCGAAGTCGCCCGACTCCACCATCTTCCGCAGCGCCAACACACCCGGATAAAAGCGAAAGTTGTAATTCACCGCAAAAACCGTCCCGCTGCTTTTGGCCACCTTGACGATCTGCGCCGTCTCCTTCGTGTTCATCGCCAACGGCTTCTCGCAGATCACATGCTTGCCGGCCTCGAGGGCGGCCAGGGACATTTCGCAGTGGAAGCGATTGGGCGCGGTCACATGCACGACATCGATCTCCGCGGACTTGAGCATTTCGCGCCAGTCGCCGTAGGCATTGGGGATGCCGTGCTTGGCGGCCGCCTTCTCAACAACCGCCGGCACATCCGCCAGCGCCGCCACCTGCACGCCCAGCCGCCGCAGCGCCTCGATATGAACGGGTCCGATGAATCCGGTGCCGATGACACCGGCGCGAAGTTGGTTGATCGATTTACTTGGTTTCACGCCCCAACCGTACTCGTCCGCAAGCGGCCTGTAAACGACGTTTGATTCTTTCGACAATCGAATCCACCGCCGGCGATCTGGTTGATGATTGGCCTTCCCTTCGCGTTTTTACATTCCACTTGGTAAATTGACGCGCGGCGGCCGATCCTTTCACGCACCCTCCTCGCGCCAATGCACTTTCAAAACCATTCCAATCCCCCGCCGCGGGCTGGTGGTATCGGCACGGATGATGACTACGTGCTGATGCAGGGGATCGCGCGCCAGGACCCCGCCGCGCTGGCGCGCTTCTACGATCGCCACTCCTCCATTGTCTACACGCTCTGTCTGAAAATCCTCAAAGACCCGGGGCTCGCGGAAGATGTCATGGTCGATGTCTTCCAGGAACTCTGGGCCAAGTCCGACCGC
>JBBRTW010000246.1:0-10526 GCA_038244055.1 Tepidisphaerales bacterium | reverse complement strand
GGAATCCCCTCTCCTGCACTCGGGAGAGGGCTAGGGTGAGGGTCTTCGATGGATTGCGTGAGCGTCTCTGCACTCGCGGCAAAAAGACCCCTCACCCCCGCCCTCTCCCACGCGGCGATTGGGCGGCGCGGCGTAATGGCTTTTTCTGCGCCGCTTGGGAGAGGGAGTAAGGCAAGACCCTCACCCCCGCCCTCTCCCGTGTACAGGAGAGGGAGTAAGGCCGCACGCGATGATGTCGGGCCTGGAATTGTCGGGCCGGGGCGCGAAGTCGGCTTAGTGGTGGATTGCGTGGCCGGCTGCGCCGCGGGCCGGGTCGTCGGCGGCTTGGCGGCGACGGCGGAGCGATCCACCGGAACCGCGAACTGGTAATACACCACGCCTTTGGCCGACTTGGAAACGTTATCCCCTTCAACCTCAAGCGGAATCGGCAGCGGCTCATCCTTGTTATCCACGACGGCGATAATCGCCATTCCCCCGGCCGAGACGATGGGCGACATATCCAGATGGCGCACGCCCCGGCGCAGGAGATCGATGCGATCGCGCGCGTCTCCCTGGCCATTATCGGCCGGCCCGTTGCGGCTGACCGGAATGCGATCGAAGAAGCTCATCAGCGGATAGGCGCTGGGGGTGAGGGGATCCTCATCGAGAATCTCCTTGTCGGAATAGGAATTCTGCGAGCGGTGCTGGGCGTACCAGTAGTCGGTCCAACTGTATGAACCCGATTCGTGATGGGGCAGAAGGCGGCCTTTGAAATTTCGCGAGGAAAGGTCGGCGACTTTGGAGATGTAGGTCGCGCCGCCCTTGGCCGAAGGTTGGAATTCCGCCGCGAGATCAATTTGAGTGCCGCTGGCCCAGGTGGGCAGGAAGAGCACCCAGTCGGAAGCGACCACAGGATTCTTATCAAACTTGGGCGTGCCGTCGGGATTCTTAGCCGGCGAGCCGTCGGGATTCTGGGCTTTAGTCAGTTCATCAAACGCCGGCTGATGGAAACAAAAATACACCATCCGCAGATTCCGGCCCGTGTTGTTCAGCAGTTTACCGGTGACGCCCGCGAAAACCGGAGTGAGTTTAACCGGCTCCACGACGCCGATGCCGCCGCTGGGCAGATCGCCGACCCACTCGGCCTGGAATTTCTTCAGCGTGCTGCGATAGGGGACCCGGATCACCTTGGGGTCCATTACTTCCTTGTCCTTCTCGATCACTTCCTTGACGGGAACGACGTATTCCTGCTTGGCGGGGAATTCAGTGTCCGTCTCGACGAAGGCGGGGTGAATGTTGAAGGCGGTGATGTAACTGCTCGCGCCGGGGGAGGCGTCTTTCAGCTCGATCTTCTGCACGCCATCGCGGGGAATGTAGAGGCCGAACTGCGTGTGGACGATGGAAGGCTGGCCGGGGATGGTGCGGACGTAGGTGATGTGCTGCACCTTGGCCGATCCGCGGAGAACGAGGTTGACAATGAGCCAGGTCATGCCTGTGGCGGCGATGGCGAGCACGCCGAAGGCGAACCAGCTCAGCCCGGCCTTTTTCTTTCGCGCCAGAAACAGATACGAGCCCGGCCCGGCCGCGAACCAGTAGATGATGAAAAAGAGCACGGCGATGCCGATCAGGGCGGCGCTGGTGCTGGGCAGGTCCATGTACTTGAGGACGGATTTGCCGGTCTCGGCCGAGATGTTGGCGGCGTATTTGCTCTTTACTTTATCGGCTGCGGTCAGGGCGTATTGAGGATCGTTCGGCCAATCGAAAACAGTGTTCCAGATATGCGCCCAGCCGAAGGTGCGGGAGATGCGCTCGGTGGCCATGGGATCGAGGGATTTGCCGGCGATCTGCAACTGCGCATCGCCGAGGTCCTGGGCGACCCAGGTCACGCTGCCCGCTCCGAACCCGCCGCGGACGATGTAGGGCTTGCCATCCATCGGATCGTAAAAGGCGATGATGGAGTTCGGCTTAGGCGTGGCGACGGCGTATTTGAACGGGCCGGGGACGCGATCCCAGTCTCGCTGTCGGGCCGTCAGCGTGATCGAGCCGAAATCGCCGAAGCCGTTGTCATACCAATACTGACCCAACTCGGCTTTCTTCTTTTTGATCGCGTCCGGATCGGTGATGTTCGGATCAACCTCCATCCTGGCCAGCACCTTCAGCGGCATCAGCGTGGCCTTATCCTCCACACCCGTCACATTCACCGGCATCATCAACGCGAAATTGACGTTATTCCGCTGCCACTGGTTGGCGTGGGTGTCCTGGAGGATGATCAGCCGGCCGCCCCGGCGGACGTATTCCTGCAACGCCGTGTACTGGGCCATGTCCAGCGTCGGGTTGGCATCCGACCAGACGATGGCATCGATCCCATCGTAGCCGATGACGCTATCCGGCAGGCCCGTGGCCACATCGCGGACGGCCGCGACGGAGATGTCCTCGGTCAGGCCCATCATCTGCTGGAATTCGTTGAAATTGGGGAGGTCGCGGTCGTAAACGCAGAGGACGAGTTTCTGGCCGCGGCCGGAGTTGGATTTGTTGCGCGAATCGACCAGTCGGATGTTCTGGGTGAGAGGGATTTGCACCAGGAGCTTGCCGGTGTCGGTGGTGAGGCGGACCTTGATGATCTTGTTGAGATCATCCTTGGACATGTTGGACTGGATGGCTTCTTTTTCCTCGCGCGTCGGCTGGGGGATGAAGTACATCCAGAACTTGCGCTCGACGGTGCCGCCGGTGGCGGGGTTGCCCTGGAGCGTGATCTGGCGGGTGAAGATGACGTGGTCGCGGTCGAGGTCTTCCTGGACGACTTCGAGCCGACCATCGAAATTGGTGGAGGTGGTGGGTGTGAGGCGGACCACCATCGGCGTCCAGCATCCGGGACGAATAGACCCCTCGAATCCAATGCTTTCGACTTCCCCTCGGGCCTGTGCGAAAGCAGCGGTCGAAAGAGTCAGGGAGAGAAACCCCGCTATAAGGAAACGCATCGGTTGTTTAATCTATTCTGCGCGCGGTTGAACGTCAAATGAAAGGTGGGCTTTGTCGATTGCGGATTGCCGACATTGCGGATTGCGGATTGCGGATTGTGGATTGAAATACCTGGGGGCGATCTTCTGAATTCAATCCGCAATCGGCAATCCGCAATGGGGGCTATATCACCGCCACCTGGGCTCGGATTTTCCAGAAAGCTGGGCGAGTCTGCGGACCAAAGGCTCGGCCGGCGTCAGTCCCAGGCGGCGCATACTGCGGATGTCGGCCCAGGCTTTGTCATAGTCTTGTAACATCATGAATGTGACGGCCCGGTTGTTGTAGGCGACGGCGAGATCGGGCTTGAGCTCGATGGCTTTGTTCGAGTCGGCCAGGGCCCGGGGGTAATCGGCCAGCGCGCCATGGGCCATGGCGCGGTTATGATACGCTTCGGCATAATCCGGCCGCAGTTCGATGGCGCGGGTGCAGTCGGCGATGGACTGGCTGAATTGGCTCGTGTTGTTGTGGGTGGTGCTGCGGTTGAAAAAGGCCTCGGCCAGATTGGGGTCGATCTCAATGGCTTTGGCGAAGTCGGCCAATGCGGCATCGTGCAGGGTGAGGATTTCGTAGGCGCAGCCGCGATTGATGAACGCCTGGGCGAAACGGGGGCTCGACTCGATCGCCCGCGTGTAATCGGCGATGGCCGCGACGGCGTTCTGCATCGCCACCTTGGCGAGGGCGCGGTTGTAGTAGGCATCGGCGTAGGAAGAGTCCAAGTCGATGGCCCTGGAGTAGTCCGCGATGGCCGAGTCGAGCCGGCCGATGGATTTGAAGGCGTTGCCCCGGTTGTAGTAGGCCATTGCATAATCGGGCTTGGCGGCGATGGCCTGGTTGAAATCCGCGAACGCGAGCTCGTAATCGCCGCGGGCGGCGCGGGCGTTGCCGCGATTGTTGTGGGCCAGCCAGCAGTCGGGATTGCCGGCGATGACGGCCGAGTAGAGGGTTTCATCGTTCTCGTATATTCGACTCTGACGCCAGGTGAGCGCGGCGAGAACGAGGGCGAGGATTGCGCAAAGCCCGGCACCGGCGCTGGTGGGCGAGATCGGGCTTCGAGCCGAGAGACGCCAGACTCCGGCCGTGACCAGCGCGATGATCGGCATGCCCGCCAGGTATTGGAAATGGTCGGCCACGAAGGAATATTTGAAGGGGTAGACGTTGAAAAAGCCCAGGGCGGGGAAGAGGAGGATGATAAAAATCGTCAGACCGGCGATGGGGGCGCGGGAACGGTTTCGAAGGAGCCAGAGCGCGGCGAATGTGGCGATCAGCGCGGCCGGAAAGAGATATTGCCACCAGACCTGCCCGCTGATCTGCCAGCGCGGGTAGATGAAGACCAGATCGGCGGGCAGGAAGAGTTTGTACAGGTAAAACCCAGCCGCCCGGCCGGCGATGAGGAAGCGCTCGATGAGGGAGAATGAATACTCGCCGCCTTCCGCGCCGATGTACCGGCGCTCCACCCATGCGGTGAAAAGACCGGCCGCGATGCCGATGATGAGAAACGGAGCCAGCGCCAGCCCGCGCTTCGAGCGAATCGGCTTGCCCTGCCACCAGAAAATGACCAGCAGAACGGCCGGGAGAACCGCGATAACGCTTTTGGAACCCAGGCCGAGGAGGAAGCAGATCAGGGCCAGCGCATACCAGCGTCGTTTACCGGTTTCATCGAAATGGAGGTAGCAGAGCGCGGCCGACAGCGCGAAGACGCCTGAGAGCGTGTTCTTGAGTTCCGCGATCCAGGCGACGGTTTCCACCTCGATGGGATGGAGCGCGAAGAGGAGCGCGGCCCAGCGCGCGCCGGGGATGCGCAGACGCCAGAGGAACCGCCAGAAAAGCATCGCCACGCCGAGATGGAGCGCGATATTGACGAGATGATAGCCCAGAGTTGCATCGCCCCAGAGCTTGTGTTCCAGCCAGAAAACGCTGTGGGTGATGGGGTAATACTGCATCGTGACCCCAAGCTCGCTCCAGATCCGGCGCAGGCCGTCGGCGGATTGGAGGTGGGCGGGGGTGAGGTGTTTGTCATCGTCCCAGAGAATGCCGCCGCGCCAGGCCGGCTGATAAGCGAGGAAGCATGCAATGACCATGATGAGCGCGTGGAGTGTCGCGGAGCTCCACCACCGCCGCGCGGGAGGGACGGGCATTGGCGAGAGCGCGGTCTTTTTTTCGGGGCGTCGTTTGGCCATGGGAGGCGGACAGTTTTGATCCAGATTATTCACCACGAAAAACACGAAATGCACGAAGAGGAATGAGCCGAAGGACTTACAGTCAAAAGGTCGGTAAACGGTGAATGCACGTTGCGCAAATTACATTCTACTCTTCTCCGGTCTTCTTCGTGCCCTTCGTGTTTTTCGTGGTTCATCTGAATTATTCGGGTCAATGCGGGCGAGCGGTAAAACATGAAAAATGAAACATGACGGGGCTGCGGAGATCGCCTATTTGTGTCCCTCGGGGCGTTTCTTGCCCAGGTATTTCGCGGCGACGGCGCTGGCCAGATCGACATCGCTGATATTCGCCAGCGTGCAAAGCCAGGCGATGACATCGGCGAATTCCTCTTCGAGGTTGCCGCGCTGCTCGGGCGTTTTCGACTCGGTTGTCAGAGCGGTCGCCAGCTCGCCGACTTCTTCGATGAAGAACGCAAAAGTCTTGGCCCATCCGCGGGCGCGATCGACGGATTCGTAGCGGGAAGAGATGTGGCGCTGAAAATCGTGGAGTGTGATTTGGGGGGAGGAGGGGCTGTCGGAGGAGGGAGTGTCGCTCATGGGAGCGTTATAGCAGTGAAACGTGAAGATCAGAAGCCAGGAGCCAGTAGTCAGAATCCAGTAGGAATGCGCCAGATGTCCCAGGATTCCCGCCGACTTTTCTATTTTCTACTGACTACTGACTACTGACTACTCGCTTCTTCCCCCTCACCCCGGGTTCGTCGCCTTCTCCGCTTCCGGCGTCCCCGTCTTGCCGTAATCCTCCAGGATTTTCAGCGTGTGCTTCTCCTTGGCGGCGCCGGCGGTATTGCCGGCCTTGGCGTAGAGGTCGGCCAGCAGTTCGTGGGCATCCACATCGTATGGATCGATGTAGACGGACTGGATGCCGTACTCGACCGCCTTGGTGAGATTGTCCATATCGCGATAAACCCGCGCGATGCGCTTGGCCCAGCGGTTGTCGTGCAGCTCGACCTTGTGCAGGCGCACCAGATGTTCGATCGCCTTGGCCGGCTGGTTGATCTGCTTGGTCAGATAGAGCCCGGCCAGGCGCTGATGGGGGAGGGCATCCATTGGCCGGAGCTCGAGGATTTCATTCCAGATTTTAAGGGCCTCAGGATACTGCCGGGCTTTGATGAGGGCCTCGCCATCGGTCGCCAGCTTCTTGTATTTGGCGCTGGTCTTCTCATCGTAGCCCCAGGTGGAGACTTCTTTTTCGGTCCAGTCGAAGAAGTCTTTCTGAAATTGCGAGAGGCTTTTGCCGAGGATGTCGGGGAAGACATCGGATTGCTCGCGGCCTTTGCGGAACTCTTCGAGCATGGCCAGCATTTTTCCGTGTCCCGCCGATTCCTCGATGTACTTGCAGATCCAGTAGGACTGGGCGTAGGCGAGCTGTCGATCGGAGGGCTTTTTCGGGCGGACAAAACCCCACGTCAGGTTATCCATCGTGAAGAGCTGCTTTTTCTTCACGGCGTTGTAGAGCATCGGCACCCATTCCCAGCGGAGGGGGACGCGCTCTTCATAGACGGCCAGCCCTTCGGTCATCCAGTGGGCGATGCGGTTGTCGGTGGCCGAGAGCGTGACGGTATGCGTGAACTCGTGGCGCAGCACCTGGGCCCAGTTGTAGGGGCCCATCGTGTTCTTCCCTTTGCGCGGGGCGACCATCGCGATCACCCGGCCAGTCGATGCGCCAACCGTGCCGATCCAGGGCGAGCCGGTCGTGCGGACGCTGAAGGCATCGTGCGTGGGGAAGACTTCGATATACGTTTTGACGGCCGGCTCGTGCTTGAAATTGCCGGTGACATCTTTGTAGATGCTTTCGAGGTATTCGCCGAAATATTCCGGGATGACCGGATCGATTTTCTCATCGTAAACGACGACGAAATGATCGGTCTCCTTGCGGGCGAACTTCTGGAACATGTCCAGCAGGCGGAGATAGTTGGTGGTGGCGTAATTGTAAGGATCGAGCAGGCGGGCCCGCTCCAGCACCTGGAAGGCCTTGTCCTCATCCCCAGATTGCGTGTAGAGCAGGCCCTGGCCATTGAGGGCGTGGGTCCACCAGGGGGCCCGCTTGATGGCGACCTCGTATTTCTCGGCCGAGCGCGGGTACTGCCGCATGGCCGCCAACTGCTCGGCCACTTCGAAGTAGGCGGTGGCGTTGTTGGGGTCGAGCTTCTCAACCCGTGCCAGAACCTCGTTCATCTCCTTATCTTTAAGCTGCAGCGCGTAGACTGCCGCCAGCAGGCCCATCGCTTCGATGTTCTTCGGCTGGCGGGAGACGACCCGGGCGATGACCCGATGCGCATCCTTGGGCCGGCGCTGCTGGAGGAGATTGCGCGTTTCCAGAAGGTCGGCCTCAATCGCCTCGGCATCGACCTTGCGGATTTCGGAGATGGCTTTTTCAGCGGCGTCGAAGTTGAACTGCTCCAGCGAGATCGCGCCGATGATGGAGAGACTGTGGATGTCGTTGGGATTCTGCTCCAGGGCGGCCTTGAGAAGTCCGCCGGCGGTTTTCTGGTCATCGCGCGCCAGGCTGAACTCGGCGGCCGCGACTTTGGCCGGCCAGTAATCGCGATCGACGCGCAGGAAAACCTGGTGGAAGGTCTTCTCCAGCACCTGGTTGTTCAACCCGACGCGGTCCTTGTAGATTGTGTTGATCGTCGCCCAGCGGTCGATCCCCTTGCCGATGAGCGTGAGTTCTTCGGCATTGTCGAACTCCTGGGCGTGGAGCTTATCGACGTAGGCTTCGAAAAAGTTGTAGGCCTGCCGCGCCTCCTCCATCCGCCCGCGGCGCTCGTTGACCTCGCCGAGATAGTAATGGGCGGGAACCGAATTCTTGTTGGCGGCGATGACCTTGTTCAGCAGTTCGATCGATTCATCGTAGCGGGTCAGGTCCGCCAGGATGCGGGCCTTGAGAACCATGCACTGCGGATCGAGCGATGGCTTGGCTTCGGAGAGGGCGGCGATGGCGGCGTCTTTTCGGCCAATGGCGGAAAGACTCGCGCCTTTAACCAGCGCGACCTGGATGGGATCTCCATCTTTGACCTTCGCCAGAGTCAGGAGCGATAGCTTGTAGCGCCCGTTGAATGATTCGAGCTTGGCCTTGTCGAGGTCTTTGTAATAGGCCGGGTATTCGAGCTTATCGAGGTCTTCGGGTACCAGCGGGTTGATCCATTTGCCGGGAATGGTCTCGCGGACGAAATCGTCCGCCCGCGCCGTGCGGCCGGCGGTAAATCCCGTGGCGAGTCCCAGTGCGGCAAGGAGAATGAGCTTATGTCGCATAGTGATATTGACCGAATGCTGACGACGACCGACCCAAGGGCGACTGACCACGGTACGGGCAGACTACCCATCCAGAAGAGGCCGCCCGGCCAGTATTTGGATGCGCCGATGGGAGCGAAGTTGCGGCCGGCAGACATTATAGCCGGGGTTCAGGCGATTCGGGCTTGAATCTGGGCCAGTTCGGTAATGGGGAGCGCGGTGACCTTGTCGTGCATTGGGAAGGTATGTTTGCCGGGATGGATGACCCAGAGATGCTCCAATTTCAGGTCTTCCAGCGCAACGTGCATGGAACGGGTCATGGCGGGAGCATCGGCGTATTTGACTTCGACGCCCCACTTCCGGCCTTTGGCGATGAGGAGGAGGTCCAGTTCCGCGCCCCCCTGAGTCGCCCAGAAATAGGCATTCCGGTCGCCCGAAAGCCGAAGTAACTGCTCGATGACGAATCCCTCCCAACTTGCGCCAAATTTGGGATGGGATTCGAGCTGGGCAAACTCTTCAATCCCAAGCAGGGCATGTACCAGCCCGCAGTCGCGAATGTACATTTTCGGCGATTTCACAGTTCGCTTGCCGACGTTCTCAAACCACGGTTGAAGCTGGCGGACCATGAACGCGCCCGTGAGAATGTCGAGATGTCGGCGGACCGTCGGATGGGTCTCGCCAATCGAGCGGCCGATCTCGGAGCCATTCCAAATCTGGCCGTGATAATGGGCGAGCATGGTCCAGAATCGCCGCATGGTCGCAGGAGGCACCTGAATGCCGAAGTTGCGCAAATCTCGCTCCAGGAAGAGCTGTATGAAGTATTCGCGCCAGCGAATGCTGTCGGCATCGCTCGGCACAAGAAAAGACAGGGGAAATCCGCCGCGTAGCCAGAGCGGACGAACGTTGTCGTGGCCCACTTCGTCCAGACTGAATCCCGCCATGTCGATCAGCGCGGTGCGACCCGCGAGGCTTTCGGAAGAGCCGCGTATCAATTCCGGCGCGGCGCTGCCCAGGAGCAGGAATTTGGCCGGGTGGTTGGGGCGATCGGCCAGAACGCGTAAGATTGGAAATAGGTCTGGACGAAGTTGGGCCTCATCGATGACGATCAGGCCCGTGAGTGGCTCAAGGGCTGTCATCGGCTGGGCAAGCCTGGCTTGGTCGGCGGGTCGTTCGAGGTCGAAAAACGTGGCATCAGCACTCTTTGCGAATTGATGCGCAAGAGTCGTTTTGCCACACTGCCGTGGGCCGAGCAGGGTTACGATAGGAAATTGATCGAATCGCTCTGCAATGGTGGTCAACAAAGATGTGCGAGGCACAGACATTCTTGAATATTGAACGACCGACTTTCAATATTCAAGGAAGTAATCAGAAATAAGTGATATAAATTACAAAAATGCCAGTTTTTCCATCTATAACCGATCTCATCGGCAACCCCTCCGAATTCCCCATTCTCTCCAAATGGGACTTCTTCAACCACGCCGGCGTCAGCCCGCTGCCGCGCCGCGCCGGCCAGGCGCTGCGACGGTTCGCCGATCATTTTGAATCCAATGCCTACATCTCCTCGGGCTTCTTTCGCGAGATCGATGCGCTGCGCGTGTCGGCCGCCAAGCTGATCAACGCCTCGCCCGAGGAGATCGCCTTCGTCAAGAACACCTCCGAGGGCGTCGCCACCGTGGCAGGGGGGATCGACTGGAAGGCGGGTGATCGGATCGTCACCACATCGGTCGAGTACCCGGCCAACATGTACCCCTGGATGGATGTGTCCAAGCGCTTCGGCGCGGAGTTGATCATCGTTGACGAAATCACCTGCCCGGACACCGGCGCGCGATACGTCCCTCTGGAGCGCCTCATCGAAGCCTGCGCCCATCCGCGCACGCGGCTGTTGGCGCTTTCGCACGTCGAATACGCATCGGGTCAACGCCACGATTTGATGGCGCTCGGCAAACTCTGCCGCGAGCGCGGGATTCTCTTTTCCATCGATGCGATCCAGTCGATGGGCGTGCTGCCGATCGATGTGCGGGCGATGAACATCGATTATCTCTCGGCTGATGGTCATAAATGGCTGCTCGGCCCGGAAGG
>JBBRTW010000245.1:0-10544 GCA_038244055.1 Tepidisphaerales bacterium | reverse complement strand
GCGGCATCGGCCGGGCCATCGCGGTCGAGCTCTCGCGCCTCGGCGCAACCCTCTGCCTCGCCGCCCGCTCCGCCACCGCCCTCAACCAAACCGGCGCGCTGCTGACCACCCAGTGGCACGCCTACCCCGGCGATCTCACCGATGATGCCCACGTCGCGTCCCTCCCCGCCGCCATCGCCCGCGATGCCGGCGGCCTCGATATCCTCATCCACTGCGCCGCCGCCTATCACCAGGCGCCGCTTGAATCCACGCCCATCGAAGAACTCGACAACCAATATCGCACCAACCTCCGCGCCCCCTTCCTCCTGACCCAGAAACTTCTCCCCCTCCTCAAAGCCCGCCGGGGCCAGATCTTTTTCATCAACTCCACCACCGGCACCGCCGCCCGCCCCAATGTCTCCGCCTACGCCGCCACCAAACACGCCCTCAAGGGGATGGCCGACTGTCTTCGCCAGGAAGTGACGGGCATCGTCCGCATCATCAGCATCTACCCCGGCCAAACCGCCACGCCCATGCAGGAAAAGCGCTACGCCACGGAGAACCGCCCCTACCGCCCCGAGCAACTCGTTCAGCCTGAAGAAGTCGCGAAAATGATCGGCGCGGTCGCCTGCCTTCCACCCACGGCCGAGGTGACGGATTTGCAGATCAAGCCCGCGGTAAAATCCTGAACGGTCGATCGCGAAGGAAACTTAAACGCGAAGGCCGCAAAGGGGCGAAGGAATCGCGAAGAGCTCTGTCGTCATTCGCAAGTGAGAGAGCGGGGGAGAGCGAGTGGGTCATTCCGAGGGAGCTTCAGGCGACCGAGGAATCTTGCCTCAACGGATCGGCCCTTCGAAGTTGGCGAACGGGCCGCGATGCATCGGCCAGATCCTTCGGTCGCCTGAAGGTCTCTCAGGATGACGGCCACCGAATTTCCAGCGCGCTCCGCAAGCGCTTCATTCTCTTTACCCTTCGCGGCTACTTCGCGACTTCGCGCCCTTCGCGATTAATTTGTACGATCTCCCGATACCACGCCAAATACGCCTCGATCTGCTTCCGCACATCGAATTTCTCCGCCACTACTTCCACCGCCCGCCGCCCCATCGCCTCGCGCTTGGCCGGGTCGCGCAGCAGCGACACGATCGCTTCCGCGAAACTGGCCGCATCGCCGACTTTCACCAGGTGCCCTGTAACCCCTTCCTCGATCTGCTCCGGAATTCCCCCCACATCCGAGGCCACCACCGGCCGGGCGCAGGCGAACGCCTCCAGCACCGCGATCGGCAGTGAATCCGCCCGCGCGCCGTGCAGGTACACATCCGCCGCCTGGTGATACCGCGCCACTACTTTCGCATCCTTTTGAAATGGGACAAACCGAATCACCGCGCTGCCGATCACCTCCTCCGGCGACTCTTCCCCCAACGCCACGAACACGATCTTCTGATCGCGCACGACCTCCGCCACCCGCGCCAGCGCCGCCCGCATCGTTCGGAAATCCTTGAAGCAGTTGTTGCGCACGCCGTTGGCCGCGAAAAGCAGGATGGTCGCATCCTCCGGCAATCCCAGCTCGCGCCGCGCCGCGCGGCTGTCGGCAGGATGGAAGATTCCCAGATCCACGCCGTTGTAGATCGCTTTGGCGTCGACGATGGCCGGGGCCAGCAGAGACTGCCGCGCCTTGTCGATCAGCCACTGCGATGGCGCTGAAACGTAAATCCTGCTCCTCGCGAAAATATCGCGCTTACGCTTCCAATTGAAGGCCGTCGCATCGCGATCGACCGCTGGATAGATCGTCAGATCGGGGCACTGGCCGCACCCGGTCTTCCAGCGCTCGCATTCGAAGCTATGCGCGCAGTGCCCGGCCAGCAGCCAGGCATCGTGCAGCGTGACAATCGTCGGTATCCGCCGGCTCAACTCCCCTAGCCGCCGCAGATCGAAATACCCGCGCGGCGAATGCAGGTTGTGGCAGTGAATCAATTCCGGCAGCGCCGGCGCGAGCGCCAGCAGATCGGCCGTTCCCGGAAATTCAAAATCCTCCTCTCCACGCCGCCGCGCCCGCGTCCGCGCCGGCCGGCCGATATTCTCCCGCAATATGAGTTGCACCCGCTTGACCCCCTTCACGCGATTCACCGGCCCCAGTGCATCGGCCGCCGCATCGCACGCTCTGGCCCACGCATGTCGCCGTTTGCGGTTGGGAATTTCATACACGCCTTCATGCTCGATCGTCTTGTTCCCCACCGCCAGCCACGCCTCATGCCTTCGCGCCCTTTGCGATTCGAAGAGCATCCACCCCACCTGCTCCGCGCCGCCCATGTGATCGGCCGCGCTGACGTGAAGAATCTTCATTGCCTTCTCATCGCCTTGTTTGATCGATTCACTCAAGGAACCACCCCTCGATTTTCTCTTCCAAAACATCCGCCGGCCAATCCCGCGCCAGCACCCGATTGATCTGCAACAAATCCGCCCCATGCCGCACCACCCCGCCATAATTCGAACACGCAAATTCAAACCCCGCCTCTTTCACCGCCCGCACGGTCTCAGCCGAGTAATCCGAGTCCCCCCCATACGGATACGCGAACGATGCCACCTCTCTGCCCATGATCTCCTCCAGCCGCCGCTTCGACTGGCGAATCTCCCGCCCCTGCTCCTCCAAACCAATGGCCGACAGCCGCGGATGAGTCACCGTATGCGCCCCGATCGTCGCCAGCGGCGAACTCGCCAGGCGCGCCAGTTCATTCTCCGACATCATCCGATGACTCTCCCGCCCTTCGCGCCCCGCCCCGGCCCATGTCCGCACTTCATCGAGCAAGCCCTGCCTCCCCGCATGATCCATCGGCCCGGCCAGCGCGCACAACTGCCGATACGCCTCATGCCGCGCTGTCGGGGCGACCTTCTCCAATACATTCCAATTCCCCGCCGTCACCGCGCTCATGGCCGGCAAATCCATCGACCACGCCCCCACACGCAACATCCCCGCCGCCTTCGATGGCTGCAACAACAGCCGATCCAGCTCATCCGGAAAAGCCTCCTCGCGGCCGCCCACAAATCCCGAAGCCACAAAAAACGTCGTCGGCACTCCCCGCTTCTCCAGGATCGGCAGCGCTTCCTGCAGATTATCCGCGTACCCATCATCGAACGTCACCGCCACCGCCCGCTTCGGCAATCTCCCCGCGCGCACCCCATCCACCAACTGCCGCATCGACAATACACTCCACCTCTTCCGCAACATCTCCATCTGCTCATCGAAAACCCCCGGCCGGACCGTCAACCACTGCGGATCCGTCTCCAACCTCGTCACCCGGTGATACAACAACACCACCGCCGCCGCCCGGAACCGATTCCGCAGCCGCCGAGCACTCCGTCGAATTCGTCCCAATCCCGGAATCCGCATATCGATCCGTTCTCCAAGAGTTAGAACCACGAAGTACACAAAATGCACGAAGGAGAGAAAACGGTTTTGACGATGTCGTCGCAGCCGCACAATGATCCCAAGCCGTCATCCTGAGGGAGCTTCAGGCGACCGAAGGATCCTGCCGCGAAGGCCAGGGCCCTCCAATCGCCTCACCGCCATTCTCCATCCTCCATCCTCTATCCTCTATCCTCGCATTCATTTTCTTCTTCGTGCCCTTAGTGCCCTTCGTGGTTCAAACCCTCTTCAACCGCCTAACCCGCTCGATATTTCCCTCCCCCAGCATCACCACCGCCCGCCGCGCGATTAAGCCCGGGCCCAGTTTCCACCATCCCGCGTTCCTCGCGATGTCGGCCGCGAATTTGCGGAACAGATGCCAGCGCGATTTGCCGAATTGGTCCAGGCAATTCCCGCGCATCGATTTCAGCGCCAGTTCCCGCACCTCTTCCGGCAGGCGCATTTCGCGATACAGCCGCATGTACAATTCGTGCAGTTCGTTGGCCGCGATCTCATGCTGGGTCGATCCCTTCGCTTCGCCATGCAATCGGAAGCAGGCCGAGATTTCCGGCACATGCTTAAACTTGTATCCCGCCAATATCAGCCGCCAGAACAGATCGTGGTCCACATAATGCCGCAGCGATCGATCAATCCGAAACCCCTCATCCAGAACCCGCCGGCTGAAGAACATCGATTGATTGAACATATTCGCCCACGGCAGCATCTTCATCAGATCGAACCCGCCGGTGGGATAATCCCCCGTCACCCGCGAATGCTCATCGATCAATTTCACCCGCCCATAGATCACATCTCCCGCAGGTTCAGCCGCCCGGCCCGCCCCACCCGCCGCCGGATACCCCGCCGCCTCCACCAGATGCCGCAGCGCCCCCGGCTCGTAAAAATCATCCGAGTTCTGCCACCCCACCCAATCGCCGGTGGCCCGATCCAGCCCCTTGTTGATCGCCTCCGCCTGCCCGCCATCTTTCGCACTGCACCAATACGCAATGAACCGCGAATACTTCTCCAACACCTTCACCGTCCCATCCGAACTTCCCCCGTCCAGCACGATGTATTCCAGATTCGGATACCCCTGCAACAGTACCGACCGAATCGTCTCCTCAATGTACCGCCCCTGGTTATAGGACGGTGTGATGATGGAAACTCTCGGCCACTCCTCCGGGTGGCATGGGTAAGGCTTCAAAGCCTTACCCGTGGCGCTCGATCCTGAGGCATCGCCCAAATCCTCCGCCAATCCCCCGCCCCCAGCGACCAACGTCCATGGCCACCCCACCCGCCCCACCGGCGGCTCCGGAAGATCATTCAAACTCAACAACGCCATCACGTCACCTTCGCTCAAATCCCATGCCCACTTGTATTATCCGCTCTTTCTTAATTCTTCGTGCCTTTCGTGTCCTTCGTGGTTCAAATCGGAATTTCACACCCGCGCCATCTCCGTATATCCCCCACACGCCAGAATTTTCTGCATTTTCCGTTTACCTCGATTATCCTCATCGCGGCCGCGAATTCTCCCGACACTCTCTTATAGACCCAGGTCGCGCCGCGCGGCGCGACTCTACTTACATCGGCCGCCAGCGGACAGACCATCGCCGTGATGTCTACGATTTCATGCAGTGTCGGCTATCATCAGGGCGGGCTGGGACAACACTTTTCCCAGCTCGTGGAAGACGCGCGCCAGGACGGCCGCCTGTTCCGATATTATTCCACCCAGATCCGCCCCGGCGATGATCCCTGCGGCCGGGCCGTCCCCCGCCGCCTGGCCCAATGGATCACCCATCTCTCCCCCGTCAAATACTTCCTCGGCTGGCGCTGGCATCTCGATTGCGATTTATGGGATCGCAAATTGTCCGGTCTGCTCGAGCCGCCGGTCGAGTCCTTCACCGCTTTCGCGGGGCAGGCCCTGCGCTCCTTCCGCGCGGCCCGCGATCTGGGCTGCCAGCGCCTCGAACTCATCGCCTCCAATAGCCACGTCGAGAAC
The DNA here is from genome assembly GCA_038244055.1 of Tepidisphaerales bacterium. Classification (GTDB taxonomy): domain Bacteria; phylum Planctomycetota; class Phycisphaerae; order Tepidisphaerales; family Tepidisphaeraceae; genus DASPKW01. Next base: position 5,169 of record JBBRTW010000245.1, on the reverse strand, counting down.
TGCGTCCGCCTCCATGCCCGCGCCCTGAAGCGAAATCCCATCGAAAGCACCTGGCTCAACAACGCCCATCGCCGCAAAACCCTCCTCGAATACCAGGCCGCCGATGCCATCCTCGTCGCCTCGGAATACACCCGTCAGAACTTTCTGGATGAAGGTTTCCGCCCTGAGCAGTTGCAGCGCATCCACTATCGCCCCGACCCGCGCTTCACTCCCGATCCATCCGCCCGCCCCAACGATGGCGTCTTCCGCATCGTCTACGTCGGCTCGGTCACGGTCGTTAAAGGCGTGCCAATCCTTCTCGAAGCCTTCGAGCGCTTCCGCCATATCAAGGCCGAATTGACCCTCGTCGGCGGCACCGGCTCGCGCGGCATGCGCCGGTTTATCGATGACGCCATCCGCCGCGACCCGCGCATCCGCCTCGCCCCGGGGGACCCCCTCCCCCATCTCCGCCGCGCCGATGCCTGCGTCCATCCCTCCTGGGAAGATGGCCTGGCCTACGCCCCCCTTGAAGCCATGGCCGTCGGAATCCCCGTTATCGTGACCCAGGACACCGGTATGAAAGAATATGTCGTCGAAGGAAAAACCGGCCACGTCATCCCCACCGGCGACCCCGACGCCATCCTAGACCGCCTCACCAAACTGGCCGATACTCGATAGGAGGAGAATCGCCACAGATGAACACAGATGCGCACAGATGAAAGACAATTTCATTTGTTGTGACGAAGAATGGTGGAAAGCATCGCGCCGCGATGGCCCCACCAAATCATTATTATCTGTGCCCATCTGTGTTCATCTGTGGCTAATTCCGTCTTAACTATGCGCATCGGCCACTACATGCCCCACATGTTCGAGCCCGGCGGGATCGCCTCCTACATCCGCCGGGTCTCCGATGCCCAGCGCGCGGCCGGCCACGCCCTCCATTTCTTCGACCGCACCGACCCCGCCGCCGTCGCCACCCATGCCCATCCCGCCGGCCATCCCGTCGCCTACACCGCCGATGACTTCGACCTCTTCCGCCGCGCTGATGACCTGGCCATCGATGTCCTCCACGTCCACGCCGCGCTCAGCCCCGATGCCCTGGCCCTTCCGCCGGCCGCCCGCATCATTCGCACCGTCCACACCCACGCCCCCTACTGCCCCAGCCAGGGCCGCTTCCTCTCCACCAGCCACAAACCCTGCGATCGCTCCTACAGCCTGATGGGCTGCCTCTGGGGACATTTCGCCAATCACTGCGGCAGCGTTCGCCCCGCCATCCTCGGCCGGAATTTCCGCACCGTGCAGCGCGAGATGGCCACTCTGCCGCAGATCCAGACCCTCGTCGTCAGCCAGTTCATCAAAGACCAGATGATCCGCGCCGGCTACCCTTCCGAGCGCATCCACGTCCTCCATCTCCCCGCCCCCGATGCGATCGAGTACGTCGATCCGGGCAGCGCTGGCCCCGCGCGATTTCTCTTCCTCGGCCGGATGATTCCGCATAAAGGCGTCGACTGGCTCCTCCGCTCCCTGCGCCTGGTCCAGGCCGATGTGCAAATCGATCTCGCCGGCTCGGGCAATCAGGAACAGCAGTATCGGCACCTCGCCCACGAACTCGGCCTGACCCATCGCACGCGCTTCCTCGGCTGGCTCAATCCCGAGGAAGTTTGCCAGGCCTTCGCCTCGGCGCGGGCCTTGGTCTTCCCCTCACTCTGGCACGAGCCGGGCGGACTGGTCGCCTTCGAAGCCATGACCCACGGCCGGCCCGTCATCATGAGCCGCGTCGGCGGAATGCCCGAAGTCGTCGAAGATAACCTCACCGGCCTGCTCGTCCCCCCCGGCGATGAGACCGCCCTCGCCCGCGCCATCGACACCCTCGCCACCGATCCCGCCCTCGCCCGCCGCCTCGGCCAAACCGCCCGCCAGCGCGCCCGCGATATCTACTCCCTCGATTCGCACCTGGCCCGCCTCATGTCCCTCTACGCCCAGCCCATGAATGCCGACGTCCAAAAAAGAGGCGGCTCGGGCATCCCGCCCGTGAAGCAACTCCTGGAGGCCGCCTGCCGATGAAATGGTCGCCGTCCCAGGGTCAGGAGCCGGCCGCCAAAGACTTTCATCAGCCGAATCATTGTCCTCCGGCTCCTGACCCTTTCTGCCGGATTCGCGGAACACCATCACCTACAATTTCCAATCCATGACAACCCTTTCACCCCCAAACTCCCCCGCCGCGCCCACCACCGCCACCCCGCGCGTCTCCATTGTCATGCCCACCCACCGCCGCCCCGACCTCCTCCGCAAAGCCCTCGAAACCCTCCAGCAGCAGACCCTCCCCCACAACCAGTTCGATGTCATCGTCGTCGCCAGCGAGAACGACCCCGCCTTCGCCATCATCGAAGACTTCCGCAAAATCTCCACCCTCGATCTCCGCTGCATCTCCATCCCCAACGACCCCTGGAGAGGCCGCTCAGCCTCCGCCAAGCGAAACTACGGCGTTCAGCAATCCACCGGCCGATGGATCGCCTTCATCGATGATGATTGCCTCGCCCACCCCGGCTGGCTCGAAGGCGCAGCCCCCTTCTTCGATCACCCCACCGCCGGCGGCATCGAAGGCCGCAAAGACATTCCCGCGCCGCCCCGGCCGACCGTGACTTACAAAGGCCTGCTCACCTTCACCCGCCCCAGGGGCTACCAGACCTGCAATATTTTCTACCGCCGCGATGTTTTCGAAAAAGTCGGCGGCTTCGACAATCATTTCCCCTATTACCTCGAAGATTCCGACATCGCCTGGTCCGTCCTCGATGCCGGCTACGAGATTCCCTACGCCGAGAACGCCACCGTCTCCCATCCCGTCCTCCCCGGCGCGCCGTGGAAACTCCTCGATGATGCCAAGCGCGCCGCCCTGATGCCCTATCTTTTCAAAAAACACCCCGCCACCTATCAAGGCGCGAAAACCCGCGTCCTCCGCGGCGCGCACTGGGTCTACCTCCTGGTCTACGCCGCCATCCTCGCCAGCCTGATTCTCAGCCACTGGTGGATCGCCGCCGGCCTCGTACTGCTGGTCCTCGCGCTGGTCGCCGCCCACGCCTACAAGCAATTCCGCGGCTGCCACTTCACCACCCACGAGATTCTCGTCACCGCGCTGTTGCTTCCCATCGTCCCGGTTGTCAAATGGACTCAGCTCATCCGCGGCAACCTCAAGCACCGGGTGTGGCTGTGGACGTAATGGTCGAAGAAACAACTACACCCGCGCCCCCTCCGCCCTCCCCGGCCGCCACGCCCGCCCCCGCGCCGGCCTCAGCGCCCGCGCCGGCCGAACCCGCACCGGCCAAAGCCGCCCCGCGCCTTCTCGCCTTCGCCACCAAGGGCGGCGGCACCAACGAAGAATCACGCCTGCGCGATCTCCTCTCGGCCTTCGAAGTCGAGTGGTTCAACTTCGACCGCTCCTCCAAATTTGCCGGCTTCCGCCAGATCTGCAAACTCCTCAAAACCCGCCGCTTCGACCTCGCCATCATGGAAGGCACGGGCCTGGCCGGCGGGCTCGCCCTCATGTGGTCCCGAATCCTCGGCCGCTGCCGCTACGTCGTCAGTTCCGGCGATGCCGTCGGCCCCTGGGTCGGCTCGGTCCGCCCCGGCCTCGGCTGGATTTTCAACAAATACGAAAGATGGCTCTGCCGGCTGGCGGCCGGTTTCATCGGCTGGACGCCCTACCTCGTCGGCCGGGCCCTCACCTTCGGCTGCCCCCGCGCTGTCACCGCCGCCGGGTTCGCGCTCCATTCGCGCACGCCCGCCGAAATCGCCGAGGCCCGCCAGCGGCTCCGCGCCGCGCTCGGCATCAAAGATGACACCATTGTCTTCGGCATCGTCGGCTCGCTGGCCTGGAACAAGCGCGTGGAATTCTGCTACGGCTGGGAGCTCGTCAACGCCATCCGCCTGACCGACCGCCGCGATATCGCTGTCGTCGTCGTCGGCGACGGCGCGGGCCTCGATCACCTCCGTCTCGTCGCCGGCAAAGACCTCGGCCAGCGCATCCACCTCACCGGCGGCGTCCCCCATCAGTACGTCCTCGACTACATGGCCGCCATGGATGTCGCCAGCCTCCCCCAATCCGTCGATGGCGTCGGCTCCTTCCGCTACACCACCAAGATCTCCGAATACGTCGCCGCCCGCCTCCCCGTCATCACCGGCCAAATCCCCCTCGCCTACGACCTCGACACCGGCTGGCTCTGGCGCCTCCCCGGCAACGCCCCCTGGGAACCCGCCTACGTCGAATCCCTCGGCCAACTCATGCAAACCATCACCCACGCCGACCTCCAACAAAAGCTAAACCAACTCCCCGAATCCCTCCCCGAGTTCGACCGCGCTTCCCAAATCCACCGCATCACCAACTTCATGAATGATCTCCTCGGGAGCGCACGATGACTCCCCCAACGCCTCCCCCATCCAACGAGTCGCCGCGCCCAACCGAACTCCCATCGTCCCCCATTCATCATTCATCATTTATCATTCATCCTTCTTCCGCCCCGCCCATTCATCCTTCATCCTTCAATCTTCATCCTTCCCCCTCCCTCGCCATCCTCCCCGACTTTCCCGAAGAAAACTGGCCCAGCATGGACCTCGTCGCCGAGATGCTCCTGAAAAATCTCGCGCCATCCGACCAGGTCCGCGCCACGCGCCTCTGCCCTCCCTGGAAGCGCCGCCTCTGGTTCCTCGGCGGCCCGGGCCGAAACGCCGACCGCCTGCTCAACCGCATGCGCAACTACCCCCGCTTCATGCGCAAACACGCGAGCCAGTTCGACCTCTTCCACCTCTGCGACCACAGCTACTCGCAAATCGTCCACGAACTCCCGGCCGACCGCACCGGCGTCTTCTGCCACGACCTCGACACCTTCCGCTGCATCCTCGAACCCGACAAAGAGCGCCGCCCCAAATGGTTCCGCAACATGGCGAGCAAAATCCTCGCCGGCCTGCAAAAGGCGCAAATCGTCTTCCACCTCACCACCGCCATCCGCGACCAAATCGAGCGCCACAACCTCATCGACCCCAAAAAACTGGTCCGAGCCCCCGTAGCCGCCGCCGAAGAATTCACACCGGATGAGCCCCATGACAAATCCGAAATCCGAAATTTGAAATTTGAAATTCCCCCTGAACCCCAAACCCTGAACCCTGAACCCCCCTCTTCCCTTCATCCTTCCCCCT
>JBBRTW010000244.1:0-10582 GCA_038244055.1 Tepidisphaerales bacterium | reverse complement strand
TGCTTGACGGCCTGATAGTCGCCGCGGAGGAGAAAATGAACATCGTTGCCATGCTGGGCGAGCCGGCCGCCATAATAAGCGCCGACCGCGCCGGTTCCGACGATGGCGATCACCGGCCGATCGGGCAAGCGCACTGTTGGGCCCACCGCGTTGCTCATGCGGAAATCTCCCGAACGGCGCGCTGGCCGAGGGTCGATGATGCGGCCAGGAACTCTTCGATTCGGCGGCGAAATTCGGCCGGATCGGTGCGGATCGCAAGAACATGGTGGGTCTTGTCGGGCCGCCAATACTCCGTCAGGCCCAAATCTGGTCGACGACTGCGAACGGCGGCCTCCACGGCATCCATGTCTTCTTGAGTAATGAATAAATCATCCGAACCATGAATGACCATGAGCGGAGTGGGGAGGTTTGGGATCACGCAAACGGGGGCGACTGCCATGAAATCCGCGCCGCTGATTTTTTGCGCGAGGTGGATGGCCAGGCGCTGGAACTGCGGGCCGGGCATGCCGCGCGCGTTGCCGTGGGTGCGGGCGGCCGAGATGTAATCGCTGAACGGGCAATCCATGATGATGGCGGCGATGCCCCGCCCCTGGCGCAATTCGGCCGCCGCGCCGACGACGGCCGCGCCGAGGCTCACGCCAAACAACACGAGTTGCCGCGTGGCGGCGGGCTGAAGTTCCTTGATTTGATCGATGATTTGCGACAAATCATGCCGCTCGTAAAACCCCGCCGTCGTATGCCGGCCATCGGATCGGCCATGGGCACGGAGATCCACCGCCAGCACATTGAACCCCATGGCTCGAAACGTCGGCGCCCAGGCGATGCCGCCGATCCGCGAATCGGCGTAGCCGTGGACGATGATCGCGGTCTTGCCTGCGGTAATTTGAGCGGGAATCCACCAGGCGGAGAGCTTGAGAGTCTGGCCGGGCGTTTGTTCATCGCGGACGGTGAAGAAAGTTTCTTCGTAAGGCAGGTCAAGGTCTTTGGGTGTCAGCCGGCGAAGCGTCCAGAGAGCGACGCCACCTTCCATTCGGATCGGCGCGAGAAGGATTTTGGCCATCATGAAGGAGACGAAGAGGAACAATGCGCCGCCGATGGCCAGAAGGGTCAGGCAGAGAGTTGTGACGGCGAAAGGCATTGGGGGATTCTAGCCGGTGAGGTGAGAACTCAGGAAGGCGATGCGCCATCGAAATCCGTAACGAGACCTTGTTCGATTAACATCTTTTTGAAATCTTTCGATGTGCGCTGCGATAGCGTCGCGCCTTTGCGGATTCTGGCGAGGACCTCCTCAGATACGGGTTCAAATACTTTGATGAGTCCGGCCTTCACCAGCGCGTCGAGTTCAGCATTTGACGCTTTGGCATTACCTCGCGAGTAGGTGATACATGTCCGCGGAATCACGCATGTTGAATGCTCGTGTTCCGTGAGGATACATGACTGGTCCTCGTGCATGTCCCAACTGGTCATGCCAACGATCAAGACCTTTGTGGGATTTTTCATGGGGTCCGAAATTACAACTTTTGCGTGCCTGTCCGCCGCATTGGTGAGTCGGAACACATCTCCCGCCTTCATGCCTTTCTCACCGCAGCCAGTGCTGCGTCAAAATCGATGTCGGCCTGCTCCTCGTCGTGAAGTCTCCCTTCGTATTCAGCCAACCCCAGGGCATCAAGAATATCATGCAACGAAATGTCCATTTTGCTCCCTTCTGGTGGCTGGTTCTTGATCCACTCCGGGAATTTGTGGGTCTCGTCGGCAATCTCGTAGTCGGTCATGCCGCGCCGAACCGCACTGACTGTCCGCAGCTTCGTGATTTCGTATTCGGAAAGGGAACCATCACCGGGGTCGTCCACGAGCACATGATCGCGGTCGCCCTTCCGAGCGATGTACTTGTCCCATATGAGGTTCATGGGTCCAGCTTCGCGCCGGATCATTTTGTACGTCAACGAGAGCACGGGGCCGTGGTCCATGGCGACAACCTCATCGCCTGAAATCGGCCTGAGGGTTTCAGCGATACTCTCGCGATCGGCGATGTAGAGGAGCTTAAGGAGTCGAAGACGCGTCATCCGACCACTTCCCTCCTTCAGGAGAATGGCCGCCGCCTGCACCGTCTTTAGCGGGTTGAATGAGATTACCATGTGGGTCACCGCCTCGTCGTTATGTTTATCCTATATACTTTTCGACCGGAAGTCCTCTCCAGCCCCCTCAAGCCCCCGCAATGATATTTCCCGCCAGCCAACAAATCTTTAGAAATTCTCATCCCCCGCTCAAGAATTCAATGCGCCCGGTCCGATAAAGAGGAATGACGGGGCCACGGATGGCCCCGCACCATGGGCGCGCCCGTCTGGGTTTCAATCCCCGGCCGCCTCGACGTATTCCAGGAAGGAGAATCTCGCATGTTCAGGAAGATTGCCATTACGCTTGTTTCCGCCGGGCTTTTCGCGGCCGTTGGTTGCAGCAGCTCGAACAACAAGAAGATCTCGGCCGGGGTGACCGACATTCAGCCGACGCCGGCCCCGGTGGCGTATCAGCCGCAGCCGATCCAGCCGGTTCAGCCGATGGTCTACGACAACCCGACGACGGTGACGCCCATTATCGACACCCCGACCAAGGCAACATCCTCGGCCACGGGCGGCGGGCGCAGCTACACCGTTCAGAAGGGCGACACGCTCTTCAAGATCGCCCGCACGCAGTACGGCGACGCCTCGGCCGTCCGCAAGATCAAGGATGCCAACCCGGGCCTGAACCCCGACCAGATCAAGGCCGGGCAGAAAATCACTTTGCCATAAGCCCGTTTAAGACAAAATCGAATACGCCGGCGAGCGGATCGCGGAGCGATTCTCACCGACGGCTACAGCCGAGGCACGACCCCGCCTCGGCTTTTTTTCTGCGCTGATTGAACCACGAAGGGCGCGAAGGGCACGAAGGAATACAGAGTGGCCAAAGACTTCAGGGCCTTGAATGAAGGGCGAAGAGTTGATTTGATGCCCGACGCAGGTATTTGTCTGGCCCCTACCAACGGTGGGTGAAACATTTACAAAATATTCAGTGTCGTATGTGTTGTGTATCACACACAGCCGGTCGCCGCGAGGTGGTTGAGTGCATTTCGGGGAGCCTTGGAAACAAAAGCACCGGCCGAAATTGGGCCGGTGCATTATGGATCTTAAGTTCGGAAAGCGCCTACCGCTTATCGCGCATTTCATCCATCACATACTGCATGGCATAGCGAATCAGCTCCGATCCGCTGGCCAGATTGAGCTTTTCCTTAATCCGCTCGCGGTGGGTTTCGACAGTCTTGACGGAGAGGCCGAGCTTTTCGGCGATCTCACTGGGACCGACGCCGTGGCCGATCATCTGGAACACTTCGAACTCGCGATCCGACAGGCGCTCGATGGGCGAGCCGCCGACATTCTGCGGGCCGGCCACGAGACGATTGACCATGCGCGAGGCCATGCGGTCGCTGAGGTACACCTCGCCCTTGAGGACTTTGCGAATGGCGTTCATGACCTGCTCGGTGGCTTCCTGCTTCATGATGTAACCCTTTGCGCCGGCACGCAATACGCGTTCGGCATGAAGGGATTCATCGTGCATGGAGAGGACCAGGATGGGCAGGTTCGGCTGCTTGGCCTTGATCTCCTTGATCAGTTCGATGCCGCTGCGGTCTTTGAGGGAGATGTCCACGATGGCGACATCGGGATGGACTTCATCCAGGGCCTTGAGGGCCTGCTGAAAATCTTCGGCCTCGCCGGCGATGATCAGGTCGGCTTCTTCGTTGATGAGCTGGCCGAGGCCCTGGCGGACGATGGGATGATCATCGACGAGCAGGACTTTGGCTTTACCGGTAATGACGTGCGTGGGTTTGACTGCGTTGGCCATAATGAAATACCTCTTACGATTCGGGAAGTGGGCAGACACATGAAACCACGGTGCCGCCGTCCGGACGCCGGATGACACTGAGTTTCCCGGAGATCATTTTCGCGCGATAGTTCATGATTCGCAAACCCATTCCGCCGGTTCGCACCTGTTCGGGGTCGAATCCAATCCCATCGTCTTCGACGGATATGGTGGCTTCTCGCGGCTGCCTTGTAAGGCGAACAACCACGGATTTGGGCCGGCCATGCTTGATCGCGTTATTCATGGCTTCCTGGGCGATACGATAGAGATGGACGGCGGCCACCGGATCGCGAACGGGGGTTTCACCCTGAGACTCGAAACGGCAATTGGCCCCGAACATCTCGGCGGTGCCCTCGGTGAGCTTTTTCAGGGCGGATGCGAGCCCTTCTTCGCGATCCAGATCCACCGGCGCCAGGCCGCGGGCGAGGTCGCGGGTCCAGCCGATGGCTTTATTGACCAGGCCGGCGATTTTGTGGGCTTCCTGGGCTTCGGGAATCTGGCGGCTGACCAGGCGCTGTTCGATGAGCTTGGACATGAAGGCGATGCCGGTGAGGTGCTGGCCCAGGCCATCGTGGAGGTCGTGGCCGATGCGGCGCTGTTCGCTATCCGTGATTTCCAGGAGCTCGCGCTGGAGATTGCGGGCTTCGCGCTCGTTGAGTTTGGCGCGGCGGGTGGCGGTATTCAAACTATGGCAAAGGGTGCTGATGAGCGTTCCTTCCAGCACGAACATGCTCAGGCGGACCCACTGGACGCTGCTGATCAGGCCAAAATCATAGAGCGGGCGCATGAAGAAATAATCGCCCGTGACCGCGGCCAGCGCTGTCGCGAAAAGCCCCGGTCCCAGTCCCCCGTACCAGCCCGAGACCATGACGGCCGCCAGGGAGAGGATGAACGGGGCTTCGCGCTCGCCGCCGCCCATATCCGGGGCCATGATGTCCTGGAGATAGAGCTTGATCGGGATCGTCAGCGCGACGCACGCGAGCGCGACGAGATATCGAACAATCTGATGGCCGGTGGTCCTGCCCATTGCTTTGACAAGGATACTGGAATTACGGACGGATCGATAGAATTGCCGGGGTTGCGGTGGGCGGTGGCCACCCTACATCGCTCCTGATCGATCGAATTGAGCGCATCGTGGTGGGCAGTGCCCACCCTGCATCGATAAAATTGCGGCCAATCCGGGGGCGATGTCATATAATCGCCGGGCAACCGCGACAAATGATGAAAATATCCTGAGAAACTTTTTCGATTCGCATCCGCGCCATGACAGACACTGACCTGCGCGATCAACTTCGCCAGATCCACGCCGAATGCTTCGGCTGGGCGATGCGCTGCTGCGCGGATGATCCGCACCTGGCGGAAGAAGTGTTGCAGGGGGCCTGCTTGAAGGTACTGGATGGGCGGGCCGTTTTCGGAGGGAGGTCTTCCTTTAAGACGTGGTTTTTCTCGGTGATCCGACTGACGGCGGTCGATGCGCGGCGGTGGGGGATTTTTCGGCGGCTGCGGCGGGTGGGAATCGAGTTGTTGCAGGAACGAGCGGTGGACACTTGCAATTTGCTGGCGGGGCTGGAATCGCGCGAGATGACTCAGGCATTGCTCGGCGCGCTGGCTCGTCTGCCGCGGCGGCAGCAGGAAGTGCTGCAACTGAGTTTTTATCACGATCTGAGTTTGTCGGAAGCGGCGGGGGTTATGGGGATTTCGGTGGGTTCAGCGCGAACCCATTACGAACGCGGAAAGAAGTCATTGCGACGGTATTTGAATCCAGAAGGAAAGTCCGATGTCGTTGTTAAACGATCCATTGTCGCCGGAGAACCTGTTCAAGCGGCTTCGGCTGGAGCATGAGCAGGCTGCGCCGGAGTTTGATTCGGCGTGGAACGCGGCCATCGCCGCGCGGGATGGCGCGGTAAGTCCCCGGCGATCGCGCATGCGGTCATGGGCGGCTTGGGCTGCGCCGGCCGGGCTGGCGGCGGGGATTGCGATCGCGGTGTTGATTTGGGGGCATGGGTCGTCGAATCCGCGCGGGCCGGGGCAGGTGGCTTCGACGATTCAGTGGCGCGTGGCGGAGGAGACGGTGGAATTACCGTGGCAGTCGCGGGTGCTGGTTTCGCAGTGGGAATCACCGACGCATTTCTTGATGGATGGGTCGGAATTGAAAGGGGCGGGACTGGATTGGAGATGACGAGTTCATGGGGGTTTGCGTGGGTCATGTCATATGAGGGGTGGCGGGCGGCGACAAAGGGATGTTGCTTGGGAAGGCGGCTCTATTTGGCGCGTCTTCACAGGTTAAGGTCCGGCTCAGTATTTCATTTCGACATTTTTTCTTTCAGGAGACCTCATGCGACTTCGCATCCCATTGATCGCGCTCATTTTTTCGGCGGCGGTGACGCTCACCACCGGCGCGCAGCCGAATCCCGATCCGATCGCGGAGAATTTTTATACGCTGGACATGATGCGCCAGGTTCACGAGATGATCGGGATCACCGAAGATCAGAAGGCCAGCGTGATGGCCGAGGCGCAGCAGATTCAGGAGGCGATGAGCCAGACCCGCGAGATGCTGGCCAAGGAATCGGCGGCGCTGGCGGAACTGGTGAAGCTGGACAAGGTGGATGAGAAGGCGGTGCTGGCGCAGGCGGACAAAGTGATGGCGCTGGAGGCCGATGCCAAGCGGGCGCAGCTTCGCCTGCTAATTAAGATCAAGAACGCGCTGACGCCGGAACAGCAGGCCAAGCTGAAAGAGCTCAAGGGGCGCTACCAGGGATTGCAGCGGAAGCTCGGTGGCTTGATCGAGCTGGCGAAGCGCTGGCAGGCCGAGGGGGGCGATCCTTCGGTGCTGCAGCCGATTCACGAGGAATATCAGGGACTACTGCAGCAGGGGAAATTCGAGGAAGCCGAGGCACTGATCGCGAAGACCAAGGCGATGATCAATGAGAAGTTGGGGAAGAAATAAGGGGGGCGGAGAAGTTAGAAGTTAGAAGCGAGAAGCGAGAAGCGAGAAGCGAGAAGTTAGAACCATCGTTGAAATAACGTCCCGGCCGGCGCGAAGAATGCGCTGGCCGGGATGTTTTCATTTTGGCGGGCTCAACCTATCTCCACGGCAATGAGGGCACCACGGCACATCGCTTGCATCCCTCGGCCAGCAGAAGCGTTAATTCCAGTTGCGCACGCCGCCGGCATGTTCGGGGAGGCTGGAGGTGGCCGCGGCCGCGATGCAGGAGTCGATGGTCAACGCCGTCTCACAGCGCTGGCAGGAGGCCGATCACGGTATCTGGGAAATTCGTTCGGCCCGCCAGCATCGTGTGCATTCCAAAGTGATGTGCTGGCAAACCGTCAATCGCGCCATCCGCGCGAGCAACTACATGGGACGCCGGCCGGGAGATTGGATCGAACTGCAGGATGCAAATTTACAGATACAACCGCGTAAACCGCGCCCCATCCACGATCAGCGTCTGCCCGCTGATAAACCGCGCCCCGGGTCCCGCCAAAAACGCCACCGCATCGGCCACCTCCTCCGGCTTGCCATACCGATCCAGCGGCACGGATTCATCCGCCTGCTTCTCATCGATCACGCGCGTCACCAGAAACCGCGCCGTCTTGGTCGGCCCGGGCGAAACGGCGTTGACGCGCACGCCGTGCGGCCGAAGCTCGACCGCCAGGCACTGCGTCCACTCGACGATCCCCGCCTTGGCCACCGCATACGCGACGCCATCATCCACCCCGAAATGCGCCGCCGCCGACGCGATGTTGACCACCGCCCCATGCCGCCGCTTGGCCATGCCGGGGCAGATCGCCCGGCAGACGATCATGGTGCCGATCACGTTGCGGTCGAAGATGGCGCGGACATCATCCATGGGTACATCCAGACCGTTATTCGGCTTGGGCTTGCCCCCCTTGGCCGCGATATCGCCGCCGGCGTTGTTGACGACAATCGAAATGGGCCCGAGTGTCTGCTCCACCTGCGCGACCATCGCGGCGACTTCTGCTTCCGAAGCGATGTTGCCGCAGACGGCCGCGGTTTTCACGCCCGTCTCGGCCGACAGTTTCGCCGCGACCTCGTCGATGTTCTTCGCCTCGCCAAACTCGGCGCAGGCGGTTGGATTGATATCGTGGATAACGACGGCCGCGCCGAGCTCCGCCAGCCGCTGAGCCATCGCCCGGCCTAAACCGCGGGCCGAACCGGTGATGAGTGCGACTTCGCCTTTGAGATCATCTGACATGGTTTCTCCAATTTGGCATTATTTTGAGTCACAGAGGGCACAGAGAACACAGAGGGCACAGAGAGAAGAAACTCATTCAGTTGGCAACTCTACGAATTCCGTCTACGAGCTTTTTGACGTTGAAGTTGATGAGGATGGCCAGACGTTTCTTGGTGGCTTTAAGATAGGAGATCACTTGGGCGGTGAAGAGTGAAGTTAGATTTTCGACGGCCTTTAATTCGACGATGATTGCGCCTTCGACGATGAAATCAAGTTGTTTCTTTCCGACCTGACCCATCATCTTCTCTTCCTCTGTGCCCTCTGTGTTCTCGGTGCTCTCTGTGACTAACTATAGGTCTCACTGCGCCGTCCATCCGCCATCCACGAATAATCCCGTTCCCGTGACGAAGCTTGAAGCATCGGATGCGAGGAACAGCGCTGCGCCGGCCACTTCATGCAGTTCGCCCCAGCGGCCCATGGGAATTTTGCTCACGAAAGCCTTGTATTTCTCGGGGTCCGCCAGCAGCGGCTTATTCATGTCCGTCGCGAAGGGGCCGGGGCAGAGCGCGTTCACGGTCACGCCTTTGCCCGCGTATTCCAACGCCAGCACTCTGGTCAGGTTCAGCACCCCCGCCTTGGCGGCCGCGTAGGCCGCCCGGCCGGGCAGCGCGACCACCGACATGATCGACCCGAGATTGATGATCCGCCCCCAGCCGCGCTCGCACATCCCCGGGCCGATCCGCCGTGCGGCCAGGAAGGGCGCTTTGAGGTTCACATCGATCACCGTATCCCAATCGGATTCGGTCAGCTCGTGGGCCGGCCCGCGCACGTTCACGCCGGCATTGTTGATCAGGATATCGATCGGCCCGAGCCCCTTCTCAACCTGCTCGATCATCCGCGCCACATCGCCGTCTACCGCCACATCGGCGCAGACCGCGAGTGTCTTGCGGCCGGTCGCCAGCGCGACTTCATTGGCCACCAGTTGACATTCCGCCAAGGTGCGCGACGCCACCGCCACATCCGCGCCGGCCTGCGCCAGCGCCAGGGCCATCACTTTACCCAGGCCCTTGCCACCGCCGGTGATCAGGGCGCGGCGGCCGGTGATGTTGAATAAGTTCATTACGCTGTTGGACATGATTGCTCCAAGGGATGGAGTTGCGAGTGTTGTTCGTCAATCCTGAATGCGATTTACGCCGGCATGCTCATCCCCGCCGAGTTACGCGATTCACAAAACAGCCCGATCCGCGGCGGGTCTGAGCATGGCACCAGAAAAGCAAGGCAACCGGCATTAGGAAGTCACCGAAATCACCGCCTGCATATGATGCAACCCCGCGGCCGGCGCTTTCGCCTTGCTCTCCCCGACATTGCACGTCTCCACGCAGATCATCCCCGGCCATTCCTCATCACCGAAATCGGCCATCGCCTTGGCCTTGGCGATCCACGGGTTCCACACCACGGTCGCATCGGAAGACTGCTTGGAATTGACGATCTTCCGGCCATTTCCCGGATCGTAAATCGTCAGCGCGATCTGCGTATCCAGATAAACCCGATCCGTCTCAGCCGCGATCGTCACATCCCCCTCCTGCACCTTTCGCGCCAGTCGATCGGTCTTGTCGATGTAGGTTCGCCCCGACAATCCCTCCACGCGCGTCTTGCGCACATCGGCCACCGCGAAATAGGTGTGCAGCGCTTCCTCGAATTCCAGCAGCACCTCATCGGAGTTGACGATGCTCAATTCGAGCGCCAAATCATCGCCGAGGGTGATCGTGTAGCGGGCGATGAACTCATGCGCCCAGAGCTTGCGCGTCTCGTCGTTGGCCTTGAGAACCAGGACGAGCGTGACATTCTCGCCCATGGCCGAAGCGCTCTCGACTTCCCATTCCATCAGGCGCGCGAAGCCGTGCATGGGCGATGCGGATCCCGATGCAACCAGCGGATCGTTCTGCCGCGGGCCGAACCAGGGGAAGCAGATCGGCACGCCCCCGCGGATCGGCTTGCCGGATTGAAACTGCGAGGCCGCACTCATGAAGAGCACCGGCGCGCCCCCGGCCGGCGTGTAATTCGTCACATGCGCGCCGTGCAAATACACATGCGCCACGCCCTTCTTCGATTGGAGCACGGCGCGAGTCAATCCGCCCTGACCGGCTTCGAAGGAGACATGACCGCCGGCGGAGAATTGTGCGTTAAGTTGATCGATCGTTGGCATGGTGGGGCATCATATTCAGATTGCCCGCTTATCCCAACACCGCGCGGAGGTAATAGACCCAGATGGCCGCGATTTCCCGCGCCACCAGGTACGGCGTCTGCCGGAGCAACTGCCCGCGCTCATCCGCATGCACCGTGTATGCAATCAATCCCTCGCGCTCGAAGCGCAGCTTGACGCGCGGCAGATGCCAGGCATGAGTGACGGCCAGGACCGTCGGCGGGCGATCGTCAGTCCGCCGCCATTGGCCCATCATCCGCGCCACATTCTGCACCGTCGCATCGGTGGTCAGCCC
>JBBRTW010000243.1:0-10586 GCA_038244055.1 Tepidisphaerales bacterium | reverse complement strand
TTGCCTATAAGGAGAAGGGGCCCGGCGCGTATCGGCAGCAGTGGCTGGCGGAGATTCGAGCGAAGCTGAGGTATGATGAGCGGCGATCGTGTTATGTGAGGGCTTTTGATTGAGGAATTGACTGGGGCGCGAATTGACGTTCGCCCTCACCCCCGCCCTCTCCCGAGTACAGGAGAGGGGGTAGGCGGCGAATGGGCATCATTCTCTGGCGGCGCTTTTTTCGGCGGTTATTTTTGCGCCGGGTGCGCCGAGCGATGGGGCGCTGGAACTGGTTGATGCGGCGGTGAGGTCGGGGCGGACGACGACGGTGACGGGCGCGCCGACTGCGATGGGCATTCCCGCTCCGATGGCGACGGGCGATCCCGCTCCGATGGTGACGGGCGATCCCGCTCCGATGGCGACGCCATTCCCGCCGGGTGGGGTGGCGAGGGACTGGCGGGCGGGGATTTCCAGGGCGTGGCCGATCAGTTCTTCTTCTTCGAGCTTGTGGATCTTGTAAGCGCCGGTGGCGGGGCTGGCGGCTTCTTCGCGGCCGAAATAGGTGAGGACGTGGGTTTCGGAGAGGACCTTGCGGAGGTTGGCATCCATGAAGCGCCAGGCACCGCGGTTTTCGGGTTCTTCCTGGACCCAGGCGACTTCGGTGGCGTTGCGGTATTTGGTGAGAGTGGCGCGGATTTCTTTTTCGGGGAAGGGGTAGAACTGCTCGACGCGGACCAGGGCGACATCATCGAGCTTGTGCTTGTTGCGGGCGGCATCGAGGGCGAAGTAAATCTTGCCGCCGCAGAAGAGGATTCGGCGAACTCGGCCGGCATCGGGCCCGGCGGGGTCGTCGATGACCAGGCGGAACGTGCCCTGGGTGAACTCCTCGAGGGTGGAGGTGGATTTCTCATCGCGCAGGAGGCTCTTGGGCATCATGAGGATGAGCGGCTTGCGGAACTTGCGCTTCATCTGGCGGCGGAGGACGTGGAAATACTGGCTGGGGATACTGGGGATGCAGACCTGCATGTTGGCATCGGCGCAGAGGGCGAGGAAGCGGTCGAGGTAGGCGTAGGAATGCTCGGGGCCCTGGCCTTCGTAGCCGTGGGGGAGGAGCAGGGCCAGGCCGCACATCTTGGCCCACTTGGATTCGGCGGCGGCGAGGAACTGATCGATGATGGCCTGCGCGCCGTTGACGAAATCGCCGAACTGGGCTTCCCAGAGGACCATGTTGCGGGGGTCGGCGGAGGAAAAGCCGTATTCGAAGCCGAGGACGGCCAGTTCCGAGAGCATCGTGTTGACGATGATAATCGGGGCCTGGTTGGGATCGATATTGGCGAGTGGGTAATACTTTTTGCCGTTGTTGTAATCGTGGAGGCAGGCGTGGCGGTGGGAGAAGGTGCCGCGCTGAGCATCCTGGCCGACGAAGCGGATGGGGGTGCCTTCGAGAAGCATCGCGCCGAGGGCGAACATCTCGCCGCAGCCCCAGTCGATGGCCCGCTTGCCGGCGGTCATATCGCGGCGGGCATCGAGCACCTGGCGCTGAATCTTGGGATGGACGGTGAAGTCGGAGGGCATGACCGTGGCCCGTTCGCCGATCTTCTTGATCATGTCGAGGGGCACCTTGGTATCGGCCGACAGATCCGCGCCGGAGCGGCTCATGTCCTTCCAGACGCCGCCGAACATGGTGATCGAATGCTTGGGCCTGTCTTCGAGGGCTTTATGCCGCGCTTCTTCGAATCGGGCTTTGGCCTCGGCCTTCATCTTCTCGAATTCCGCGGGCGTGAGCTTTGCTTCGGCGATGAGTTTCTCGGCGTAGAGCTCGCGCGGGCGGGTGTGGGCCTTGATCTCGCGGTACATGACCGGTTGGGTATATTCGGGTTCATCGGCCTCGTTGTGGCCGTGACGGCGATAGCACCAGACATCGATCATGACATCGCAGTGGAACTGCTGGCGGAAGGCGACGGCGAGTTTGGCGGCGTGGACGCAGGCCTCGGGGTCATCGCCGTTGACGTGGAAGACGGGGGCTTGAATGGCCTTGGCGATGTCGGTGGGGTAGGGGGTGAAGCGGCCCTGCTTCGGCATCGTGGTGAAGCCGATCTGGTTGTTGATGATGACGTGGATGGTGCCGCCGGTGCGCCAGTAGGGCATTTCGGAGAGGCCGAGCGTTTCCATGACGATGCCCTGGCCGGTGAAGGCGGCGTCGCCGTGGATCAGCAGGGGGACGACGCGAGTGCGGGTGTCATCCTTGAGGTAATACTGCTTGGCGCGGACGATGCCTTCGACGATGGGGTTGACGAGCTCGAGATGGCTGGGGTTGTAGGAGAGGGCCAGGTGGACTTTCTTGCCGTTGACCGTGCGGTCGTTTGAGAAGCCCATGTGGTATTTGACATCGCCATCGCCCTCTTTTTCTTCAGCGCCGCGTTCTTCGAACTCGGCGAGGATCATTTCATAGGGCTTGTTGAGGACATGGGCCAGTACACTCAGACGGCCGCGATGGGCCATACCGGTGACCATTTCCTCGACGCCGAGGTTGACGCCATCATCGATCAGGGCGTTCATGAGGGGGATAATGGCTTCCGCGCCTTCAATCGAGAATCGCTTCTTGCCGACGAAGGTCTGCTGGCAGTATTCCTCGAAACCCTGGGCGGCGGCAATCTGGTAGAGGATGTTTTTGGCGTCGGCTGGGGTGACGGCGGGGCGGTTGAGGACCGGCTCCATGCGCTGGATGAGCCATTCGCGCTGGGCTTTGTCGGAGATTTCCATGAACTCGACGCCGATATTGCCGCAGTAGGTGGCGCGGAGTTTTTCGATGAGATCGCGGAGGGTGCCATCGGTTGCGCCGAGGAAGGTGCCGCTGCCGACGGTGCGGTCGAGGTCGTTGATGGTCAGGCCGAACTCGGAGAGATCGAGCAGGGGGTGGTTGGGGCGGTTGTGGCCGAGGGGATCGAGATGGGCGACGAAGTGGCCGAGCTCGCGGTAGGCGTGGACCAGGTCTTCGTAGGACATGGGGCCGGTGCCGCCGGCGGTGTTGACGATCTGGCGGCCGCCGCCAGCCTCGAAACCGGTGAAGAAGGCCCGCCAGTGGGAATCGACCGAGCGCGGGTCCGTCTGGTATTTTCGGAAGAGGAGGTCGATGTATTCGGCGTTGGCGCGGTTGATAAAATCGAAGTTCGCGAAATCAAACTGTGACATAAAAAATATGGCTCGGGTGAGCCGCACAGGGTTGAGCCGACTCGGGCGCGCTTTCGACATCGGAAGGCGCAGAGACGGCCTCGGGTTGTGGTTGCACTACCGGACCACGCGGGTAGGGATTATAGACGCGGAGGACCCTGAGGCCAGCGCCTCATTCGGGTAAGTCTTACCAACCTCATGGAGGTTACGCAATCCTTTGCACAGTCGCGGATGTAACCTAAGATAGTACGAGAAAGATGGCTGGGGGGTTTAATTCGAGAAGGAGACCTGAAATGCGATCGAGGATGATCCTGACGTTTTTCGGCGTTCTGGCCTGTGCGGCGAGCGGTTTTGCGGAGGATTGGCCATTTTTCCGCGGGCCGGCGCGGGATGGGAAATCGGCGGAGGCGAAAGCGCCGCTGGAATGGAGCAAGAGCAAGAACATTCTATGGAAGGTGAAACTGCCCCGGCAGGGAAATTCCAGCCCGGTGGTGACGGGCGACAAGGTGCTGGTGACCTGCGCGGAGGATTCGGGCGGGAACAAGCGGAGTCTTTACTGCTTCGATAAGAACAGCGGCAAGCAGTTGTGGGTGAAGACGGTTCAGTACGATCAGAAAGAGCCAACCCACGCCACCAATCAATACTGCGCCTCAACGCCGGCGACGGATGGGAAGATGGTGGTGGTCTGGCACGGGTCGGCCGGGCTGTATGGGTACGACCTGGAGGGGAAGGAGCTTTGGAAGAACGATACGGGCTCGTTCCGGCATATCTGGGGATATGCGGGTTCGCGATTGATCGTCGGAGAGACGGCCTACATCAACTGCGGGCCGGGGGCGCGGTCGTTCGTGCTGGCGGTGAATAAGGCGGATGGAACGCAAATTTGGAAGCACGATGAGCCGAGGGCGGCGGATGATAAATCGCCGGAGACCAAGGGTTGGGTGGGGTCGTGGAGCAGCCCGATTGTGGCGAAGATCGGCGGGCAGGATGAACTGCTGATTTTCCAGAGCGGGCAGGTGAATGGATACGATCTGAAGACGGGGAAGGTGCTGTGGTCGGCCGATGGGGCGGGGGATCTGGCGTATACGGATGTGATGATCGCGGCCGAGGCGGGGGTGGGGATCGCGATGGCGGGGTACGGCGGGGCGGCGGTGGGGTTCAAACTGGGGCAGGGGCCGGCCGATGCGCCGACGCGGCTGTGGCGGAACGCGAATGGGAATCCGCAGCGGATCGGGTCGGGGGTGGTGGTGGGGAATCATGTGTACACGGTGGGGGAGCCGGCGATCCAGTGTTTTGATGTGATGACGGGGAAGGCGACGTGGATGCAGAAATGGCCGGGGCAGAGTTTCTGGGCGAGCATCGTGGGGGCGGCGGATCGGTTGTATGCGACGAGCCAGAAGGGGACGACGTTTGTGTTCGCGCCGGATCCGAAGGAGTTCAAGCTGCTGGCAACCAACGACCTGGGGGAACATGTGAACGCATCGCCGGCGATTTCGGGCGGACGGATTTACATTCGAACGTGGGAGAATTTGTATTGCATCGGGGAGTGAGCGGCTAACTCGAATAATTCCGATGAACCACGAAAAACACGAAGGGCACGAAGAAGACCGGAAAAGGGTAGAAATAAAATTTGCGCAACGTGCAATTCACCGATTACCGTTTTTTTGACTCTAAGTCCTCTGGCTCATTCCTCTTCGTGCATTTCGTGTTTTTCGTGGTGAATAATCCGGGCTAAGGCGGGCGCCAAATCAGATTCCCAGCTCTTTGCGGACCATGCGCACGCCTTCGCACATGTTGGCCAGCTTCTGTTTGGCGGCCCAGCGGGCGGTCTGGGAGAGGCCGCAATCGGGGGCGAAGACGAGGCGGTCGGCGGGGGCGTGCTTGAGGCAGAGTTTGACGCGGTCGGCGACGTCTTTGGGCGTTTCGATGTAGTAGGACTTCACATCGATGATGCCGATGGCGACATCCATCTTTTTGGAGATGGGGGCGATAGCCTGGATCTCGGCGAACTCGCGGCTGGCCATTTCGAGGTGCATTTCATCGACTTTCATGTCGAGGAAGGCGGGGAACATGGGAGCGTACTGGCGCGGGCCGACAGCGCGGGCTTTGTAGTTGCCAAAGCAGAGGTGGGTGGCCAGGCGGCATTTTCCGACCACCGGCTCGATGGTGCGGTTGAAGATATCGACGAAGCGCTTGGGGTCCTGGTTGTGGGCGTAGCAGGACATGGAAGGCTCATCGACGCAGATCTCGCGGCAGCCGGCTTTGACGAGGGCTTCGAGCTCGGCGCGGACGAGCGGGAGGAGGGCTTCGGTGAGGGCCCAGCGGTCTTTGTACTGGGCATTGGGGAGGAGCCGGCCGGAGAGCGTGTAGGGGCCGGGGACGGAGGCCTTGAGGGAAGGCGAGTTGTGAGTTGCGGGTTGCGAGTTGTGAGTTGCGGGCTGCGAGTTGCTGGATGCGAGTTGTGGGTTGCGAGTTGCGAGTTGCGAGAAATGAGTTGCGGAAGCCAGGCGCTGGAGTCTGGTGAATTCTTCGACCGCGCCGAGGCCTCGGGTGGCGCGGAGATCGGAGGTGACTTTATGTGTGCCGCGCTGGTCGTGGGCGGGGGGGCCGAAATGGCGCGGGGGGGCGGATTCGAGCTCGATGCCCTCGATGTAGCCGTAGAAGGAAAGATTGAAGTCGAGGCGGGTCTGCTCGCCATCGGTGATGACGTCGAGGCCGGCCGCGATCTGGTCGTGCATGGCGACGATGGCGGCGTCTTCCTGGAGTTCCTTGAGATCATCGGGCCCGAACTTGTCGAGATTCTGGGCGGAGAACTCGAGCCAGCCGGGGAAGGGGTAGGAGCCGATGACGGTGGTGCGGAGGGGGTGGGATTTCATAAATATGGTTCCTATTCCTGATCGAATTTCATCTTGCCTTCGCGGACTAACGTGTGGCGCGGGTCAAGTTGGTCGGGATGATTAAACTCAAGCACGGCGACGGTGGCACGGCCGATCGCGGTCAAGGGTACGATGACTGCATCCGCCCCTCGAAAATGATCCTTCCATGCGTCAGTGCGCGGATTAAATAGTCGGGCGATTCCGCCTGTCTGCGGGTCAATGCCAGTCAGGTTTGGCCCTTTGCGGGAATTGCAGAAGGGGCAGCAATAAGCGAGGTTCTCTGAAATGGTTTGCCCGTTGTGTTGTCGCGCAACAATATGGTCGATCACAAAACGCAATTCCGAAAATGCTTCCGGAAATCCGCAATATTCGCAGGCATCATGCGCCCTCTGGCGGACCGTATCCCGCAATGCCCGGCCGACGGCTTTCATCGATCACTCCTCACTTACGCGGCCGACGGGCGCGGCTCAAGCGACCGGCGGGCTTTGGATTTGAGGAGGACCAGCAGCGCATTGGCGCTGAGATAGAGTTCAAGCTCACGCTTTTCCTCGGGAGTCAGCGTCCCTTCCTGGGCCTTGTAAGATAGTTCCTCGCAGTGCGCCTTCTCGTCCTCGCTGAAGCCCAGCGTCAGCACGTAGCGGGCATGCTCGGGAGAAAAGCTGCCCTCGTTCGGTGCGATCAATCGTTCGAGTATTGTTGTTGGGATCGACATGGCAACTCCAATTCTAGCCATTTGACCAGTCAAGTTCACGCAATTTGCGGGCTCTGCTTCCATTCATTCTCCCAATTTCTCATATAGTTTCGCCAACCTCCGGCCGTGTTCATCGTACGCCGCCTCAAACAGATCGATGGCGCGTTGCTGGCCGACGACAGCCCCGGCGCTGAGGACTTTCGGCGGCTGGCCGGCCTGCGTCAGCCGCTGGGCGACTTCGGCTTTGATGGCGTTGACGATCATGCAGCCGCCGACGGTCGAGCCGGGGCTGACGGGGGTGTCGAGGCCTTCAACGTGGATCATGGCATCCCCAACCGGCGCGCCGGTGTCGAGGACCAGGTCGGCGAAATCGTGTAGCTTTTTGCCGCGCGGGTCTTTGCTGGTGCTGGCATCGGAATGCTGGCGGCTGATGAGGACGACAACTTTCATGCCGGTCTTTTTGAAGCCCTCGGCCATTTCAATCGGCACGAGATTGCAGCCGCTGGAGGAGATGATGAAGGCGCTGTCGTCGGCCGATAGATCGAAGTTGCGGAGGATTCGGCCGGCCAGGCCGGAGACGTTTTCCAGGAACATGGCCTGGCGCTGGCCGTTGGCACCGACGACGAGGTTGTGGAAGGTCAGCGAGAGCTCGACGATGGGATTGAAGCCGGGGAACGAGCCGTAGCGCGGCCACATTTCCTCGACCAGAATGCGGATGTGGCCCGAACCGAAGCAGTGGACCATCCGGCCGGCGAGGATCGTTTTGGCGAAAAAGTCGGCGGCTTTCTGGATCAGGGGAATCTGGGCTTCGACGGCGGAGAGGAGGCCGCGGCATTTGTCGAGATAGTTGGAGGCGAGGGACATGGTTTGGGAAAGGATGAAGGATGAAGGATGAAGGATGAAGGATGAAGAAGAGGGTTCGGGGTTCGGGGTTCGGGGTTCAGGGTTCAGGGTTCAGCGGGGCCTCATGATGGTTTGGCGGATTCGATGGCGTTGTGGGCTGCGCCGAGTGCGCCGGCGTATTCGGCGAGTTGGGCGAGGACGATGGGGACGCGGGGTTCATCATTGAGTTGCCACTCGATGGGGCGGAGGAGTTCGGTGAGGGGTGTCAGCAGCGCATCGCCGGCCGCGATGATGCCGCCGCCGATGATGACGATCTGCGGGTCGAGAACGTTGATCAGCGAGGCGATGGTGGCGGCCAGGGCTTGCAATGAGGCGAGCCAGATTTTCTTGGCGTGGGGATCGCCATCGCGGTAGGCCCTTACGAGTTCATGGGTATGGCGAAACGCGCCGGCGGTGCGCTGGGGGATCGAGTAGTCGCCGATGTGATATTCGATGGAACCGGGAAGGCTGCAAATGTCGGTGGGGCCGTGCATGTCGACGGTGATGTGGCCGAGGTGTCCGGCGCGGCCGAGGTGGCCTTTGAGGATTCGGCCATCGACCATGGCCGCCCCGCCGACGCCGGTGCCGAGGGTGATCAAAATCGCATTGGAAGCGCCGCGGGCCGCCCCTTGCCAGATTTCGCCGAGGAGGGCGGCCTGGGCATCGTTGAGGACGGGGATGGGGCGGGCGAGAAATTCGGACCAGCGGAGATCCTGGACTTCGATGAGTCGGCCGCGCATCCAGCGGATGCGCGAGCCATCGGGCGCGGCGACACCGGGGGCGGAGAGGCCGAGGTAAGCGGCGCGGCCATGTTTCGATTCGAGTTCGGCGATATTGGCCTCGACGCGCTGGGGCCAATCGGGGGAATCGGCGAGTGTGGGGAAGGATTGGCGCGCGATGATCTGCCCGGCGGGGGTGACGCAGACGGCTTTGACATTGGTGACGCCGACATCGAGGCCGATTGCGTAGGTCATTTCGATTACCTGATACTGCGAGCGATTGGTATTGCGAGCGATTGGGGCTTGGGGTTCGAGGCATACCCCGGCGTGTATTCACGCCGGGCTAAATGTTCACGCCGGGCTAAATGTTCACGCCGGGCTAAATGTTCACGCCGGGCTAAATTGGGTTTTGGCCTTCCGTGACGGTCCAGCCGCCATCGACGGCGAGGACCTGGCCGGTGACGAATTTCGCGCCGTCGGAGAGGAGGAAAATGGTGGCGGCATCGAGATCGGCCGGTTTGCCGATGCGGCCGCCATCGAGCGGCTGCTTGGTTCTGATGAAGGCGAGAATCTCCTCATCCTCGGCCGCCCTGCGGGCCATGGGGGTTTCGACCAGCGCGGGGGCGATGACATTGAAGCGAATATTCTGCGGCGCGTAACAGGAGGCGGCGTGTGTGGTCATGCCGATGATCGCGGCCTTGGCGGCGGAGTAGGAAAAGGTCGAGAAATATTTTGGCGATGGCGAGAAGCCGAGCACCGATCCCATGTTCAGCACGACCCCGCCATCGCCTTGATGCATGAACTGGCGCACGGCGGCACGGTTGGAGAGGAAGACGGAAGTCAGGTTGAGGCGGAGCGTGAAATCCCAACCCTGGTCGGAGACTTCATGGAGCGGGCCATCGCCGGCGCGGCGGCCGGAGCCGCCGGCGACATGATAGAGGCCATCGAGGCGACCCCATGAATTGACGGCGAGCTCGATGGCGGCTTCGGTGGTGCCGGGTTGCGAGGCGTCGCCCGTGAGAACGGCGGCGGATGGGCCCAGCACCTGCGCGGCGGCGGCGGCGCTGTCGGCATTGCGGCCGACAGCGGCGACGCGCCCGCCGGCGGCGATGATGGCGCGGGCGGCCGACAGACCGAGCCCGGTGGTCGCGCCGATGATGACGATCACTTTATCCTGCAGCGGTAGCACGGTGAAAAAGTAGACGAAAACGCCGCCGGCATCCAGAATAAAAGATCGGATGCCGAATAAAGTGATATGATATCAGTCAACCCGCCGGCTGATGCGGGATACGGTGATGAGATGCCCAGGCCGCGCACGCAACATGTGATCGATGTGAAAGCGCGGCTGATCGCGCGGGTGCAGACGAGCTTTCATCGGCCGGGGGATCGGTTTCTATCAGCGCGGGCGGTGGCGGCGAAGTTCGAGGTTTCGTATCAGACGGCGCATCGGCTTCTGGCGGAGTTGCAGGCCGAGGGATTTTTGCTGCGGCAGAAGGCCTCGGGGACTTACCTGCCGGGGGGGACGACCGCGCCGAGCGGGGTGACGCTGCTATTTCACCCGCGGGCCAGGCGGCCGGGATCGTTCGGGCATCGGCTGGCGACGGAGTTGGCAACGTGCCTGGCGCGCGATGGCGTGCGCTTTCGGCTGGTGCATACGGATCGGTCGGCCAGCATTCCGGAGCAGACGTTTCCGGTGGTGTGGGAAGTTCCATCGGCCATTGAGATGCTGGCGGCGCGGCGTCGGCCGGCGCTGCTCATCAACGATCGGCCGCCGCCGGGGCTGCATTCGCTGCATATCGATTCGGTGTCGACGGATGATTATTCGGGGGGCGTTTGCGCGGCGCAGTTGCTGATGCAGAAACTGGCGGGGCCGGCCGGGCAGGGGGGGATGGCCAGGCGGATGATGTCGGCGGCGCGGGAATGGAAGGTCGCGATACTGTCCGGGCCGGTCGGCGATTCGCGATCGAATCAGCGGATCGCCGGGTTTGTATCGCTGCTGCCGGCGGCGGTTGTGCCGTGCAAATCGTGGTATCTGGAGGAGGCACTGGAGCAGGCCCCGCGCGTTTTATGGCCGATGCCGGATGCGATTTTCTGCTGCAACGACCGGCTGGCGCAGGGGGTCATTCAATACGCGAAACAGGCGGGATTGAGCCTGCCGCCGCTGGTGGGGTTCGATGATGCGCCGATCGCCGAGCAACTGGATCTGACGACGATCGCGATTCCGTGGGGCCCGCTGCTTTCGACGGCGGTGAGCCTGATTCGGCGCAGGCT
>JBBRTW010000242.1:0-10608 GCA_038244055.1 Tepidisphaerales bacterium | reverse complement strand
CTCTGTCTCAAACCCCACCGTGACACGGGCGTCCCGCCCGTGCTGGCGACATGGAGTGGAAAAGGACGCAAATTCGCCGAAGTTTTTAGTTCAATGTTTCCAGCACGGCCGGGACGGCCGTGTCACGGGAAAGCATTGAGATAGAGCCGGTCCAGTCGCTTTTCAGCTCGGTCGCTCACGCCGATCTTAATATCTTCATGCCGAGTTCGGATTCGAGGCGGGCCACGAAGGATTCCAATGCCTGAGAAGTGGGCGTCGCATCGAACGTCAATCGCTTTCGATCCGATTGAAGCTGAACATCGAGAAAGTAGCCGCGTTTGAAGGTCGTGAAAATCAGCCATGCGCCCAGGAAGACAAAGGGCGTGACCATGGCGAACCCGAGGTGAAATGCGCCGCCGTCGCGCTGCCAGTGTAGGAACATTCGGTAGGGGTAGTAGCCGATGCCGACCATTGCCAGGCCGGCAATGCACTGGATGAGCGGGTGGGGAGCGATCAGGCCGTGGCGCAAGGTGATTTGCTGGATATCCTCGCGATCGACGCGGACCATGGGTTTGCCGCCGCTGATCTCAACCAGGTTTTTATCGGTGAGGACGATGCCGTTGAGTTCGAGGGGCTTGGATTGAGCTTCAGTGTCGGCGGACATTTTGGGAATCTCCGGCGAATTCAAGGGCGTTGGTTTTCGGAAGATCGCTCTGGGCAGACAAGAATGTCTACCCCACCAAAACTCATGCTCTCATTCACTTCTTACTTAATCCACCCACCCGCCCGCAGCCACCTCTCACACTCCCCCGGCCACTTCGCCAGCTCCCCTCCATCCACACCCAGGCCGTATCCATGCCCGCCCGTATCGTACAAGTGCAATTCAACCGGAACGCCCAGAGATTTGAGCTTGGCGGCGTAATCCTGGGTGGGCTGGGAGGAAATGCCATCGCCCTTGGCCGTGGCGAGGAAGGCGGGCGGGGTTTTGGCGGTGAGGGTGAGGGGGGTGTACATCCCCTTGGCGAGCTTGTCGCCGGCCTGCGGGATCACGCTGTAGATCAGGATGGAGAAATCGGGCCGGCAATCGATGGCGTTGTATTTCTTGTAGCGATCATCCGTAAGCGGCAGCGCCTCGGCGGTGCTGGCGTAGCCGGCCAGATGTCCGCCCGCGCTGAAGCCCATGATGCCGACTTTCTTCGCATCCACGCCCCACTCGGCCGCGCGGTCGCGGACGATGCGGAGGGCCTGCTGCGCATCCGCGAGCGGCGCGGGCTGCGCGTACTGGCTCAGGCGATACTTGAGCACGAACGCGGTTGGGCCCAACTCATTCAGCCAGCGGGCGACACAATCGCCTTCCTTTTCGATGGCCAGCGCGCCGTAGCCGCCGCCGGGGCAGATGATGATGGCGGAGCCGGTGGCCTTCTCTTTCGGCGCGAGGTAGACCGCGATTGTCGGCTCCGAGACATTGCGCACGCGGGCGATTTTCTTCACTTCCGCGGCGACAGGCTTGTCGGCCTGCGGGTCGGGCAGGCCTTGCTCCCAGAGTTTCACGACCGTGGGTTTGGGAAGATTTTGCAGGCGCAGCATTTCCTTCGCATAGCGCTTGCCAAACTCCCGCGCGCTGGCGGAATCGAGATGGATATTGTCGCCGCGATCGTGCATGCCTTCGTTGGTGGCCAGGCCGGTATTGGCCAGGCGCTTGGGGAAGTTGCTGATCTCGACGTTGACGACGTCTTTCCACGGGCTGTCTTTGAAGTTGAAGATCTGGCCGACGACGATGGGAACAGTCGTGTCGCCGATCTCATCGCGCAGCAGGCCGAGGGTCTGCTCGAGGCGGGTGCCGTAGGTGGCGGCCAGTTTCTCGTTGGAATCGGATTCGCCCTGGTGCCAGAGGATGCCTTTGAGCGTGCCCTCTTTCATCGCCAGTTGCAGGCGCTTGGTCATGTCATCCCAGGGGTGGGTCTTGGTGGCTTTGTCCTCAGCGCCGGGCTTCCATGATTCGAGGGGCGATCCGCCCACCGCGCACGGAATCAGGCCGATGCGCACTTCCGGGTCTTTCTGGGCGTCGGCCATGAATTTGCCGAAGGCCAGCCCTGGCCCGACGCCGGCGGCCGATTTATCGAAGTGAAGCGGGTCGATCGCGGGCACCCACTGATTTTCCTTGTTGAGCGAGAAGACGTGCGGATGAGGCGTGCGATCCTGCTCCTCGACCTTGCCCCGGCCGGCCATGTTGGACTGGCCGATGAGGAGGTAGAGGTGGAATTTGTCTTTGGGGACGTTACCGGCGGCGCGCGTCTGCGCCGCCAGACACAGCATCGAACTCATTACGATCGCCACCACGCCGATTCGCTGGATCATGTTTGCCTCGTCTGATGTCACTCACTGAGAACGGAAGGGAAGCGCGGATGAACGCTGATGAACCCGGATGTTGCGCGGGAGAAACTCAATCGCCAAGACGCCAAGGCGCGAAGGCGCGGAGAAGAGAAGAGGATTGGTTTTTCTGATCCGCGTTGATCTGCGTTCATCCGCGGTTCTGATCGTACCCGGGCGGGTTACTTTTTGTCATCTTTGTGGGGTTTGATCTCGCGGGATATCTGCCCTTTCTTGATGGAGATCACTTCATCGCTCGCCGCCCCGCGGAAGATGGCCAGCAGATTCGAGGAAAGATCGTCCCGGCCGATCGGCCGCGCATCGATTTCGACGAGTTGGCCCTCGCGCGGGATTGCAAGCGTCCAGTATCCGAGATTGCATTGGAATGTCTGTTGAGGGCGGTCGCCAGCCTGATCCAGCGTCTTGGCATCCTTCCCGACTCGAATGATGGTGATGAACTGGCGCAGGTTATCCGTGCCATCGGTCTTTCCCTGCGCTGATAGATGCCACTCTTTCACCTTGATCCGATCCCGCGGCGGAACATCGTATTTATCAGTCACCGCGAGCTTCAAATCCTCCGGCCAGAGGATCGCCGCCCGTGCGTGCGCCCCTTCAACATCGATCTGAATATCCTTCTGCCCCTTCTCCTTGATCTCCACCGGCGAATGCAAAAGCAAATCCACCGTTGCCGGCTTGGCCGTCTCCACATCATCGTAGATCAGAAAAATATCCGGCTTGATGAAGAAGATATGCCGAACATATCGCTTCACATCCGGCCCATACGCCGTGCTGGCATCCCCCGCCACGTAATCGAAATTAGCCGAGGTGTAGAAGCCGGTGATTTTGCCGATGCTGGCGGCGCTGTGCTTGGGGGTCTGGCCTTTGCCGTTGATGAGGATGCTGTTGGTCGATTTGGTTTCCCACATCCAGTTGGCGTGGTGGTCCGAGCCGTAGATGTCGCGCCGGCCGGTGGGGGCGAGGAGGCGCTGGCCATAGGCGTAGAGGAAGAAGGAGTTGTTGGAATCGTAGCCGTGAGATTGTGTGCCCATCGGCGAGGATTTGAAGCCGAGTTCGACGTTGTCTTTGGCCGATTTGAGATTGGTATTGAGATAGGCCTGGCCGATGCCGGTGAAGCAGCGGCTGGTGGGCAGATCATCCGGCGCTTTGGCGGAAACGGCCGGGATCGCGCCGCGGATAAAGCCGATATAGCCCGGCTCATTGACCGGCCCGCCCAGTGAATCGACGTACCATTGCCAGTAGGGATTCTTGGCCTGCGCCGCCAGGGCCGACATGAGCACGCGATTGGCCTTGGCATCGCGGTCGGCCACCAGATCGCCGAAACCGCCGCCGATCGTTCCCGGCGGCTGCAGGTACATCGTGTAGTAGCCAACGCGGGAAAAATAGGGCTTCTTGAAGGCATCGACGCCCAGATCGACGCGCATGATATCGGCGAAGAACGTGAAGCGCTCGATGTAGCTCTGCCAGTAGGAAGAGCCTTCATGCCAGCCGCCATCGGAATCGCTCCAGACGGGATAGACATTCCAGAAGACATTCATCGACAGCCAGACCCAATCCTCGGCCTCGGGGATCTCGCCTAAAAATGCGATGCCCGCCTCGCCGAGCTTGTGCCAGGCGCGGTTGGAGTGGGATGAATAGGGCGACCAGAGATGACGCGGGTTGAGGTGGGCGTACATCTCGTTGCCGCGGATGCGCATCATGGCGCGGCATTTGGTTTTATCTTCTTCGCTCAGAAGATCGTTCAAAAACGTGTATGCGCGGGAGAAGAAATAGACGTAGGGCATGCCCGCTTCATCGTTGTAGTGGTAGTTGGTGGAGCCCTTGGGGTCCCAGGCGGAGGCTTCCATCAGCAGGCGTTTGGCAAGTTCGCCGTAGGCCTGGCGCTTTGCGGGGTTGTCGGACAGGAGATGGCCGAAGCCCAGCGTGGCCGCGCCATCCAGGACTTTGATCGTGTAGGTGCGGTTGCCCCACCAGATCGCTTTCCATTCTTCGCTCTTGGCCTTCACCTCCGGCGGGTATTTGGGGGGCTCGGCCGTCACGGGCGGGTTCTTGAGCAGCGCCTCGCACTGCTTGATCAGGGCATCGTATTCTTTTTTGAGATCGGTCTTGGCGCGCTGGCGGAGCGAATCCATCTGCTCGGGGCGCACGAAGAGGCGCGGATGGGCGGCCGGGATTCGGCCGATGAGCTCCTTCCGCGCCGGCATCGGGAAAGCCACCGCATTAGCATCGACCTCGAACCAGCGCGCCTTGCTCCAATCCGAAGTCTGGCCCTTCTTATCGATCATCCGGTAGCGCCAGAACCACTTACCCACGGCCAGTGTCTGATCGGGGCAGTAGCAGGCGAACTGGATCTGATCGGCGCGGATCAGACCCGTGGCGAACGCCTCATCGCGGGCGCACTGGAATTCATACGAGGCCGCCTCCTTGTTCGGCCGCCAGACGAAGCCGGGCGGATTGGTTTCGCTTTTGACGGAGTCGGGGCGGTATCCCCAGTCATTGGGCGAGGCCGGAGACTGGTCGAGCGTGGCGGCCGAGGAAATGGTGGAGAATACGATCGATGCGATAGAGAATGCGAGACGTAGATGCATGCGCGCTCCGGTTGGTGAAGTGAGAGCGCACCTATCTTAATTGGGTGGCATGGGCAATGGTACTCCATTGCCCGTGTCTTCTTTGTGTGGCATGTGAATTCAGCAGGAGGACTCGCTCATTCTCGCGAGCGTGTTTACTGAATTGTCCCCACGGGTAAGACCTGAGAGTCTTACCCATGCCACCCAGCGGAATTAATACCTCCACACCCTCCCCAGCGGCTGCACGCGATTCTCCGAAATCACACGCCCGGTGTGGTCTATTTCCTTCACCGAAACCGTATCCGAGATCAGTGTCGTCCCGGCCGCCAGGCGCTGGGCGCTGAAGGGGGAAGAGAATCCGCCCTGCGACCAGACTTCCCGGCCGGTGGCGTCGAACTCCATGATCTTGCCGGTGCCGAGGTCGCAGACCAGCGTGTTGCCGCTATCCAGGCGCGTGGCCGTGCGCGGAGTGTGCAGGCCTTCGACTTTCCACACTTCCTTGCCGGCGCGATCGATCTCGACGATGGAATTCGAGTTTTGCAGGGTGACCAGGGTATTGCCATTGTCCAGGCGCGTCGCATCGCACGGTCCGCCGGAGAGCGAGACCTCCCAGAGGATTTTGCCCTGGTCATCGACCTCGACGACCTTCTGGGCGTTGTTACAGGCGACCAGAGTCGAGCCGCTTTCCAGGCGCTGCACGCTCATCGGCCCGCCGGGGACGGGGATGCGGGTGCGCGGCTTGCCATCGGATGCATATTCCACAATCGTATTGCTTGAGTACATTGCCACCAGGCGGCTGCCATTGCCCAGGCCCTGGCAGGCCCAAGGGCAACCGCCTTCCTCGGCCGCGGTGAAGGTCTCGTGCCCGCCCGCATCGAACTCGACGATTTCATTGCGGGCGTAGAGGCAGACCAGTGTCCGCCCCAGCTCGGGCTCCTGTGATTTGAGCGGGTAATGCAGGGAGCAGGTTCGGCCTTCGCGCTCGATCCAGGTCCGCCAGGCGGTGATCGCGGCGGCCTGCGTTTCGGGCTCCAGCCAGGCGACATAATCGGTCTGCCGGCCGGTCAAGGTGCGAAGAGCGGCGCTGCTGGAATTGCGGACTTTCAAGTCGCGGCAGCCGAGCAGCTCCACCAGGGCTGGCAGGCTGGCGCGATGGCCGTGATCCGCCAAAGCCCGCGCGGCCGCCAGGCGCACGCGCGGCTCTTCATCGCTGAGGAGTGTCATCAGGTCGGCGGCCGCGCGATCTTTCAAAACGCCGGCCAGCGCCGCCACCGCCGCCACGCGGGCTTCAAGCTCGCCGCGTCGGGCGATCTTGCGGAGGATGGGCGCATCGGCTTCGGCCGCCGTCGCCCGCAGCGCTTCGCGCCCGGCCGACAATACGAATTCCTCGCTGTACAGCGGCAATACATCCAGCAGCAGGCCGGCCAGCCCCTCGACCTTCTGCTTCGAAATCGTCTTGAAGCAGGCCACCGCGACCGATGAACTGGTGTTGCCGCCAGCGCGGGCCGCCAGCACCCACTGCGCCCGCGCCTTGAGCTCGGCATCATCCCCCTCGGCCGCCTCGCGGAGGATTTCGCCCGGCACGCGCGGCAGGGCGATCAATTGACGCTGGGCCAGTTCGCGGCGCTGAAAATCATCAGCGCCCAACTGCACGATCAGCGACGCAATCAGTTTCTGATTGTCGGCGCTGGGCCGCACGCCGCGGAGATAAGCGATCAGGCCCGGCGCATCGGCCTTGATGGATTGCTCGGCCAGCAGCGCCGCATACGGATCGCGCGGCGGCGGGGGCGGGGCTACTTCGATGTATTGATCGGGAGCAGAGACTTCATCCCCCTCGCCTTCCGGCGCGGGATCGGTCGGCGGAGCGGCCTCTTCCTGCTGCGGGCCGGCATCGGCCGGGTCGGCATAGGTCGGGAATCCCTCGAACGACAACACTCCGGTTGCCGCCACGAACAACGCCGCTCGAAGGTAGAAACTCGCGCGCATAAAGACCTCGGTCAGAAACATCCCGGAATGCGGCATTCGATGAACGCCGCGCCGGCGACTTCAGTCAGTTCGCAAGCTCAATATGCAGACGGCGTGCCAGAACCGCATGGCCTGGGTCCGATCTGTGCTGCCAACCGCGTTGGTCCTACCGGCAGCGAAGTTATCATTTGATTTCCGGACGTGTTGCATGCGTTTATGGCACGATTGATAGGCTGGCTCCTTCGCTTGAACGCGCGGCGGGGTGGCGGGCTGAGGCATTGCGGTGCCGTCATTTCGCGCAGAACAGCACGGTTTATGGGCAAAATCGGCCGATTCACGGGCCAATGACGAGCGGTGCCCATAATATGATTCCCGTATTTATTGCGAACAGCGCAGATCGACTGACTTTCGCTCCCGTTTCATCTGCCGCCTCGACTCGATAAGATTCGCCTCAACCTTCAACCCTTCCGAAAGGCTCTATGAGATTTCTCACGCTGCCGGCCCTTGTCCTCCTCGCCCTGGTTCCGACCGCCCGCGCTGCCGATGCGCTGGCCAAGCCCGAGCCGATGCTTCTCTGGCCGGCCGCCGCGCCGGGAGAGAAAGGGGACATCGGCGAAGAAAAGGACATGACCAAGCCCGATGCGAAAACCCCGCCCGAGAAATACATCACGCGCCTCGGCAATGTGACCAAGCCCACGATCACGATCTTCCGCCCGCCCGCGGATAAGGAGACGGGCGCGGCCGTGGTCGTCTGCCCGGGCGGCGGGTACTCGATCCTGGCGTACGATCTCGAAGGTACGGAAATCTGCCAGTGGCTCAACAGCGTGGGCGTGACGGGCGTCTTGCTCAAGTATCGCGTGCCGGTGCGCAAAGGCCAGGAGCGCTACGCCGCGCCGTTGCAGGATGCGCAGCGGGCGATCGGCATGGTCCGCCAGCACGCCACCGAATGGGGCATCGACCCCAAGCGCATCGGCATCCTCGGCTTCTCGGCCGGTGGGCACCTCGCCGCCGCCGCGAGCACGAATTACGAAACGCGCACCTACGACGCCATCGATGAGGCCGACAAGCTCTCCTGCCGACCCGATTTCTCGGTGCTGATCTACCCGGCCTACCTGACGGCCAAGGATGACATGACCAAGCTCGCCCCCGAGATCAAGGTCGATGCCAAAACTCCGCCGGCGATTTTAGTGATGGCCGAGGATGATCCAATCCACTGCGAGAATGTCTTCACGTATTTCCTCGCGCTGAAGAAAGAGAAGATCCCCGCCGAAGTTCATGTCTATCCCAAGGGCGGCCATGGATACGGCCTGCGCCCATCCGAGAATAACGTAACCACCTGGCCGGCGCGAGTGGCCGATTGGATGAAGGCGGCGGGGTGGTTGAAACCCAAAGCCTGACCCTGGCGGGCACGGGCCGCATGGGTGGCATGGGTAAGACTCTCAGGTCTTACCCGTGTATGCTTTACCCCACGGGTAGGGCGAGGATCATTTGAAAAATGGACCTGAAGTGGATTATCACGGACTCCGACGTTCGCCGAGTCAAAGACTTCATGGCCGAATACGCGGGCAACGCGCTCGTCAAACATCGTGTCAAACGCAACATCACAAATCGCCCCACGAGTGTCGATTGCGCGGATTTCTGGATGGGAGTCGTCGCATGTCTGCTAACGACGCAACAGCGATCCGGTCCAAAATCTCGCGTCACCGGTTTCTTGAACAGCGATCCCTTTCCCCTGTCTTTTGAAAGATGCCGCACTTGCGACAATGTCGTCGGGTCTGCCCAAAAGATCCTCACTGATCACGGTGGAATCCGATTTGCGCCAAAAATCGCGAAGCAGTTGGCTGACAATCTCGAATGGCTTGAGGATCGATGGTGGCCACAAGTCGAGGCAGTGCTGTGCAGACTCGTTACGAACGATGATCCGAAGGAAGAACGCGATGCGGCACGGTTCATTGATCGCGAGTTTAATGGCTTTGGTCCGAAACAATCTCGCAACCTACTGCAAATGCTTGGGCTGACACGATACGAAATTCCTTTTGATAGTCGCGTCGCAAAGTGGTTCAATAGGTTTGGCTTTCCAATCAAACTCTCGACTGGCTCATTGGCGGATGAAGGCGTGTATGAATTTCTGAGCGACGGAATTCAGCAGCTTTGCAAAATGAGCGACATTTTCCCATGCGTGCTTGACGGCGCGATATTTGCAAGCTTCGATGACAACGGGCATGACGATGCCTGGGGGGGAACTGGGACACATCATCTGGTAGTTCAATTCTCGTTTTTGTCATTCCCCTCTCCTATCACTTCTTCTCCTCCCCCTTCTCTTCCAGCTTCATCTCCTTCCCCTCGCGCGCGACCTCCACGATCAGGCCCGCATCCTTGGCCGATACTGCTTTGCGCAGTTCGGCGACGCTCTTGACGTCCTTGCCATCCACCTTGCGAATCGTATCGCCGACCTGCAGACCCAGGCGCTCGCCGCGGGATTTGTCGCCGATGCGCTGAACGACCAGGCCGACGCCGCCGATGTCCTGGCCGATGCTTACGCCCAGGCGAAGCTTGGCGGGAGGCGGGAGAAAATCGCCGGCCGTCAGTTTCTGATCCTCGAGCATCTTGCGCAGCTCATCGCATTTGGCGGTGTAGCCTTCCATGTCGCCGGAGGCGCGGGCGTTGGCAAGTTTCTCGAGCTCGGCCACGACTTTCTCGCGATCCTCATCCTTGGTCTTGTTCTGGCGGAACTGCTTTTCCAGGTTCAGCCGCAGCAGATCCAGTTCATCGGGCGCGCCCACCGGCCCGGCCACCGCGCCCGGGCCGACCACGATCCCGCCCTGCACGCCGCCGATCTGCATCGGCCCGCGCAGGATGAACCCCGGGCCATTGCCCGGACCCGTCCAGCGCTGATAGAGCGCGTAAGCCTCGGGATTCTCCTTTTTGAGCTGCTCGGGATCTTTGGCGGTGTATTCCTCGGTGATGCGCTCGCCATCGGAATCGCCGGTGACGGTCATCAGAATTCCATCGGGCCCCTGGACGATGCGCAGGTCGCGCGAGTCATCGCTGACTTCGAGG
Source organism: Tepidisphaerales bacterium (assembly GCA_038244055.1). Taxonomy (GTDB): domain Bacteria; phylum Planctomycetota; class Phycisphaerae; order Tepidisphaerales; family Tepidisphaeraceae; genus DASPKW01. The sequence goes on along the minus strand of JBBRTW010000242.1, from coordinate 649 downwards.
ATGCGGTTGCCATCGGCGGCCGACATGTGCAGGCGGGTGGGGCGGATGGCGGCGTTGGGGTCGAATGGCCCGCCGGGCAGCGGCCGGGCTTCGAGGCGTTTGATCAGGGCCTGAACGCGCGAGGTGACCTCGACATCATCGGTGGCCAGCGCATCCTTGAGGATGGGCAGCGCGGCCTTGCCGAAGGTCTTGAGTTTTTTGGAGGCCTCTTCGCGTTTTTTGTAGTCGCCATCGCCGAGTTGAATGATGAGCTTGCGAATCTCGGCATCATCGGAAGCATTAACGGCCGGCGCGGCGGGGGCGGCAGGCGCGGTCGGAGGCCCTGCTGGCGTCGCGGCGGGTGGAGCGGGTTTGTCGGCCGCGCGGGTGAGCGCGCAAAGACACGACAGGGATGCGAATAGCGCAGCCGAGAGGGCGATGCGGAAATATCTCATAGGCGGCCTCCGAATGGGCAGATGATACCCTGAGTTAGACGCGCGGGGTGAGGGAAATGTTGCTGAAGTTTCCCCCCCCCTGTTTGGTTGAGGGCGAACGATGGCTGTGCCACGCGTTGGGCGCGTCGGGTGGTGTTGATGAGGTGGCGTGACGATGCCGGGCATGGACGCGGCTGGATATCCTTCTTGTTGTTTGCACGCATCCCTGCGTGCCG
>JBBRTW010000241.1:0-10641 GCA_038244055.1 Tepidisphaerales bacterium | reverse complement strand
CTATCTTCGCTGCGGCCCTGAAAGAGGCTCAGGGAGCCCAGCACAACGATCAAAGCTCCGACAAACAGCCAGAAGGCGTTGTTCAAGGTCACGCCGCCCTCCTGGCGGTATTCGAAGCCGATTAGGGCGACGCCCGCCAGAACCGCCAGTGCGGGCCAGAATCTCCCGATCAGTTTTTTCATTGCATCCAGCGTATCCAAAAGCGACGTTAGCGAAAGTGAAGCGCGCTCGACGGCAGAACGATTCGGCCGGCGCGGTGTCTTGAAATGATTCGATTGTTAAGATGATCTTCCCTTATGTTCACGTATGAGACGTCCATCTTCCTGATCTCGGCGGCGCTGCAACTGGCGGCGGTGATCCTGGCGATTCGGACCGCGCGGCAGAGCGCGGCGCGCGGGCCGTGGATCGCGATGATCGCGGCGCTGACGGGCATGCTGGTGTTCCGGGTCATTACCATGTTCTCGAGCGGGCCGGGGGCGCCGTTTCAGGTGCCGCAAGGCACGCTGGACATCATGCGCGAGCCTCTCCCGAGTACAGGAGAGGGGAAAAGAGGCGGTCGATGATCGACCGCCTCCGGGAAAGCCTTCATCATTCTTCGCGACCGCTTCAGCATCCTTCGATGCTCAATACCCGGCCATCGGGGGTCAGACGCATGTCCACGTTGCCGGAGCGACCTTCGAGGATGAACCGGTAAAACTCCCGGCCATCGCGGCGGACGAAATAGACCGCGTTAATCGGGCCGCGCTGTTGCGAATCGACGCTGTTCAGCACGCAATCGGGCACGTTGGCCAGGGTGATCGCGACATCGACATCGCCGGTGGGGCAAATCTGCGGGGCGACATAGACGCGCGGAGCAACGTAAACGCGCGGCGAAACGTATACCGGCGGGGCGACGTAGACTGGCCGAACATCCACGCCGACATGGAAACGGCCTGAGTCGCCATGGAAGCGGTCGCGATCGGCGAAGCGATCGCGATCGACATGAACGTCGCGGCTCACGCGGACATCGCGCTCGATGCGAACTTGCTGGCGGACCGGCGCGACGTGCTCGACGCGGTTGGTGTGCTGGACTGTCGTGTGCTCGGCGGCGGCGCGGGCATGGTCGTTGCCGGCGGTCCGACTCGTGGTGCGCGTCTCCACCCGCGTTTGGGTGTGACCACCACGATCATTGATGCGCGAATCGGCCATGGCGAAAGTCGGAATCGCCATCGAAAGGCCCAGGCCCAGACTGGCCGCGATCATCGTATTCAAGCGTTTCATAAGGCACCTCGTAAGGGTTCGGTTTCAAAGTCAGTTGCTTCTCGGGTTGGTGATCCGAACACCTCATAAGACAGGGGCGGAGTCAAAAGGTTAGATGACTAATCTAATCGCCGTAATTTGCTTTCAATAATAGTCTTACGAATAACATCTTGATGTTACAAACTGGCGACTGCGACTATCGCCCCGATCGGGTATGAATAAGGCATGGATCCCGCCACGCCCCAGGTCGTCGCCGCGGTTGAGCCACCGGCCCCCGCCACGCAGCTCGATTATGCCCCTGCGCGTTCGCGAAATGGCCGGCGCATCCGGCGAGTGATTTTGGCAATGGTGCTGGTGGGAGTGATCGGCTGCGCGGTGGTGTGGCGCGAGCCGCTCTGGGCGCACGGGCAGATCATGTGGTGGCAGCGCGCGTGCGCGAATTACGAGATGAGATCGGATGGGCCGCTGATCACGACCAGCGGGCCTTCGACGGGGATCGCGCTGCCCCTCCCCGGTTCGTGGATATCGTATGAATCCTCGGCCAGCAACGCCCCGCCGGCCGGGCCGGCGCGTCAATTTCAGACGCTGGCGTTTCTGCATCGCCTGCGCAGCCCGGGCGGACACGAGCGCATTGTCGCGGCGCGCTGCATCATCATGTATTTGACCTCGGCCTCGGTCCTGCAGGCCTTTCAATGCGAAGTGGTCGAGCCGGCCGAGTTCTGGAGTTTATCGAGCCGGCCGAAGATTCATTTGGGGCGATCCTCCGGCGGCTACCCGACCCACCGGAAAATAGAGGTCTTCGGCGGGCGGACCGATCCTGCGGACCCGGCACATTTCACAATCGCCTACACGGTCGAGGGCAAACCGGGGACGATCGATGGGTGGCTAAACGATGATGAGACGGTAAAGCTGCAGATTCGGGCGGGGTCGGCGGATGTGATGACGGTGCGAAAGAAGGAGCCGGTCGATAATTGATCGACGCAGACGGCATGCACGGGTTATAATGAGAAAATATGGCCAGGGTCGCCGTCCAATCCGCGATCGGAAATCTCGATGCGTGCCTTGCCCGCGCGAGATATGGCCGTTGCCTAGCGCGGGAACTCCTAATGCAGCCCAAAATAGACCTTCCGTACGCCGCCCCTTTGCTCGATGCGGTGGCCCTCTTCGAACGCCTTGGAATCTCCTACGCCCTGGTCGGCGGTATCGCCGCCATGTTTTACGGCCGCCCGAGATTCACCGAAGACGTGGATTTTGTCGCGATGTCAGGCCATCGGGAAATCCTCGATAAGAATCCGGAATCGATGCGCGAGCATCATTTCGACCCTTCGTGCTCATGGAAGCTCTATCACGACAGCGGAATCGAAATCGACATCTGGAAGGACGATTTCTCGAACGACATCGTCCGGCGTGCGATCGATACGCCGCTGGCGGGAAGAACGGTGCGGCTTATCGAGATGCACGATTTAATCGCCATGAAACTGCGGGCAGGGCGGTTGCAGGATGATTCGGACGTCGCGGAGATCATCAAAAATCAGCGCGTGGACCCGATCGTTCTCCAAGCACTGGTCACGGCCGAGCAACTGGCTCATTTTGGTGAGGTTGAGGCGCGGGCGGAGCGGGAAAGGGGCTGAATGACCCTTTGCGGATTGCGTACACTGTCAATGACGAATCGGGGGCACTTGACCGCTTGCTGAACGATGATGGAACGTCACCGCATTCCGGACATCGGTCGGGCGTGGCGCGGAGGTCGTATCCACATTTTCCGCACAACCCCAACCGACGACTTCGTCTGGTCCGCAGCCGGCCGCGAATCCGAAAAATTGGCCATGCCAGCATTGGCAATACAATCGCCCAATGTGGCACCTCGGCCCGCCAAGTTTTTGTTGCATGCCCAACGGGTATCGGGGGAGAATTGGGGGGAAAGGGCGGTACTTCCATCCTGTTGGCTTCGTCGACTTCGGTCCAGAACCGGAAGTTGACCAGATTTTTCAACGCCTGCATTTGCCAGTTTACACGATGCGGATTGTATCCACTCCATCGCGTCCAAGTTGTTTCCCTATCCGGACCCCAAGTGCGGGCTGGGTCGAGATCGGTACGAGGCCAATTTACATTATGTGTGAAGACTGCGCTCAATAGTCCCAGAGAAGAACCAGCGCCCCATATAGACGTATCGTCCTGGGCAATGCCGTCGCGGTAGCGCGTCACCCGATTTTCCCAGAAATAACTTCGAACCCAGAGCACTGCCACAACCGCGCCTACGAGAACTGACCCACAAGCAAGGGCATCCACAATCATCCTCATGATGGGCCTGAAACGAACCATTATTCCCACTCAATCGTCGCCGGCGGTTTGCTGGAAATATCGTAAACCACACGGTTCACGCCCCTGACTTCATTAATAATCCGATTGCTCATCGTCGCCAGGACGTCGAAGGGAATCCGCGCCCAGTCGGCGGTCATGAAATCCTGGCTCTCGACGGCGCGGATGGCGACGACGGATTCGTAGGTTCGAGTATCGCCCATCACGCCGACGGTGCCGATGGGCAGGAGCACGGCGAAGACCTGGGCCGTCTTGCGATAAAGATTATTGGCGACGAGTTCCTCCAGCACGATTTCATCGGCATCGCGCAGGACGCGCAGCTTTTCGGGCGTGACGTCGCTGATGACCCGCACCGCCAGGCCGGGGCCGGGGAAGGGGTGACGCCAGACGAGGTTTTCGGGCAGGCCGAGGGCTTCACCGACGCGGCGGACTTCATCCTTGAAAAGCTCGCGGAGGGGCTCGACGAGTTCGAAGCCGAGTTGCTCGGGCAGGCCGCCGACGTTGTGATGGAGCTTGATATTGGCGGCGGTGCCCGCATATCCATGCCCCGATTCGATCACATCCGGATACAGCGTCCCCTGGGCCAGATACTTCGCCCCCGCGATGGTGCCGGCCTCGCGCTTGAAGGCTTCGATGAACTCCCGGCCGATCACTTTTCGCTTCTGCTGGGGATCGGTGACGCCCTTGAGATTGGAGAGAAACTGCTCGGTGGCATCACTGGTGATCAGGTTGATCTTGAAATGCTGGCGGAAGGTCGTCTCGACCAGCTCGCGCTCGTTTTTTCGAAGCAGGCCGTTATCGACGAAGATGCAGACGAGCTGATCGCCGATGGCTTTGTGAAGGAGGGCGGCCGTGACTGATGAATCGACGCCGCCGGAGAGGCCGCAGATGACTTTGGTGCCGGGCGCGACCTGCTCGCGGATGCGGCGGACGGTCTGCTCGATGAAATTCTCCATCGTCCAGGTGCCGGCGCATTTGCAGATTTCGTACAGGAAGTTCTGGAAAATCTGATCGCCGCGGGGCGTGTGGGTGACCTCGGGATGGAACTGCACACCGTAGAATGGGCGAGTTTTGTGCTTGGCGGCGGCGAAGGGGCAGGTGGGCGTGGTGGCCAGGGGAATGAAGTCGGCCGGGAGGTCGTGGATTTGATCGCCGTGGCTCATCCAGACGGTGGTGTCCTGGGGGATGCCGTGGAGGAAGGGGTCGCCGGTGTCGTTGACGTGCAGCTTGGCGCGGCCGAATTCGCGGGCCTTGGCGGGCTTGACCTGTCCGCCGAGGATTTCAGCGCCGAGCTGCATTCCGTAGCAGATGCCGAGGATGGGCAGGCCGAGGTCGAAAATTTTGGGGTCGCATTTGGGGGCACCTTTTTCGTAGACCGACGAGGGGCCGCCGGAGAGGATGATGCCCCTGGGGTTGAGCTTTTTGATTTCCTCGACGGAAATGTCCGGGCGGACCAGTTCGGAGTAGACGCCTTTTTCGCGGACGCGCCGGGCGATGAGCTGGGCGTACTGAGCGCCGAAATCGAGGATGGGGATTACTTCATCATGTTGCATCTCGAAGTGATATCGCGAAGGAGGCGGGGTGTAAAGGGAGCTGACCTGGGTTATCACGGGTTGTCACAACCAGGTGGCTCGGCGATATAGAGGATATCCAACCCGAGGCCCAAATCATGCACAAACGCCGCGCTATTCTACACCCCGCCATTTCCCGCCTGATCGCGATTGCGCTGCTGATTGTCGGCTTCGGCTGCGCAAGGCGCAGTCCCATCAGCATCGACCCGGTCACGCTCGTTCATCCCGACCTGATTCTTCTTAATGCCAAAGTGATCACTGTCGATGGCGACTTTTCCATCGTTCAGGCCGTTGCGATCCATGAGGGGAAGATCATGGCCGTCGGCGACAATGAGGACGTCCGCCGCTTTGCCGGCCCGCAAACCGAAATCATCGACCTCCACGGCCGCGCCGTCCTCCCCGGCCTGATCGATTCCCACGTCCACCCCGGGGCGGCCATGACGGAATTCGACCACACCATCCCCGAGATGGAATCGGTGGAGGATGTTCTCGATTACATCGCCAAGCGCGCCAAAGTGCTCGGCCCGGGGAAATGGATTCAGGTGCGTCAGGTGTTTATCACGCGGCTCAAGGACCCGCGCTACCCCACCCGCGCCGAGCTCGACAAGGCCGCCCCGGAAAATCCCGTCACCTTCTCGACAGGCCCGGATGCATCGCTCAACTCCCTGGCCCTCAAGCTCTCGGGAATCGATGCCAATTTCAAAATCACCGATGGCGGCTCGGGCCAGGTCGAGAAAGATGCGGCCGGCCAGCCCACCGGCATCCTCCGCAATCTCTCCCGCTACGTGAAATACGAATCGCCCGAACCCAAGCCGACCGAGGCCGACACCGAGCGGCGGACGCTCGAATTGTTCCACGATTACAATTCCGTCGGCCTCACCTCGATCTGCGACCGCGATGCCTCACCGGGCGCGATCGAGCGCTACGCGCGGCTGCGCGAGCGCGGGGATCTGACGATCCGGCTGTCGGCTTCGCATCACATCGACACGATCGGGACGATGGATTCGATCCTTGGCCGGATCAAGGCGGTGGGGGAGCATCCGCTGCACAAGCCCGATCCGATGCTGCAGATCATCGGGATCAAATGCTATCTCGATGGCGGCATGCTGACCGGCAGCGCCTACATGCGCGAGCCGTGGGGCGTTTCCACGGTTTATGGCATCACGGATCCGAACTATCGCGGGGTGCTGTTTATTCCCGAGGCGCGGCTGCTGCCGATCGTGCGGCAGTGCGTGAATTCCAAGCTCCAGTTCACGGCCCATTCGGTGGGCGATGGCGCGGTGCATACGCTCCTGAATGTCTACCAGCAGCTCGACAAGGAAATGCCCGGCCAGCTTGCCCCCACGCGGCCCTGCATCACGCACTCCAACTTCATGAGCAAGGAGGCCGTCGAGATGCTGCCCAAACTCGGCGTCAATGTCGATATTCAGCCGGTCTGGCTCTGGCTCGATACGCGCACGCTTCTGGGGCAGTTCGGGTACGAGCGGCTGCGCTGGTTCCAGCCGCTCAAATCGATTTTCGCCGCAGGTGGCAATGCCGGCGGCGGCTCCGACCACATGCAGAAGATCGGCTCGCTGCGCTCGGTCAATCCGTACAACCCGTTCCTCGGCCTGTACACCTGCACCACCCGCAACGCCCGCTGGACCGATGCGCCGCTGCACCCGGAAGAAGCGCTGACGCGCGAGCAGGCTCTCCGCTTCTACACGATCAACAATGCGAAGATTCTGTTCAAGGATCATCTGGTCGGATCGCTGGAAGCGGGGAAACTGGCGGATCTGATCATCGTGGATCACGACCCGCTGACCTGCTCGGCCGAGGAATTGCGGAACATGAAAGTGCTTCGCACTTACCTGGGCGGGAAGATCGTTTACGATCAGCTTCCACAATAGCATGGGAATTTCACGGCCGATCGCGCATTGCCGTCAACCGCGCCAGGGCGGCGCGGGTTTGCGGGGACTGTGGATACAACGCCAGCGATTGCTGCAGATCGGCGATCGCCTTTCCCAGTTCGCGCTTTTGCTCCCAGTTCGCCGCACGCATCGAATAGATATATCCCCGCGCCTGCTCGCGCGTCAGGGTCGCCAGATAGGCCCGCGATTCAACCTGCGATTTTGAGATATCGAAGTCGCGCGCGAAATCATCATCGGTGGGGGAGGAGGCATCGTTGGTATCCCAGTTGATGTGCGAGCCATCGCCCAGGATGAAGCGCACGAACATATGGTCGGGGAGATCGACCAGATGAAGCTCGATGCCCAGGGCATCGCCGACACCGAGGTAGACGAGGCTGGCGATGTCGCAATCCATGATGTGGAAGGGTTGGCCCATGTGGTTGGCCGCCCAGTCGCGGCGACGGGCGTTGTAGCTGACGCGGAGTATGCGGCGGAGCACGTCGCCATCGAGCGATTGATCGCAAAGGCCCAGGCGGAGGGAGGGGACATCGAAATCGCCGGGAGGATAGAGAACGCCGTGATCGGTGAGGACTTGATCGATGGTCTTAAAGACGTTCAGAATTCGCTCGTGCTCAGATCGGCGCCAGATGTCGGCAGGAGCGAAGGCGAGGCGGGCGGTGGCATCGGCGATGATTGAATCGAGCAGTTCGTAGCGAGCGGGCGGCACGGGATCGGCCTTGGATTCGATGTCGAGCACCCAATGGGCGAAGGTATCAGCGCGGCGAATGGGGCGGGATGTTGAATTGGCCGGGACAGGCGTGTCGATGATTTTGAAGGAATTGCCGGCGGGGGCTCGATCCCAATGGACAGTTTGAATGGGGATGAGGCTGGAGCGAATCCAGAAGGCCAGCGCGGTGATTGCGAGGCCGATTCCAATCAGTAGAACGATTCGGCGAATACGGAAGCTGACCGGCGGAAGTGATCTGCGCGAAGTCACAAGCTCATTCTATCGCGCCTCCGTCACTTGTACTCGGGAATTGGCCGAGGTGAGGGTCTGCGATTTCGGCTCGCGAGGGCAACCTGAAGACCCTCACCCTTTCCCTCTCCCGAGTACAGGAGAGGGGACCGGAACGTTTTCAGAACGGGCGGACGTGAGTGGAGTTCTGTTTTACTTCAACGTCGCTGGCACGGGCGGGACGATCGAGTCACAGAACAACGAAAAACGGTCGAACGCCGCGCCCGGTGTTCGACCGTTGTTTATTCGCCCAGGGCCGTTCTGGCGAGCGGCCCGGGGCGTTTTTTTTCAGTTTAATCGTTGCAAATCGAATCGCTTGATGGAGCCTGCCGGACTCTTCTGCTGGCCGGCCCGCCCATGCGCCTCAATCATTCTCCTCAGTGGTTTCTTCGAGCATTTTCCGCAGGTAGCCGTTCTCGCGCCTTGTGGCTTCGAGATCGAAGACCAGGTACTTGATCGACAGGCGCAGATAATCCAGGCTCTCCTGGAGGCTGCTCACGGTCGCCCGCAGGCGCTCGTGGCGGGCTCGCGTTTCATCCGCGAGTTGTTCCAGTTTCCTTCGCTCGGTGACAGGCAAAGTGGAAATCTCGGTCATCAGTTCGGCCAGCTTGGACTGGAACTCGTGCTCGTTCATGTGTGCTCCCATGGACTCTCGCTGCTTTCCCCCGTCCGATGCGTTACTTCGAGCGTCGGCTTCCGGAATCAGCGGGCGAGATGCCCCATCAATAACAAAACCTGTTCCACATCCGTGTACAAACATCGATCCTTCGCTTTCCCTCGTTTCAGGCCTGATCCTCCGTCAAACTTTTGCCCGGCCGATGCGCCGATCGGGCCGGTTGTGCGGGATGTTGTCTCCACGCCACAACCATTCACTCCCGCGCCGCCGCGGCGCGACATCCGAACCACTCATGTTGCCGCCACGCCACAGCGCGCGCTCGCGGCGGGTCCGATAAACTCACCCCACCACGACCGACGCATAGCCCACGGCGCTTTCATCCGACTTTCGCGCGATGCCGGCCAGCGTCTCGCTGCTGTTGGCGTGACGCAACACGCGGCCCGTATTAGCACCCGACTGGCCGCAGGCCGCAAGCATCGCTGCAATCGCTCCGCCTCCACAGGCGTTGTTGTGCCGCCAAACCTCCGGCACAACCGATTCAAACCGCATATCCGTCACAATCTCCAGCAGTTTCCGATCGTTGTCCTTCGCCCAGGCCAGCGCTTCGGGCCCGATCCCGGCCGGCGTGAATCCGTACGCCGGGCCGTAGTGGGTCAGGTCGCTGCTGGCGAGATAGATCGCCCGCAGGCCCGATGCCGCGATGCGCCCAAACGTCTCGATGCCGATCCGGCCGGCCATCTCGATGACCGGCACTTCCACCGGCAAAATCGCCGCGCCCGGCCAGGCATGCTGGATCAGCGGCAACTCCACTTCCACCGCATGCTCGCGGGCATGAAACCGGTCGTCGATGCCAAACCACGCGCCCTCGCTCAAATAGCGCCGCACTTCTTCCGACACGGCCGACTCTCCGCCGGGAACCTCCCACGCCGAATGCGAATCCAGCGCGGCGATCTCGATCGGCATCGCGGAGTGAACCGCGCCGAAAACCACGATCAGCTCCGGCTCTTTCGCATCAGCCGAAATCCACGACCGGCGGATAGCCGCGATGGTCTGACCGGCGATCGCGCCCGAACAAACCCAGCCGGCATGCGGCACGATGCCACCGATCCAACGCCTCCCGGCCGGCTCCGGATCGACTGGAGCGCCATCCACAAACTGCCGGGCGAGGCTCCGGCACGATTCGGGATCGTCCGGGTAAAACAGACCTGCCACGGCTGGCGGCCGGGAATGCGCCGTCGCGGGCGCCGATAGGGGCTTTGGCCCGGACATGCGTTCCACTATAATGAGAGGGCAGCCGTGCCGACAACGCGAAATGCGCCTGCGACAGCCGAAAGGTGAGAATGTCCGATAAGTCGGCGAACTTGAACCGATTGTGACCGAGGTGCCGAATGTCCGACGAGCAGAAGAAGAACGAAATGGCCGATGCCCTGGCGGCGCTGGCTGGTGGATTCCATGTCGAGGAGCATCCCGAGGGCTCCGGGATGGAGGCGCATGCGCACGAACCCGCGCCGGTAGCTCCCGCGCCGCCGCAGCCCGCCGCGAAAGCGCCGGTGCCGCGCGCGGGCAGTGGGCTTAGGCCGGCATCGGCCGCGCCGCAGGGAGGATCATCCGCGCCTCGGCCTGCGTCGTCAGCGCCTCGGCCGACATCGTCAGCAGCACGTCCGGTGACTGGCGCGCCCCGGCCGGCCGGGGCAGCGCCGTCCGCCGCAGCGCCGGCAGCGCGAACCGCGCCGCCCGCGCCGCGCCCGCCCGGCGCGCCTGTACCGGCTGGAACAGCGCCGCGCCCCGCAGCACCTCGTCCGCCCGTCCCGGCCGGTCAAGCGCCGGCGGCCCCCGTTGCACCGCGCCCGCCCGCGCCGGCGGGTCTTTCTGAAACGTCCGTCGATACAGGCGGAGCGGTGGCCGGCGATTCGGCAGCGGCCGCGCCGCGTGCGGCCGCCGCGCCCGGGAAAATTCGTCCGGCATCACCGACTTCCAAACCGCGCCCGGCCG
>JBBRTW010000240.1:0-10663 GCA_038244055.1 Tepidisphaerales bacterium | reverse complement strand
GATCCCGGCCATCAAGGGCAACGCGCGGCAGGAACTCAAAATGCACTGGGGCAGGTCGGATGCGGCCGGCGAATCCAATGGGGCCGGCGTCTTCGGCGAATCCAATGGCTACCTCAGCGTCTGGCATATGAATCAGACGATGAAGGATGAAGTCGCAGCGCTGGTGTCGAAAGACGTGGACACGACGCCGACCGATGGAATGATCGGCCCGGCGCGGCATCTGGCCGGCAAGCAGGGGGTGTTTGGCGGGGACAAGATCGCCAGTTATCCTACCGGCGCGGCGTCGCATTCCACTGAGGCCTGGTTCCGGGCGCTGAAACCCAATTCAACCATCATCGGCTGGGGCAACGAGGAGGGTGGCCGCGGCAGCAAAGTGCGCATGCAGTTTCGCAGCCCGCCGCATCTGAACATCGACAGTAATTTCTCGAATGTCGTCGGCCAGAGTTCGCTGCCGATCGGCGAGTGGATTCATGTCGTGCATACCTACAGCAGCGGCGACGGCCGGATTTACATCAACGGCAAGCTCGATGGCTCGGCCAAGCCGATGCTGAACATCAAGACCCCGAGCCGCCTTTGGATCGGCGGCTGGTACAACAATTACGATTTTGTGGGGGATATCGATGAGGTGCGGATTTCCAAGACCGCGCGGTCGGCCGACTGGGTGCGGCTGGAATACGAGAATCAGAAGCCCATGCAGACTCTGGTCGGGCCTATCGTGCAAAAGGGGGATGCACTGTCGGTGTCGCAGGAGAAGATCGAAGTGTCCGAAGGAAAGCGCATCGAGATCACCGCCAGCGCGGGCGGCGCGCAGAAGGCGTACTGGATTCTCAAGCGCGATGGGCGCGAGAGCATCGTCGCGGTGGATCGCTTCGCATTCACGTTCGAGGCCGGGCGCGTGGTGGGCGATCAAACGGCGACACTGCAATTCAAGGCGGTGTATCCCAATGAAACCAAAGTCAAGGAAATCGCCATCGCGATCAGGGAGGCGATTCCCGAGCCGGTGGTTGCGTTGAAAGCGCCGGCCGCGTGGAATGGCCGGGATAGCATCGAGGTGGTGCCGGAGATCGCCAACCTCGCCGCCATGCAGGCCAAAGGCGCGGGCGAGCTGCACTACGCATGGGCCATCTCCGGCGGCGCGGTGATCAAGGAGATGGTGGCGGACAGACTCATCCTCAAGCGTTCGCAATACACCGGGCCGATCGCGGTCAAAGTCGCCGTCTCGAATGGCGGCGCTGCGACAAGCGCATCAACCGACATTCTCGTGACCGAGCCCAGGCACGATGCCTGGGCTCAGCGCGCTCCGGAAAAAGATGAGCAGCCCGAAGACAATCAGTTCTACGCCCGCGACGATCAGAACGAAGGCACTCTTTACTACAACGGCGTCCTGGATCAGCCGGCCGACGGGGTTTTCCTCAAGGTTTACGCCGATGACAAACTCTTCGCCGAGAAGAAGAGCAAGCTCGCCGCGGATAAGTCCTATGCCTTCACCATCAAGCTCGCGCCGGGACTGGTCAAGTACAAGGTGGAATTCGGCGCGGTCGCGGGCGCTGATGCGAAGGTCCTGCGCACGGTAGACAACCTCGTCTGCGGCGACGCCTACATCATCCAGGGGCAATCAAACGCCCTGGCGACCGATACGCGCGAGGAATCTCCACCGGTCACCAGCGAATGGATTCGCAGCTACGGCAATCCACCCGCCAAGCCGCAAGCCGCCCGGCCCAACCTCTGGTGCAACCCGGTCTGGAAGGCGCGCAAGGGAGAGAAAGCGGAACTCGGCTACTGGGGCATGGAACTGGCCAGGCGGCTGGTCGAGAGCCAGAAAATCCCCATCTGCATTTTCAATGGCGCGGCCGGCGGAACCCGCATCGACCAGCACCAGCGAAGCCTCGCCAATCCCGAAGACATCACCACTATTTACGGCCGCCTGCTCTGGCGCGTTCGCCAGGCGAAACTCACCCACGGCATTCGCGGCATCCTCTGGCACCAGGGGGAGAACGACCAGGGTGCCGATGGGCCGACCGGCGGCTTCGGCTGGGAAACCTGGGAGCAGTTCTTCATCGAAATGTCGGCCGGGTGGAAGCAGGATTTCCCCAATATCCAGCACTATTACATTTTCCAGATCTGGCCCAAATCCTGCGCGATGGGCGTGAACGGCTCGGACAACATGCTGCGCGAAGTGCAGCGCACGCTCCCGGCCCGGTTCTCCAACATGAGCATCATGTCCACCCTCGGCATCAAACCGCCCGGCGGCTGCCACTATCCGCTGGCCGGCTGGGCTGAATTCGCGCGCTTGATCCAGCCCCTGATCGAGCGCGACAACTACAGCAAGGTTGTTACCGGCTCGATCGCGCCCCCGAATCTCCTTAAGGCGAGCTACGCCGGCGAAAAGAAGGACGAGATTCTTCTGGAATTCGATCAGCCCGTGAAGTGGGATGATGCGCTGCTAAGCCAGTTCTATCTGGATGGAACAAAAGGCCTGGTGGCATCGGGCGCTGTGACAGGAAACACGATCGCGCTCAAGTTGACGGCGCCCGCCAGCGCGCGGGCGATCACCTATCTGGATAGCAAGTCGTGGAGCCAGGACAATCTCCTCTGGGGCGCGAACGGCATCGCCGCGCTGACCTTCTGCGATGTGCCGATTGCGCCAAGGAAATGATTTGATATTGGGCCGTGCCATCCGAGCGTCCATCATTGCCGCCCCATCAGATTCACCGCCCGCACGGTCCGCGTCCGCTCTTCGCTCTCATCCGTCAAAATCCCCTTGTTCCACAGCTTGGCGCGGTAGCTGAACTCTCCGCCGGTGGGCAGACACTGCACCGGCGCGACCCCGGCCGCCAGTGGGCGCGAGCGCGGCGACATGGTGTTCTCCGGATTCTCGTGGCAGCCGATGCAACTTTTGGTTTCGCCCGGCCGGCCGTACATCCACACGAGCTGGTTGCCCATCACCCGGCGATCGCTGTCGAGCACCTGCACATGCACCAGGCGGTCGGCCGGGATTTCTACGAAGAACGAGCCATCCGATGCCAGCGGCACCGTGCCCAGCACCCGCGCCAGCGTGCCGGTGTGATTCTTCCAGGCATTGATCTCCGGCGAATTCTGGTTGGCATGCCGGCCGGTGATCGGCTGGCCTTCGACCACCCGCACGAATCGCCCGCGCTCGCGCACCAGCGGCTCCTGCGTGATCTGGGCCGAGGCGCAGAGGAGCCTGGCCGTGTAGCCGTGCCCCAGCGCTTCGGCATTCTCCGGCAAACTCGGCGGCGGCGTTCGCGCGATCAGCGGGCGCGGCTCGAATTCCGCCACCTTCGGATCGGCGTGCAGCAACTCCATTTTCCCGGTTGCCAGCTCCATGATGTAAATGCCCAGGGTGCCGTCGAGCGGCTCGCTGTCGACGTTCTTGGTATTCGATGGCTTCTTGGCCACCGCGGCGCAGAGCACCCTGCCATCGCCCAGCGGGAAGGGCGTCGTCACCGCCATCGACTTATCGTGCGGCACGATCGTCTCCCGATCGCGCCCCGGCCCGACGACGACCAGCCCCGCCGTCGAGGCGCAGATCAGGTGCTCGGCATCGAGTCCCTGCACCTGCGTCAATCGCAATACGCGATGCCGCGGCGGCACTTCGCCCCACCACTTCTCGCCGGAGGCGCGCGTCACCTGCTGCCAGAAATCGCGCCGCTCCGGCCCGTAGAGGACGGCGTTTCGCGTCCCATCGGGATACGCGGCTTCGATGTTGATCTCGGTCTTGAGGCGCGAGTAGAAGAGCTCGAGCCGGCTGAAGCCGATCCGTCCATCGGGCAAAATCGCCGGCTCGTTATCCCGGCCAAGATTGAATCCGATGCAGTGGATGTCCCCGCCCTCGGCGTTCATGATGGTCAGCCCCGTGGCGGGGTAACCGTGATATTCATCGCGGAGCCCGATCCGGCTGGAGGAAAAGATGATTCGCCCATCGGGCATATAGGCCGGGCCGACATCGTGATAAGGCCCGCGCGTGATCTGCCGCAGCCCGCTGCCATCGGCGCTGATTTCCCAGATGTGCCACCAGGGGTCCTTGAGGCCGCCGCGGCGGGCAAACACAATGCGCGAACCATCCCAGGAAACTTCGCAATCGGCGATGTAGCCCTCGTCGAAGTGGGTCAGCGCGATCACCTTCCCCTCGACCGTCCCCGGCTTCAGCACACAGAGATTTCGGCCCAGCCGATACGCCGGCCCGGAATCGGTGGTTGAATAAGTCTGCCGCCAGGGATCGATCTGAAAGCGGTTGGGCATCACCGCATCGCCCTCGATGAAGAGGATGGCGGGGATGGAGTTGTGAGTTGCGGGTTGCGAGTTGCGAGTGGGTGTTAATTGTCCATGGTCCATGGTCAATTGTTTGTTGTCCGTTGTCCGTGGTCCGTTGTCCGTGGTCTTGGCTGAATCCTGAACCCTGAACCCTGAACCCTCTTCATCCTTCATCCTTCTGCCTTCATCCTTGTTTTCTCCTTCCCGCTTCTCGCTGCGCGCTTCTAACTTCCGCTCCAATCCCCTCCTCCAAATCGCCTCGCGCGCCACCAGCGCGATACTGTGGTACGGATGCGATTGTTCGGCCTCTCTCAACGCATCGATCGCCTCGGGCGTTCCGATTTCATCCAGCGCCGTGGCCGAGGCGTATTGAATCTCCAGCGCGTTGGCTTCATCGTTTAATAGTTTGGCCAGCAGGGGCACATGCTGCTTCGCGCCCAGGCGGCCCAGCGCCCTTGCGAACGCCTCGCGCCAGCGCGGCGAGGGATCATCGTAATCATCCTGCCCCTGTGTCTTCCTGTTGAAGGCGAACCCGCCGAAATAGCCGTAATCGGCCTCGCGTTTCGACTCAGCCAGGATCTTCGCGATCGGCTCGACCGCCTTTTGCTCATTCATGAACATCAGCGCCTTGGCGGCGTTGATGCGCACCCAGCCATCCTGATGTTCCAGCAGCGCGATCAGATGCTCCGCGTACTTCGCATCGATGCAGAATACCGGCATCCACGATGCCCCGTGCGCCGTCGTCCCCAGTTTCCGTTGCGCGGCCGAAAGAAACTGTGGCGGGTCTTCGGCGGGGAGTTGCACGTTTCGCCCCACCGCCGCCAAGGCCGCCCGCGCCGCCGCATCCAACAGCTCAATGCGCTTGAGCAGATGCGCTGCGATCAGCCGGCTTGGCTCTGGCTCGTACAGCACCGCGCCGTCAAAATCGCCCTGCAAATTCGCCAGAATCAGCGGCGCGATCTCGCGCACCCCCGCCCGCGACGATTCATCCGCCAGCGGCAATCGCGAAAGAGCCATCGAGATCGCATAGGGAATCTCGTACATGCGGTCGGCCGGCTCCAGCCCGGGATGGTCATCCTTTGGCAGCATCGCCGGCGGCTTGCCGGCCAGGTCCCGCGCATAGCGCGGATACACCTTCACCAGCGCCGCCACCGCCCGATCATCGCCCAGATCCCCCAGCGCCTCGGCCGCGTACCGCGCCCATTGCGGCTGTTCAAGCAGCGCCGTCAGCAGCGGCAGGGCCCTCGCATCCCGCAGCCGCCCCAGCGCCCGAATCCCCGCCTGTACCATCGCCTTCTCCGAGGCATCGGTAGCGCCCCGCGTCGCGTATTTGTCGATAACCGCGGCGGCCGCGTCGAATGCTCCGGCTCCGCCAAACACACCCAGCGCCCGCAGCCCGCGCTCTTTCCGCCAGAAAATGTTCTCACCGCTCTGCGACCCCGCCGCCGCCCGGCCATTCCAAATCTCGATCTCCCGAATCGTCGTCGGATAAATCTTGTTCTGCGAATCGTATGAAGTGATGCGCACATACCGCGCCACGGTTTTCCCAAGCTCGATCTCCAATAGCGGCTCAACCGGCGTTTTCGCCCGATGAATCTCCTCAAACTTCACTCCATCCCCGCTTGCCGCCACGCCGAAATCGGTCATGCAATAGCCCGGCCCGTATTGATGGATGACCAGCCGCGTGAACTCGGTCGCCGCGCCCAAGTCAATCGTGCAATGCTGCGGGAACTTCACGCCCTTGGCCTGCCAGAAGGTGTCTTGCGAACCATCCGTTAGTGCATTGGCCGGACCCTTGTAGGCACTGGACGCCGTCACCTCACATCCCGCCGCCAGGCTTTTGGCGGGATCCCCCTTGAGCAGTTCAAAAACCTCTGCCGCCGCACGATCCCCAGGCGCTTTGGCCCACCACTGCTTCCAAACCTGAACCTGCGCCCGCCGCGCCTCCGCAGTTCCCAGCGCATCCACCGGCCACTGCATCCCCGTCAAGTTCGTCAGCGCCACCCACGCCGCCTGGCGAACGGTCCAATCCGAATCGTCCAGCATCCCCAGCAGCACATCAACATGTTTCCGCGTTCCCACCCATCCCAGTCCCATCGCCGTCTCACGCCGCACACCGGACGATGGATCGGCCGCCAATCGCGCAAACTCATCGGCCGCGCTCCACGCCCGCAAATAACCCAGCGCCTCCACCGCGCCCTCCCTCACCCGTGCATCGTCCGACTTGAGCTTCACCACTTGCTGTGCGATTTGCCGCTGATAGGGATCGAGATCAGGCGCCGCCGCCATCGCCGCCCCGCATCCGATCCCAATCATCCCGACCAGCAAAACGACAGTCATTCCCCTGCATCCATGAGGTGCAGTCGCGCGAGTTGAGCATCGTGCTGCAAATCCGGCCATCGAATCACTCCGCGATCGCCCCATACCACTCGATCTCCCACACGCGCGAGAGCCCATCCTTCGCGCCCGCCATCACCAGGCGCACTCGCGAAGCGGTGACCGCGGCAAATCGAAGCGCCAAATCGAACCGCTCATTTGCCCGCACCTTGCCGCCCGGAACATCTTCCCACTTGCCTTCGACCTGCCGCTGGATCGTCAGATCCGTCACCGGCGCGATGATCTGCCCGCCCGAGGGATAGCCGGAAACGATCCGCATCGCGCCGATGGATTGCGGGGCATTCCAGGCGAATTCCACATAATGCGGCAGCGCCGCCTCGCTCACCCAGCGCCCGTTGGGATCGGCCAGTTCAATTTTCCCATCATTCAGCAGCGCCGGCCCGTGCGCCGGGTCTTTCGATCCCGAAACCGTGACCGTCGCCGCGCGCCCGAGATTGGCCCGCTGCGGCGTGAGCCAGGCGGGCGGATCGAGCTTGATCGCGCCGGCGGCTGCCTTCGGCCGGGCAGCGCCATCGATGGTATGCTCAAGTGCCTCCGGCGGAGTCTGGAATTTGCCCACGCCCTTTTCAACCAGCGTTCGCAGTTGCTCGAGGTAGCGGTCGTATACACCGCGCGGGTCCGCATCATTCTTCTTGCATACACTCGTCGCCATCCCGACGATTTCGCCCATCATCCCGCCCGTGCGCATCACCCGCACCGCGCCCAGGGCATCGTGCGTCACCGAGATATCCCGCCCGGCCATGAAGAGATTGCCGATATTCCGCGAATAGAGCGCGCGATAGGGAATCCAGAACGGCATCTTGTACGGCCCGAATGTCGCCTCGGAAATGAAGCCATCGCCCTCGAATCCCTTGTCGTACTTCCGGTCCGCCAGGTGCAGGTCGATCTTCCAGCCGGTGGGCACGAAGCCATCGGGGAAATCGGTCATCTGCTCCAGATCCTTCTTGGTGATGATGACATCCCCCAGCAGCCGGCGCGATTCGCGCTTGCCGGCCACATACGCCGCCCAGTTCAGCTTGTGATTGGGGAAAACCTGATCGACATTCTTCAGCGCATCCCAGGCCCCGTACATCGCGCGGAAATTCCAGTCGCGGATGTACTCGGCCTTGTCGAAGGGGTCGTGATCGAACCCGCTCTCCCAGTACCACCCGCCGAGCTTGAGCGGATCGGGCTTGTCCTTGGCCCGCCCGGGAAACGGCTTGCTCGTCAGATCCAATGCCCAAGGGCAGCGCGGAAACGATTGCGCCGCGCCGGTATCAGAAACATTCCAGAGGTTGCACGCCCCCATATGCCCCGGCACGGTCATATCCAGGTCCGCCCCCGCCAACGCCCCCAGGCATGCATCCCCCGTGCAATCCGCGAACCAGCGCGCCCGCAACCGCAAGCGCCGGCCGCTGATGACATCCGTCACGATGACCGCGCCAATCCGCTTGTCGCTCACTTCCGCGCCGGTCAGCCGATGATCCAGCAGAAGCTTGATGTTCGACTCCTCCTTGACCAGTTGCACCTTCTTTTCATCCTCATACAGCTCGGCCGTGTTGGTCGGCCCGTAGTGGGCATGTTTCGCCTGCTCCAATTCCGCCACCACATCGCCCACGCGCGGAAATGGCTTGAGATTCCGCGCCCCCTGCAGCCACACGCGCACTTCCGAACTATTATTTCCCCCCAGCACCGGCCGATCCTGCACCAGCGCCACCCGCAACCCCAGCCGCGCCGCCGCCACGCTCGCACACGTCCCCGCCCTCCCCCCGCCGGCCACCACCAGATCGTATTCGCCCCCATCCTCCGGTTTTTCCGGCAGCCCGCGCCATTTCCGCCGCAAGACCGCGAGCTCTTCGCCATCATCCGGCGGCCGATAACCCGCATCCGCGCATAACAGTAGCGCATCGCAGCGCCCCTCGAATCCCGTCAGATCGTGCAACGCGATTTTCGGATTCGCCTGCGCGATATGGATGATGCCCCCATCCTGCCAGTGCCAGGCCGCGCCTTCAGTTCCATACACCGGCCCGGCCTCGCGCCCCTCGATCATCACGCGAAACTTCCCCGGCGCACCCTGCGCTTTCCATTGCCCGACCCAGTCGCGCGTCCGCACCCAGAGGCGGTAATCCCCCGCCGCGGGCAAAGTCGCCGCCGTCGTCGCATCCTGCACCGGAATCCCCAGCCCATGCGCCAGCAGAAATGGCGATCCCATCTGATCCATGAACTGCTGATCCACCACCCACCCGCCGCGATCGGTGAAGGCCTCGGCCTCGATCAATACCGGCTCCGCCAGGGCGATCGAACTCGCTCCGGCCGCCAGCGCAATCAGGAATGTCGCGAGAAATGTGCGGAACATGGCAGGGGCCTCCAGTGGAGTTCGCCGGGCGCGGCGAATTCATGATGCTAACGCGCACCCGAGCCCAATCCCGCCGGCCGAGCGAAAATCCCATCCAGACGATGCGGAATGGTTGAGTTTTCACCGGTCCACCGGCAACATCAGCGTTGGATCGCCCTTGAAAGCCAGCGGATCGCGATTCTGGCGGCCTTACCGCCCGTCGCCGATTCCGCCACCGCCAATCACGCCCCTCACCACCCTCCGCCGATAATCCTCCCATGCCCGATCCCGCGCCATCCCCCAAGCCCGACCCCACCTGGATCCGCGATGATCTGGCCTACACGCTCCCCATGGCCGCCTTTCTCGCCCTCATCTGGGTCGGCACCCTGGGCGCTGAAACCCCGGCCGGCAACACCGCCTACCCCTGGGCCTATGTCGCCCGCGCCCTCCTCGTCGGCATCATGCTTATCGCTTTTCGCAGGGCGTTCACGCGCATCAAATGGAACCACTGGTGGCTCGGCCTGATCGTCGGCCTCCTCGGCGCCGCCCAGTGGATCGGCATGCAGCTCTGGCTCCAGGACCATTTCAAGTTCTTCAAGCCCGAGGGCATTTCCTTCAATCCCGACGCATTTTTCCCGGACCCGCGCCTCCGCTGGGCCTTCATCATCCTGCGCCTCTTCGGCGCGGCGCTCGTCGTCCCCGTGATGGAAGAGCTCTTTTGGCGCGATTTCGCCTGGCGCACGATCATCGCCCCCAATGACTTCAAACTGGCCCACGTCGGCGAGTGGGATTGGAAAGCCTTCGTGATCGTCCCCCTGATTTTCAGCGCCGTCCACGGCAACTGGTGGCTCACCGCCATCGTCTGGGCATTCCTCATCGGCGCCCTCCTCGCCTACACCAAATCCCTCGGTGCCTGCATGATCGCCCACGCCACCACCAACCTGCTACTCGGACTCTACGTCCTTCATACAAAGCAATGGTTCTTCTGGTAGCGCCCCAAGTGCTGATAATCCTGAACAAGCCGGGTCCCATCGTCCCATCGTCTCATCGTCTCATTGTCTCATCGTCTCATCGTCTCATCGTCTCATCGTCTCATCGTCTCATTGTCTCATTTCCCGCCGGACACGCCCCAATAGTGAAATCCCCCACCACCCGCAGCCCGCCCCATAAGTCTTGCCCGATCAGTACAACCCGCAGTTTCGTTAAACTGCATAACCAAACGAGGCTGTTTTCCCGCTGCAAACACCCAACTTTCATTAAGCGCGCTTGACTCTTCCCCGATGAATTGATTGTGCGCCAGCCAGCGGCCGCCAGAGCCGCCCGCAGGCGCCCATGAATCGATCGTCCGAAGTCGTACCCCACGGATCGAGGGAGAGCATCATGCGTATCAATCTTCTCGTGCCTCTGCTCAGGATCGGCGCGGCCATCGCGGCCATCGCCATCCCGTCCGTCGCCCGCGGCGCGGTCATCTTCAGCGGCCCGGTCACCAATCTCGATGGAAGATCCCCCGACTGGGTGCAGTTCCCCATCCTCCAGGCCGCCCTCAGCGTGCGCCCGCAGTCGGCCAGCGAAAAGTCCATCACCTTCGAGAACTATTTCATCCACGACCTGATCAACCAGAAAGGCCTGGAGGTCAAGACCTCCTCGTTCAGCCCCACCGTCCCCGCCTGGGCCTAT
>JBBRTW010000239.1:0-10668 GCA_038244055.1 Tepidisphaerales bacterium | reverse complement strand
GTCTCTCCATTCGCGCGGGCGGCATGACCTACCGCGAGGCGGTGGCGTTCTCGCTGCCGCCGCAGCGGCTGCTGGAATCGCTTGTGCCCGGGTTTGGCAGCGGCGAGGCGATCTCCAGCGAGTTTATCGGGTTCATCGGCGTGAGCGGCTACCCGATGACGATGTTCAAGTACGTTCTGGACAGGACGGATCTCGACGTCGTCCTCTCGTACAACCACTACACGCTCCAGAACACGATGCTGGCCGACATGGTCCCCTATCTCCAATCCAAGCAGATCGGCATCATGAACGCCGCCCCCTTCAGCGCCCGCCTGCTCACGGCCGCCCCCCTGCCCAAGTGGCATAAGGCCCCGCCCCACGTCCGCGAAATCGCATCCAAAGCCGCCCAGCACTGCGCCGCCCGCGGCAGCGATATCGCCAAACTCGCGCTCCAGTATTCCATCGCCCACCCCGACATGACCACCTGCGTCACCGGCAGCGCCAACCCCGGGCGAATCGCCCAGTGGGCTAAGTGGGCCGCCGAGCCGATCGATGAAAAGGTCCTGGCCGAAACGCTCGCGATCCTCAAGCCGATCCACAACTGGTTTTATCTCGAAGGACGGGCGGAGAATAATGATTCTGTGGTAGGTTGATATTTGTCCGTTGTCCGTTGTCCGTTGTCCGTTGTCCGTTGTTAGTTGTTAGTTGTTAGTTGTCCGTTGTTAGTTGTCAGTTGTCAGTAGTCTGTGGAAGATGGTTGTGATCGACAAATGTAACGAACAACTGACAACTGACAACGAACAACTGACAACTGACAATTCTCGTCTCCTTCGTAATTCCAAATGCTCCGCTTCTCCATCATCAAAACCGTCTTCCGCAAGGAGCTCCGCGAGCTCCTGCGCGATCGCCGCTCGCTGGCCGTCATGTTCGGCGTGCCGCTGGTGCTCTATCCGCTCCTGACCATCGGCATGGGGATGATCGGCAAGTCCAAGATCGACGACCTGCGCAACAAAACCTACCGCGTCACCATCGTCAACGCCGACGGCGCGCCCGAGCTGGCCCGCCGCCTGGCCGATAAGGAAAACGCGCTCGAACTCTACGCCTCGCCCAACCCCGAGCGCGGCCTGCGCGCCGGCGAAATCGATGCCGTCCTGGAAATCCCCAAGGGCTTCCAACCGGACCTGCTCACCGGCCACGATCCCAAGCTGACCCTCCGCCTGGACCGCTCCCGCACCGAGGCCGATTTCGTCCAGCGCAAGCTCGAAAAAATCTTCGATGGCTACCAGGAATGGATCATCACCCAGCGCCTCAAAACCTACCGCGCCCCCCCCGAGATCACCCGCCCCATCGCCCGCGACACCATCGACATCTCCACCAACACCCAGCGCCTGGGCTCGCGGCTGAGCCAGCTCATGCCCCTCCTGATCCTCGTCACCGGCATGCTCGGCGCGCTCTTCCCCGCCCTGGCCGCCACCACCACCGAGCGCGAGCTGGGCACGCTGGAAACTCTCCTGGTCACCCCCGCCGGCCGCGCCGAGCTCCTCATGGCCAAGGGCCTGCTCGTGCTGCTCTGCGGCCTGGTCACCGCCGCCCTCAACGTCCTCTCCATGTCCCTGGTCATCTGGCGCATGACCTCCATCATGGCCCCCGGCGAGTCGATGTCCCTCAGCTCCATCAACTCCTGGTCCCTCTTTCTCACCTTTCTCGCGGCCGTCCCCGCCCTGGTCTTTTTCACCTCGCTCGTCCTCATCGTCGGCCTACTCGCCCGCACTTTCCGCGAGGCCAATTCCTACGCCACCCCCGCCATGCTCCTCCCGCTCGCCAGCATGGCCCTGACCATCGCCGATGTGAAAACCACGCCCGGCCTGCTCATCACCCCCATCGCCAACACCACCCTCCTCATGCGCGATGTCCTCCGCGATAAGGCCAGCCTCGGCGATTTCGCCCTGGCCGCCGGCTCGAGCTTTCTCTACGCCGGCCTGCTCCTCTCCGTGGCCGCGCGCCTGTTTTCCAACGAGCAACTCGTCAACCCCTCCTGGGAACCGCTCTCGCTCAAGGGCCTGGGCAAAGGCGGCAAGCGCGGCCCGCGCCTCCCGGCCATCGATGAGGCCATGGCCCTCTTCGCCGTCTGCCTCCTCCTGCTCTTCTACATCCAGCCCACCTTCCAGCTCACCTTCACGGATATGACCCACCCCGAGGCCACGCCCTTCGCGCCGGTGCTGGTCACCATCTTCACCCAGATCTTCCTGATCCTCTGCCCGGCCGCACTCTTCGCCCGCATCGGCAAATGGCGCTGGCGCGAAACCTTCAAGCTCTACGCCCCGCGCCCCGCCGCCATCGTCGCCGCGATCCTCCTGGGCATCGGCCTGGTCCCCATCTCCAACCTCGTCTCCGCGCTTCAGGAAACCCTCTGGTCCGTGCCCGATGAACTCCGCAAAATGCAGGAAGATGTCTTCTTCCCCGCCCTCCGCGCCCACCCCGTCATCACCGCCCTGCTCATCGGCCTCTTCGCCGGCACCTTCGAAGAATTCCTCTTCCGCGGGCCCATTCAGACCTCCCTCATGCGCCGCACCCGCCCGCGCACCGCCATTCTCGTAACCGCCTTCCTCTTCGCCGCCGCCCACCTCGAACTCCACGGCCTGCCCATCCGCTTCGCCCTCGGCGCGCTCATGGGCTACCTCGTCTTCCGCACCGGCTCGCTTCTCATTCCCATCCTCACCCATTTCCTCTACGACACCGCCTCCCTCGCCCTGATGGCCATCACGCTCCCCCCCGCCAGCGCCGCCCCACTCAGTCCAACCACACTCCCCGCCACAATTCCATCCACCGCGCCAGCAACGCTCCCCTCCACGCTCCCGTCCACACTTCCCTCGACACTTCCCGCCACGGCTCCATCAATCCTCCCCCATGAAAACGCGCTGGCCGATCCCTGGCTCTATATCCTGACGGCCATTGGATTGGTCCTGATCGCGGTCGCGATTTACTTGCTGCGAAAGACGCCCGAGGCCAGGAAGTAATCTCGAAATACGAACTTCGAAATCCGAAACAAATCTCAATCACGCGGAGAGAAGAAAGTTTAAAATGGCTGGGCCGGTTGCCAAGCTAATCCGTTTGTGTTTTGGACATTGACGCCTTGGAATTTCGGATTTGTTTCGTATTTCGAGATTCGGATTTCGTGCTTCATTGCAGAAGTTCGCAGCCAGTAGAGTTTCGTCCATGCCCCCTCTCGACTACGAATCCCCGCGCGACCAGGCCGAGCGCCTCCGCGAAAAGCGCCTGCGGGAATCATCCGAGAATTCCTCCGCCGGCCACTTGGCCACTGCCTTCGTTTCGTTCCCCTCTATTCTTCCAGCCCCTCTTCGATTTCCATTTCCCCTTCGATCAGCCCCTCGGTCGGCAGGGGTTCATCTTCCACATCGGTTGCATCGGGCAGCCCTGTCGCATCGAGCACTTCGGGGGATTTTTCGATGGCCGCGTAGTGGAACTGCGGGCCGGTATCGGCCTCTTTGATCTCCTGGAGCTTTTTCCAGAGCGCTTCCATCAGCGGCGCGATCCCTTTTCGCACCGCGCCGGAGATGGGGAAAATTTCCTTGCCGGGAAGCTCTTTTCTTAGCGATTCAACCGCGTCGTCATCGGGCGCGAGGTCGATCTTATTGGCCGCGATGATCTCCTGTTTCTCCGCCAGCATCGGGCTGAACGCTTCGAGCTCTTTGCGAATCGCCCGGTAATTCTCGGCCGGCGTCGTGCCATCGGGAGGAAAAAGATCGAGCAGGTGGACGATGATCTTGGTCCGCTCGATATGCCGCAGAAAATCGTGCCCCAGCCCCGCGCCGGAATGAGCGCCTTCGATCAATCCGGGAATATCCGCCACCACCAGCCGCCGATGCCCGGAGATTTCCGCGATGCCGAGCTGCGGCTGGAGCGTGGTGAACGGGTACGAGGCGATCTTGGGCTTGGCGGCCGACACCGCCGCCAGCAGCGTGCTCTTGCCCGCGTTGGGGAGTCCGACCAGGCCGATATCGGCGATGAGTTTGAGTTCGAGCTTGAGGTGGCGCTCCTGGCCGAGCGTGCCCGGTTCGGCGTAGCGCGGGGTCTGGTTGGTGGGCGAACGAAAATGCCAGTTGCCGCGCCCGCCGCGCCCGCCCCGCGCCATGACCACCTTCCGCCCCGGCTTGTCGAGATCGGCAAGGAGAATGTGGTGATCCTCATCGAAAAAGAGCGTGCCGACGGGCACCTTGATCGTCAACGTCTCACCGCCCACGCCCGCCATCTTCTTGCCCATTCCATCCTTGCCGCGATCCGCCTTCCAGTGATGCTTGCCCGCGAAGGTCATCAGCGTGTTCTCGGAAGCATCGGCCAGAAAAACAATCGACCCGCCGCGCCCCCCATCGCCGCCATCGGGCCCGCCCTTGGGAATGTACTTCTCGCGCCGGAACGAGACGCAGCCGTTGCCGCCGTCGCCGGCTTTGATGTGGATGTGGGCTTCGTCGACGAACATGGTTGGCTTCGGGGTGAGAGTGGTTACGAGTTGCGAGTTGCGAGTGATGAGTTGCGAGCAGAGAATTTCGACGCCGCGCGGTCAATACAGGAAAACGACTCCCTCTCCCAAGCGGCGTCAGATCAGTCCATACGCGGCATCGGTTAATCGCCGCGTGGGAGAGGGCGGGGGCAAGGGGCGAGTGGCGACACGCGTTCATTGGCTCGATGGTCATCAATATCAGACCATCATTCGCCGAAAACGGGAAGACGTGAAACGTCGAGCCACTGGGGCTTTTACGTTTCACGTCTTGGCGGGGGTTCTATTAAAGGGTTTTTGTGGTGCGGGCTTTCCGCCTGCTGCACAAAACTCGTCACGCCGTCGCCGGCTCAGGCGCTCTGACGTGGACTTTTCGCCCCTGGAATTCAACCTTGCCATCCTTGAGGGCATACAAGGTAAAATCGCTGCCGACGCCGACATTGAAGCCGGGATTAAACCGACTGCCGCGCTGGCGGACGATGATGCACCCGGCCGTAACGACTTCGCCGCCGTAACGCTTGATGCCGAGATATTGCGGATTGGAGTCGCGGCCGTTACTGGACGAGCCTGCGCCTTTCTTATGTGCCATAAATCACCTTGCGGTATGGACTAACCGTAAAAAGCCAGTCCGTGCTGTCAAAATTGAGGATACCCGCCGTCGGGCGCGGGGGGAGGATTCTATACGAAACGAGGGTGGAAGCAAGGGCGGGTCGAGCGGACGGCGCTTTTTCAAGTGTCGATCATTGCGGAGGGTGCAAAGGGTTCAGGAAGGCGAGAGTTTTGTCTTTTCCTGAACCCTGAACCCTAAACCCTGAACCCTCTACCTCATGATCCAAACTTCCTTTTTCAGGAGAATGACATCCCGCCCCTGATAGAACTGATCGCCGGGGACCTGGAAATCGAGTTCGAGTGTCTTGCGGAGCACTTCGCCCATATCGGCGGGCTTGAGGGTGGTCCAATCGACTTTCCAATCGCGCTTCTTGGCCGGGTCGGGCTCGGTATCCGCGGGATCCTTAAGTTTCACCCCATCCTTGTACCAGGCGAGTTTGCCCGTCCGGTCGGTCTTGTCGCGCTTGAGTTCCCGGCCATCCTTGAACCAGATCGATTCGCCGGACAGGCCGTTGATGAAGATCGAAAAGCTCCCCATGCGCTCCAGCGGCTCGGCCCAGATGGCCACGGTCTCGATGATCTCATCGGGGCCCTGGTGGATCGCCCCGGAGGCTTTGCCGAGTGGGATCATCAGCTTGGTGCCCTCTTTGCGCTTGATGGCATCGAAGACATCCTTGGGAATGTCCTTGTCCGAGCGGGTGGCGACGCCATTGTCATCGACCATGTCGATTTCTGGGAGAAACTGCTGCTCATCGCCGGTGTTATTGGAAACGGTGATGGGCAGATACCAGTAGGCCTTGGGAGCGGTCGTCCCGGGGCTCTGCACGGCGATTCGCGTCGGGGTGCCGTACTTGATATCGAGCTGCCAGGCGATGCGATCGACACTGGGCTTGGGATACGCCTGCGCGGTATTGGCGGTGAAGAAAACGCAGGCGACAAGGGTGAGGGCGAGGGTGTGCTTCATGGGTGTGGTCTCCGCGATGTGTGCTAAACCCTGTCCGGATTTGCCGTTGGCATCGGTTGGGTTATTCTTGCCAGTTGTGGGACTGCTGTCAAATCTTCTCCGGTTTCGGGACGGCCGTCAGGATGATGACCGGGGCATCTTCGTTCGCCATGTGAGCGGCGGGGAAATCGAGCAGGCGGTGAAGTTGATTTTGTCGCCTCCGGGCGGGCACGCGGATTCGGCCGGCGTGCTGGATTTCATCCATCTGACCACCGATCGGGGCATCGATCTGGGGACGATCATGGTGGCCGAAAAGGCGGGGAAAATCGTGTCGGCCATGCTTCCGGTGACCAGTCCGGGGCGGACGATGCTGATGCTCTGCCCGTCGGCCCCATCGGGAAAGGCAGCCGAGACCGGCGCGCGGCTGCTGATCGAGCCGATCTGCCGGCAGGCGGTGGGGGCCGGCGTGCAGTTGGCCCAGGCGCTGATCGAGCCGACGGATTCGGTCCTGGCGGCGGTTTTCGGCGATCATGGGTTCATGCGGATGGCCGAGTTGCAATACCTCCAGGTCATGCCGGCCTCGGGGATCGCGCCGCCGGCGCTGCCGGAGGGGATGAGGTGGGTAAAGTATTCGGAGCAGACGCACGAGCAGTTTGGACGGACCGTCATCGCCTCCTACCAGGGGAGCCTGGATTGCCCGGCCCTGAATGGTTTGCGGAGCATGGAAGACATCCTGGCGGGGCACAAGGCCAGCGGCATCTTCGACCCCGATGCCTGGCATCTGCTGATGGAGGGAGATCGACCATTGGGTGTGCTCCTCCTCTGCGACAGCCTGCGGAATGATGCGATGGAGTTGGTTTATCTCGGATTACTGCCGGCCGCGCGGGGGAGGAAACTGGGTGAACTCATGATGAAGCAGGCGATGGCGACGGCCGGGGCGCGGGGGCATGGGCGGTTATGCCTGGCGGTGGATGCACGGAATACGCCCGCGCTGAAACTGTATTATCGGCATGGGATGGCGCGAATCGGGAGCAAGCTGGCGATGTTGAGGGATTTAAGGACGGGGTCGGTGGGGCACTGACGGGGTCACATCTGGGACATGAGCAGGATGCTCATGCTACAGAATTTGTGATATCGCAGTTTGCTTGTGCGGGTTGGAGAAGCGCGGGGAATTACATGGGAAAATGCGCGGGCGTCCGATAAGATTTGCGCGTCCAACGTTGCTGGCAAGCTCTCCACAGGCCCTCCACAGGACCCATAACCTCGTGGATGAAATGTTCAGAAGAATTTATTTTATGCAGGGAATGTAAGCCCTGTATGTGTTTGCGCCGTTGTGAACGGAAAATCCGATAAATTCGCGCTTGCCAGCACAGCCGGTGCAGCTTAATTTCTCGCACGCTGGATTCAGGGATGGTTTGGGGCGTGTGAAGAAAGTGATGAGGCTCGCGGGCAACGAGTCTCGGCGGCGCAATGCCGGCCAGCTTTCTTCGGTAGCGCATCTCTCTCGGATCGCAGGACGCGATTCTTCACGGACGAAGATTGTTACATGGCATGATGCCCGTTTCCGCCAGGGAAATGCTGACGGTCGGGCCGGATGATTTTTCGTCGCTTGCGGGCAATCCGCGGCCGGTGCGAAATCGTTTGGCTCGTGCGTCATGGCGGAAGGTGGACTTGTTGCGCTGGAGCTTTCGGAGAGGCTCGGGCGCGGCGGGTTGGGACTGGGAAAAGACCGCGAACTCTCGCGCGGTCTGATCCAAGGCATGTTCTTCGTCAAGGAGATCGAAGTGAGCTGCATCAGCGCACACGATCCCCAGTTGGCGCGTTTGGCAGATGCCATCGCCCAGCGGGTGGGACAACAGCGTTTTCACGTCTGGTTTAACAACTCGACGCGCCTCGACCTCAAACACGACGGCTTGGAAATAGCCGTCCCCAACGATTTCATCAGCGAATGGATCGGGGCGCACTTCGCCAAGCCGATCCAGGAAGCCGCGCACGAAGTCCTGGGCTGCCCCCTGGCGGTCCGCTTCAATGTCGTGCCGCAGCTCTTCGAGACCGAGGCCCGCCCCACCGGCAAGGACACGGGCAGCGGCCTGCTCGCTTCGCCGGTCGCCACTCAGGCGCAGGCGCGGACGATCGACCGCCCCATGCGCATCGGCGCGCCGGTCGGCCCGCTCAATGGCGCTTCTTCGCCCGTCTCGGCCGGCAAGTCCGTGGCGGTAAGCATGCCGCCTGCCCCGCTCTCCTCCTCGATGCTCTCGGGCACATCGGCGCATCGGCCCAGGCTGCGGCACTCGCTGGATACCTACGTCGTCGGCCAGTCGAACCAGCTCGCCTACAACGCGGCCACCTACGTCGCGGAATTCCCGGGCGTTCAATACAACCCGCTCTTCATCCATGGCTCCTGCGGACTCGGTAAGACGCATCTTTTGCAGGGACTCTGCAAACGATTTATCGAGCATCATCCCACCAAGCGCTGGGCCTACATGACCGGTGAGGAATTCACCAACGAGTACATCACCGCGATGCGGATGAACAAGCTCGATGCCTTCCGCCGAAAAATGCGGGACCTGGATCTGCTGGTCATCGACGATGTGCATTTCCTCTCGGGCAAGAAGAGCACGCAGGAGGAATTCCTGCACACCTTCAACGCCATCGAAGCCATGGGCCGGCAGGTGGTTCTGGCCAGCGATGAGCACCCCAAGATGATCCAGGAGTTCGGCGAATCGCTGATCAACCGCTTCGTCAGCGGGATGGTCGTGCGGGTCGATCCGCCCAACTATGCCACGCGCTGCGAGATTCTGCGGAGCATCTCGCTTCGCACCGGCTTGTACCTGAGCGAAGATGTCGTCGGCTGGATCGCCCGCCGGGTGACCCAGAGCGTGCGCGAGCTCGAAGGCGCGCTCAACCGCATCGCCGCCCATGTGAAGCTGACCGGCCGGCCCGCGGATGTGATTCTGGCGCAGGAATCGCTCGGCGAACTGGACCGGCAGATGGTCGCGCCGGTGAAGCCCGAATCGATCATGGCCGCCGTCTGCACCTACTTCAGCATCGAATCCAAGGATCTCATGTCCGGCCGCCGCCAGCGCACCATCAGCCTCGCCCGGAGCGTGGCGATGTTCCTGGTTCGCAAGACCGCCAAGCTGAGCTTCCCCGAGATCGGCATCCGCATGGGCAAGCGCAACCACAGCACGGTCATCAGCGCCTGCCGGCGCATCGAGCGGGCGGTGTCGAAGAACGAAGCCCTGGTCTGGACCAGCAGCGTCGGCGACCGCAGCGATGAAGCGGCGGAGTTGATCCAACGGCTGGAAGAACACAGCCGCTCGGCGAATTAGGGGAGAGGATAGAGGATAGAGGATAGAGGATAGAGGATAGATAAGATGGTGCGATCGACGATCCTTGTGATGGTCTGACCGCCATTCTCCATCCTCAATCTTCCATCCTCGGCTTTCTTTTTTCTCCCCGCCGTTTTTCATCCTCCATTTTCTATCTTAGTCTTTTCTTCTTCGTGCCCTTCGTGTTTTTCGTGGTTCAATGTTTTTTAGAGAACCCTGCGGACGTAGCCGTCGCCGTGGCCGCTGGATGGGCCCCAGATTCCGGGGAGAGATTTGTCGCAGTGGGGGCATTGGCCTTCGGTCGTGACGAGGTTGCGCATCACTCTGAACCCGCGCCGCTCGATGACCGTCGCGCCGCAGTGGTGGCAGCGCGTGTTCTCCCATCCCCCTACCGCGCCGGGGAGGTTGCCGGGGTAGATGTATTGCAGGCCGGCGTTTTGGGCGATCTCGGCCACTTTCATGAGGTCATCAACCGTCGTATTGCGAAATCCGTTTTGCCGGTCGAATTTGTAATCGGGGTGGAAGGCGGTCACATGCCACGGCATCAGGGGATCGACGCCGGCGAGAAAGTCGGCCATCCTTTTGAGGTCATCCGTATCATCTGAAAAATCGGGGACGACCAGCGTGACAATCTCCACCCAGAAGCCGCGCTGCTTGAGCATCTCGATCGTCGTCGTCACGTTTTCCAGCACGCCGCCGAGCTGGCGGTAGTTGTGGTCGCTGAAAGTCTTGAGATCGACTTTGTAGGCCTCGACATGGGGACGGAGGTAATCGAGAACCTGGGGCGTGGCGTTGCCGTTGGAGATGTAGGCGCAGCGCAGCCCGAGCTTTTTGGCTTCCTTGAAAACGGCGACGGCCCACTCGCTGGTGATGAGGGGCTCGTTGTAGGAGGAGGCGATCACCGGCGCGCCGTTCTCGACCGCCATCTCGGCCAGGCGCTTGGGGCTGATGAACTTGGGCGGAGCGGCCGCATCGGGATCGCGGAGCATCTGGCTGGTGACCCAGTTCTGACAGTACCCGCAATGATAATCGCAGCCGAGCATGCCGAAGGTCAGGGCATCGGAGCCGGGGAGAACGTGGAAGAATGGTTTTTTCTCGATGGGGTCGCAGGCAACCGTGGCCGCGTAACCCCAGGGGACCTGGAGAATGCCGTTGTCGTTAAAGCGAACCCGGCAGACGCCATCGCGGCCAGGCTTGACGATGCAGCGGTGGCCGCAGGCGAAGCATTGGATCGCGCCGTCTCCCTTTCGCTCGATCAGCTCATCCGCGGCGGGCGCGGTGAATTGATG
>JBBRTW010000238.1:0-10682 GCA_038244055.1 Tepidisphaerales bacterium | reverse complement strand
CTGCCTACTGCCTACCGCCTACCGCCTACTGTCTGCCCACACCCCAATACACCCCCAAAGACCCCATTTTTGAAATTGCATTCACCCACTCCCTCCACCGCCCATCAACCCAAATGCCCCTGAATGCCCCGTAATGCCCCATTTTCCACTTTGCTTTCGCTCACTCCCCCACCCAAACCGCCCCAATCATGTCCTAACCGGCCCTACTGCCTCTCGATGGTTCTTCCTTCATCATTCATCCTTCATCATTCATCATTTACCCCCCAAACCCGCTCTCATGCTCTCCTCCGCTCCACCATTCCCTCATGTTTCCCCGGGTAAGCGTCCGATAACTTGCATGATCGCTGCTGCGCACATACTCTGCGCACACCTGAGAATGCCCGCACAGGAGACAACGATAATGACACTGAAAATCGCCCGCTTAAGCCTGATTTCACTCTCCATCGCCGCCCTGGCCGCTGGCTGCGCGAAAACCGCCCAGCCCAAGCCGCTGACGCCGCAGTCCTTTGCCGCGCCCCGGCCCGGGCCCGTCAACGGCGGCGCGGAAGTCGGCGAGCGGACTTCCCCGGCCATGGAGATTCGAACGGACAACACGGGCAACACCAATCCCCGGCCGATCGTGCCGCCGATTTCGATCGTGCCCCTGACCGGCGGCAACCCCCCGGCCGATGTGCCGAAAACGGGCGTTTCCGATGTGGTGGCCAACGAGATCAAACCCGTTCTCCCCGCCACGGCGGGCAGCAACGCCGGTGGAAGCAAGGTTGGCAATACCGCCACCCGTCCGGCCAGCGCGGGCGCCGGCACGACGACCCAACCCCTGGGCCCATCCTCCGGCCAATACCTGACTCTGGGCGGAGTCGTCGCCGAGGTGAACACCACCCCCATCTTCGCCAACAAGGTGATCAAACTGATCGATGCCCCTCTTCGCGAGCGCGCCAAGCAACTCGATATCAACGGCTTCCGCCGCGCGGCCATGGATGACATCGTCAAGACCGTCCGCGAACTCGTGCAGGTCGAGCTCGAATACGCCGCCGCCCAGCGCAGTCTCGATGATGAAGAAAAGCAGATGGCCAAGGTGCAGACCATGGTCTGGCGTCTGCAACAGATCACCCGCGCCGGCGGATCACTGGAAATCGCCAAGCGTAAGGCCAAAGAAGACACCGGCCTGGAGTTCGATGAACTGGTCGATGAGCAGAGCCGCACCGAGATGGTGCGCCTGTACTATCAGAAAAAGGTCTACCCGCGCATCCAGGTGACGGCCGCCGATATCCGCGAATATTACGACAAGAACTACGACAAGGAATTCACGGATAACGAGAAGGTCTCGTTCCGGCTTTTGAAGGTGGATATCGCCAAGACCGGCAGTAAAGATGCGGCCATCACCAAGGTCGCCGAGAAGCACAAGCGCGCCAAGGCCGGCGAGGACTTCAAGGAAATGGTGCTCAAGGAAAACGATGAGAAGATGTTCGCCACCGAAAAGCCCTGGGAAATGGCCCCGGCCTCTTTCGCCGTGGTCAAGGTGCGCGAGGCGCTCAAGACCCTCCAGCCCGGCCAGCTCAGCGAAATCATCGAGGATCGCGGCGCGTTCTACATCGTCAAGCTCGACTCAAGGCAGGGGGGCGTCGTGCATGCCTTCGACGATCAGAAGGTGCAGGATGCCATCCGCGTCAAGCTCCGCACCGCCCAGCTTCGCGTCCTCCGCGACCAGGAACGCATCAAGCTCACCAAAGGCGCGATGATCCGCATGGACGAGCCGATGATGAACATCGCCCTGGAAATGGCCATGCAGAAATACGCGCAATATGCCGCGGCCAAATGAACTTGAACCACGAAGGGCACAAAGGCCACGAAAAAGAGAATTAGCCACAGATACTCACGGATCAGAACGGATAAAGAGAAGAAATGAAAAGAGGGGAGTTCAGAGGTTTCTGTGAAATCAATCTTGATTTCTGTTTCTTAAATTCATCTGTGCTGATCTGTGTTCATCTGTGGCTAACTCTTTTCTTCGTGCCTTTCGTGTGCTTCGTGGTTCAATTTCCTAAAGCGCTTCGGGTTTGATCGCCGCCACAATTCTCTCCGCCACTTCAACCGCCGCCAGGCCATCTTCGGCCGAGACGGGCGAGGGGGCGACGCCGGTCACCGCGGCGATGAAGCTTTCCTGCTCGGCCCGGAGCGGCTCGACATCGTCGATTTCGAGCTCTTCGATCTGCACCAATTCCTGGTAATTCAGGCCCGCGAGGTCTTCGACTTCGCCGGAGCGGATTTTGGCGACCGCGTCGCGGATGGCGTCGAGGTTGCCGCCGCGGTTGGCGACGATGCCGTATTTTTTCTGGTAGTCCAGCGAGACGTAGGCGTCGGCCGAGAAAACGCGGAGCTTGCGCTCGGTCTTGAGGGCCAGGCGCGAGGCGGTGAGGTTGGCGACGCAGCCGTTGGCGAAAGTGAGGCGGGCGTTGCAGACATCCTCGACGGTGCCGATGACGCTCACGCCCACCGCATCGACCCGGCTGACGGTGGAGCCGGAAAGTTTCAAAACGATGTCGATGTCGTGAATCATCATGTCGAGCACGACGCCGACATCGATGGAGCGGAAGGTGAGCGGGCTGACGCGGGTGACTTCGATGAAGCGCGGCTTCATCCCCAGCCGGTCCATGGCGCGAACGGCCGGGTTGAAGCGCTCGACATGCCCGACCTGCACGACCACGCCGGCCTTGGAAGCCAGATCGACGATCTGCCGCGCCTCGGTGGAGTTTTTCGCCAGCGGCTTTTCGATAAGACAGGCCACCCCATGCGCCAAACAGGCGCGGGCGGTTTCGAGGTGCGTGATGGTGGGCGTCGCGATGGTGATGGCGCGGACCTGGGACAGCAGTTCCTCCAGATCGGTGAACGCCCGCGTGCCATATTGATCGGCCGCCTGCGCGGCCGATTCCGGCACGGCATCAAACACGCCGACCAGCTTGACCTGGGGCATCTGGCTGTAGACGCGGGTATGCAATCGCCCCATTTTTCCGCATCCAATCACGCCGACGGGCAACCGATCCATGGTTTAGTCCTTTCGAGTCCTGAGATTTCATAATGCCAATTGGGTATTCTATGGGAACAGGCGAATCGATACACCCCGGAGGCTGATTCCGCGATATAATGCATGGCGAGGCTGTTTATGGCGCACGACAACCCTTACATCACCGTGGACACGTACGGAGTCCGCCGAATCGCGGGAACCCGCATTTCGCTGGACTCGGTCGTGATCGGATTCGACCAGGGCCAGTCGGCCGAGGAAATTCATCGCAATTTTCCGGCTCTGACACTGGAACAGGTGTACGGGGCGATCACATATTACCTTGCCAATCGGACCGAAGTGGAAGAGTACCTCCGGGAGCAAAGCGCTG
The DNA here is from genome assembly GCA_038244055.1 of Tepidisphaerales bacterium. Lineage (GTDB taxonomy): Bacteria > Planctomycetota > Phycisphaerae > Tepidisphaerales > Tepidisphaeraceae > DASPKW01. The sequence goes on along the minus strand of JBBRTW010000238.1, from coordinate 7,296 downwards.
TCTGGGAGAACGCGCGTGCGAAAGGCAATGAAGTTCCCAGCGCAGCGGTCGATCGGCTGCGAAAACTGCGGTTGGCTAAGGCAGGGATAGCGCGATGAGTCGCCCGCGTTTCCTGGCCAATCACGATCTGACGGAAGCAATCGTTCTCGGCGTCTCCCGGCGCGAACCGGCCATTGAATTTCAGCGCCTGCGCGAAGTGGGTATGGCTGACCGCCCCGATGCGGAGGTTCTTGAGTATGCCGCGATCAATGGGTTTCTGCTTGTCTCCCATGATGTAAACACGATGACGGCGCACGCCGCTGAGCGGCTGGCCAAGGGGCTGCGGATGCCGGGCGTGTTTGTTGCGCATCAGAGTGCTCCTATTGGGGTGATCATTGAGGATCTGGTGATGATCTGGGTATCGAGCGAGGCGGAGGAATGGGCCGATCAGGTGACGTTCTTGCCTATGTGAACTTGTGGGAATTGCAACTTGAGCCGCGGATCGCGTCGCAGTAGCGCTTCAAAACCTGCCTGCTCAAAGTGATGATCATGTGTCAACGCGGCTTCATCATCTTCCGCCGTGAGGGCGAGCAGAAATGAAGTGTCGATGAAGACGCGTGTCATCGTTTGGGGGTGCCCTTGATGTAGTGTTCGTGCTGGGCGGCGAAATCGCGCGGCTTCCCAAGGGGGCGCGCCAATGCCGCGATATCCGCCAGGGGATCAGAAGGCTCAGGATCGGCGTCGACCGGAGCGAGCGTGACGCGAAGCGGCGTGTTCACTGGAATATCCGCGGGCAACGGGCCATCGATGATGACCTGCTTGCCATCAAAATGTCCTGCTAGAACGACCATATCAAATGCTCCCGCTGTTCATCATTGTAGGCAATGTCCAAGCGCGATCAGGAACGTCTTACCGCCTCCGCTTGCTCTCCAAATACCTCCCATGCTTCCCCATATCCCGCTCCCTCAAAAACTCCACCAACCGCTTCACATGCGGGTTGATCCCATTCATCGTATCAAAATCCGACAGCGCCTCGGCGAACGGGCGTTTCTTTGAGATGAACAGGCGGCGGACGGCGTCTTCGATGGCCTGGATGTCTTCATCGACATACCCGGCGCGTTTGAGGCCCATGGCGTTGATGTCCCAGACGGTGTCGTCCTGGATTTTCACGAAGGGGGGGACGTCGATGTGGATTTGCGAATACGCGGCCGCGAAGACGAAATCGGAGATGCGGACGTAGTGGTGCGAGGCCGCGCCGCCGCTGAGGACGACGTTGTTGCCGACGAAGACGTGCCCGGCCAGCATGACGTTGTTGGCGATGACGCAACGGTTGCCGACGGTGGCATCGTGGCCGACGTGGGCGTTGACCATGAGGAGATTGTGCGAGCCGATGCGGGTGACCATGCCGCCGCCCTCGGTGCCGGCGTGGACAGTGACGGCCTCGCGGAAAGTGTTGTGGTCGCCGATGGTGACGCTGCTGGCTTCGCCCTTGTACTTGAGGTCCTGGGGCGGGCCGCCGATCACGCTGTTGGGGTGGAAGATGTTGTGGCCGCCGATGGTGGTGCGCCCGCTGATGGATACATGGGACAGGAGCTTGCATCCCGGCCCGAGAACGACCTGCGGGCCAACAATACAGAACGGCCCGATCTCCACATCGGGTGCGATGTCGGCTTTGGGGTCCACGATGGATAGCGGCGAAATCTGCGGCATGGGTAGTCGGCTTAGGTCGGCCCGGTGGTTCCTGTAGTTGGCGACGATCTTAGTGGCGCGGCTCGGGGCGTTTGTAGGGTTCAGGGTTCAGGGTTCAGAAAAACAATTCAGAATTCGGATTTCAAATTTCAGATTTCACATTTCGCAACTAACAACTAACAACTGACAACTAACAACTGACAACTAACAACTGACAACTGACAACTGACAACTGACAACTAACACCTCACAACTCACAACGGCTCAGAATCAACCAGCATAAACTTAATGTCCGCCTCGGCGGCGAGTTTGTCGCCTACGAAGGCTTTGCACCGGACGTGTCCGGTGCGGCTTTTGACGCGGACGGTGATGGCTTCGAGGATCAACTGATCGCCCGGGACAACCGGGTGGCGAATCTTGACCTTGTCCATCGAGAGCAGCACGGCGAGCTTGCCGGTGTGCTCCAATTTCTGGGAAACGAGGATGCCGCCGAGTTGGGCCAGGGCCTCGACGATCAAAACACCGGGAAAAATCGGTTGATTGGGGAAATGGCCCAGGAAGACGATGTCGTTGATGGTGATGTTCTTGATGCCGACGGCGCGCTGATCGCCTTCGAGCTTGAGGACGCGATCGACCAGCAGCATCGGGTAACGATGCGGCAGGATGCGCTGAATGCGGCGGATATCGAGGGCGGCCTCGCGGGTGACCAGCAGCGAGCGCTCGCTGGCGGCGTCTTGCTCGAGCAGGCGCTTGGCGAGGAGATGATTGAGGGAGTGGCCGGATTTATGGGCGAATATCCGCCCGCGGATCGGCCGGCCGACCAGGAAGAGATCGCCCAGAAGGTCGAGCACTTTGTGGCGGGCGCATTCATCGGCGAAGCGGAATTGATTCTCGATCGGCCCATCATCGGCGATGACCAGCAGATCCTTGGGCGAGAGATGCTGACCCAAGCCGCGCGATTGCAACTCTTCGGCCTCGTGCTTGAAGACGAAAGTCCGCGCGGGGGCGAGCTGGGTGACGAAATCATCCGCGCCCTTGCCTTGATCCATCAACTGAAATTTGTAAACCTGCCGGCCCACGGGCGCGGGGGCTTCGAAATCATAAATGACTTCAAGGCGGTCTTCCGGGCCGGGGAGTGCGGCGATACTGGCGTCGCCGCTGTTGACCTGGATGGGCTTTTTGATGATCAGCGGGCGGACCGAAGGTTCCTGATCGACGACGCCCGCTTCCTGAATGGCATCGACGAAGGCCTGCGAGGAGCCATCCCCGCCGGGCACTTCGCCGGCCGTTCCGCCGGAGACTTTGATGACGACATTATCGATGCCCATGCCGACCAGCGCGGCCATGCAGTGCTCGATGGTCTGCACATACAAGGTGCCATTTTTGAGGCAGGTTCGGCGCGGCTGCTTGAGGACATTGGCGACCAGCGCGGCGATATGGGCCACCTTGCCATCCTGCTCGCGGACGAAGGTGATCCCCTGGTCCGCCCCGGCCGGGAGGAACGTGAGCGTGGCCGTATCTCCGGAGAAGAGACCGGGTCCGGCGAAGGAGACTTCCTTCGAAATTGTACGTTGATGGCGTGTCAAAGCAGTAGGAAAGGGTCAGGGGGCGAATGTTTCATTATAGCGGAGCGAGGAATGAGGGGGAAGGAGGGGGCGGCGGAAGGATGAAGGCAGAAGGACGTAATGATGAATTATGAATGATGAATGATGATTAGGGCGGGGAGATTGCCTATTTTGAACTTCGTATTGCGCCCGCGCGATTTGGAGGATGAAAGGGCATGATTGGGGAGGTTTGGGCGCATTTTGGCAGGGTGGGGCAGGATTTCGCCTTGGGAACAGTGGTGGGCAGGCGGGGATCGACGACATTTGAGATGCGGATCGGGTCGCTGGGCTGCGGGAGGGTTGTGATGGTCTGTGGGATTTTCGAGGTGATGACGCATTTGGGGCGTCTTTAATAGAGCGCGGTGTCACGCTGGCGTGACGTGGGGCGCGCACGGACCTTGGATTTTGAGGTGGGAAATGGGAATTTTTCTCGATTTTCGGGGGATTAACGGGTGGCGCGGGGAGGGTGCGGGGTGCGCACGGAGAGCGTTTCGGAGGGATTTTCGTGCGGCGTTAAACAAGGAGCGCGATTCATTCCTCGGCCCTCACCCCCGCCCTCTCCCGAGTACAGGAGAGGGAGTTTGCGGACTTCTCATTGTTTTCCCCTTTCCGCATCCGCAATGTCTGTTAGAATCCGATCTTGCTTTCAGGGGACAGTCCAGCCGACCGGCGCGAGGTGAATCTATGCGACGAAGCGGGTTGTTGATCTTCACGGCTCTTTTGACCGCAGCCCTTGGCCGCGCCGCTTTTGCCGCAACGCCGGCCGAGGTCGATCGGGCGATTGAAAAGGCCAAGGCCTTTCTCTACGCCCACCAGGGGGGCGGCATCTGGGACCCCGCCAAAAATCCCGCAGGCGGCAAAGGCCACAATCAATGGGGTGGCAAGACCGCCATCGCCACTTACGCTCTTCTTGCCTCGGGCGAGAGCGCTCTCAATCCCAAGCTCACCCCGGCCGTCAGTTTCCTCAAGACGGCGGATATCACCGGTATGTATGCCCTGGGTCTTCGGGCCCAGCTCTGGCATTTCCTTCCGCAGAGCAAAGAGGTCGCCCCGCTCATCAAGCGCGATGGCGATCTGCTCCTGGCCTCCATGAAAACCGAAGGCGAGGCCAAGGGGATGTTCAACTACCCCGTCAAGGATGGCCCCGGCGGGCGCTACGATCACTCGATCAGCCAGTACGGCGTGCTCGGGCTGTGGTCCGTCGTCCAGGCGGGGTATGAGGTCCCCACGCAGGCGTGGATGACCATGGACGGCGCCTGGCGCGAGCAGCAGGAGCCCGATGGCGGCTGGGCCTACATCTACAAGCACAAGGACAATTCCCGCGCCTCCATGACCGCGGCCGGCCTCGCCACGCTCTTCATCACCCAGGACTACATCAATCTCGGCAAAGGCGCGGAGTGCAAAGGCAACATCCGCGATGCCTCGATTGAGAAGGGCCTGAAATGGATGGCCGACAATTTCAAGAATGTCGGCGGCCGCCGCGGCTACTACACCCTCTACGGCATCGAGCGCGTCGGCGTGGCCTCGGGCTACAAATATTTCGGCACCATCGACTGGTACGATGATGGCGCGGATTTCCTGGTGCGCACCCAGGCCGCCAATGGCTCGTGGGGCGCGGATCTTCCCGATACGTGCTTTGCGATGCTCTTCCTCGTGCGCGGCCGGGCTCCGGTTGTGATGAACAAGCTCGAATACGCGCTCGATGCCAACGGCGACAAGGTCAAGCCGGCCAACTGGAACGAGCGCCCGCGCGATGCGGCCAATCTCACCCGCTGGATGGGCAAGCAGCTCGAGCGCGATCTCAACTGGCAGATCGTCAATCTCAAGGTGAGCGTCGATGACCTGCACGATGCTCCGATTCTCTACATCGCCGGCAACCAGAACCTGATGTTCTCCGATGCCGATCAGGCCAAGCTCAAGACGTTCGTCGAGCAGGGGGGGATGATCCTCGGCAACGCGGATTGCGCCAGCGATGCCTTCGCCAATTCATTCCAGAAGCTCGGCCAGAAGCTTTTCCCCGAGTATGAGTTCCGCGAGCTGCCCAAGGATCATCTGATTTTCAACCACCCCTTCACCTACAAAAAGTGGAGGGTTGCGCCGGTGGTGCGCGGGCTCTCCAATGGTTCGCGCGAGCTGATGGTGCTCTTCCCGACGGCCGACTTCTCCAAGCTATGGCAGCTCGGCGTATACGGCGGCCGCGAAGAGGGGCATCAGCTCATGTGGAACCTCTACTTCTACGCGGTGGATCGCACGCAGCTTCGCTTCAAGGGGCAGACTTATATCGTCCACAAATCCCCGCAGGTGCAGGCCGCCAAAACCATCTCGGTCGCCCGGCTGCAGTACGGTGGCAACTGGAATCCCGAACCCGGCGGATGGCGACGCCTGGCGGCCGTGACCCACAATTCCAATGGCACGGACCTGGATGTGAAGACGGTGAAGCTGGGCACGGGCGATCTGGCCAAGGGGGATTTCCGGGTCGCCCATCTCACGGGCACGACCAAGTTCCGGCTGGATGACACGGCCAAATCGGAGCTGCGCGATTACGTCGCCCGGGGCGGGACGCTGGTGATCGAAGGGTGCGGCGGATCATCCGATTTCGCCGGCGCGGCCGAGGAGCAACTGGCCGCCCTCTGGCCGGGCGCTGAGCCCAAGGTGATCGCTCCCGAGCATGCGCTTTTCGCCGCCGGCACCAAAGCTGGCGCCATCGCCTACCGCGCTTACGCCAAGAAACTTCTCGGCAATCTCACGACCCCGCGCCTCAAAGCGATCGAAGTCAACAATCGCATGGCGGTTTTCTTCAGCTTCGAAGACCTCAGCACGGGGCTGGTCGGTCAGGCGATCGATGGCATTTACGGATACGAGCCGCAATCGGCGACCGATCTGATGCGCAACATCCTCTTCTACGCCGCCGCCGGCGGGTCGGCCGCGCCAAAGGCCGAGCCGGCCAAGCCGGAAGTGGCGAAGACCGAACCGGCCAAGCCGGCGGTTAAGAATGAGACGCCGGTGAAGGTGAAACCGCCGAAAAGGAAGTAGCGCTAACGGTCATGCTGAGCGTAGCGAAGCATCTTGCTGGAAGGGTGGGGACGAATCGGGCACATAGGCTGGCCGCGACCTATTGGGCTGGATCCTTCGGTCGCCTGAAGCTCCCTCAGGATGACGCCAACTCAATCCGCACTGCATTATCGACCCAATCCATTTCGATCGTCTGATCCCGCGCCTGGGGATGTTCGACGAGCCAGCGCGACAGGGGGGTGACGACCATCAGCTCGATGCAGCGCTGCAATGGGCGTGCGCCGTAGCGGGGGTCGAAGCCGGCCTGGGCGATTTTCTCGACCAGCGCCTCGCTCCAGGTGAGGCGAAGGCGCTGTTTTTCGAGGCCTTCGCGCCGGGAGAGTTCTGAGAGCTCCTTGATGGCGATGGCACGAATGGTCTGGTCCGACAGCGGCTTGAACGTGACCACCGAATCGATGCGATTGTAGAATTCGGGACGAAAGAAACCGGCGGCTTCGGAATCGTAGGCGGGCGCGGCGGAGCGCGACAGGCCGAAGGGCTCGGCGGCGGCAGCGCCGAGGTTGCTGGTCATGATGATGACGGCGCTGCGGAACCAGGTGAGGCGGCCCCAGGGATCAGTCAGTCGGCCTTCATCGAAGACGCCGAGGAGGACGTCGAAGATTTCTTCCGAGGCTTTTTCGATTTCATCCAAAAGGAGGACGCAGAAGGGTTGGTGGCGGATTTTCTGGATCCACTGCGCCGGGCCGGAGTGGGCGGTGCCGAGGAAGCGGTCGGCCGCGCCGGGGCCGGAGTATTCGGACATGTCGAGGCGGATGAGGCGGTCTTTGGCGGGGGGACTTGCTGGGTCGTGCGGTATGGCTGTCGACGCGAAAGGGTCAGGAGCCGGGGAACCCGGGTCGGCGGATGGAGCGTCTTGGGGGCCGGCTCCTGATCCTGAAGTTCGGGCGGGTAATGCTCTCGACGCGAAAGGGTCAGGAGCCGGGGGGGCATTTTCAACTTGGTTGGACCGTTG
>JBBRTW010000237.1:0-10708 GCA_038244055.1 Tepidisphaerales bacterium | reverse complement strand
CAGCACCTGGGGCTTGACCTTCTCGATCGCCGCCAGGGCTTGGGCGACCGTGCTGGCGGCAGTGACAACCGCTCCGGCTTCGCCGAGCACCCTGGTAAGCAAGCGCCGGGCGTCGGCCTCATCATCCAGCACCAGCACCCGCAATCCATCCAGTCGCACGGACAGGAGGTTCAATTCCGGCGCCTCGCCGCATTCGCCGGCGAGTGGGCCCTCCGGCTCCGGCGCTTGCACCGCCCGCACCGGCAGGTTGACCGTGAAGGTCGCTCCCTGCCCCGCGCCCGGGCTGGCCGCTTCAACCGTGCCACCGTGCATTTCCACGATGTGCTTGACGATGGAAAGCCCCAGCCCCAGCCCGCCAAATTTCCGCCGGGTGCTGCTTTCGGCCTGGCGGAAGCGGTCGAACACATGGGGCAGGAATTCCGCGCTGATGCCCTGTCCCTCATCGCTGACCTCAATTCGCGAGGTGGAGCCCTGGCGATCGAGTTTGATACGCACCGCGCCGCCCCGGGGCGTGAACTTGACCGCGTTCGCCAGCAGGTTCCACACGACCTGCTGGATCCGGTTCATATCGCACGAAGCCCGGCTGGCCGCGGGATCGAGATGGGTCTCGATCCGAATTCCTTTCGCCAGCGCCCCCGGCCGCACGACATCGAGCGCTGCGTTGATGATCGCGACCAGCTCGCAGGGGCCGACCTGCAACTGCATCTTGCCAGAGACGATGCGCGATACATCCAGCACATCCTCGATGAGCTGCGCCTGGGCCTTGCAGTTTCGCTCGATGACTTCCATCCCCTCCTGCACATCGGCCTCGGTGCAGTTGCCGGCGCGGAGGATGGTCGCCCAGCCGAGAATGGCGTTGAGGGGCGTGCGCACCTCGTGGCTCAGGGTGGCGAGGAATAAATCCTTGGAGCGATTGGCGGCCTCGGCTTCCAGCCTCGAGGACTGCTCGTTGCTGAGCAGCGCCTCGCGTTGCCGCTCAACCTGGACGCGCTCGCCGATATCGCGGATGTTGCACTGGATGACCGGCTGGTGATCCTCCTGATAAACGTTGGCGACGATTTCCACCGGATGACGCCGGCCGTTGGAATCCTGCAATGGCAGGTTTTCAAAACGAATCGATCCCTTATCCTGCAGGTCCTGCATCGCCTGCTGGTTGGCCTCTTTGTCGCGGAAGATGCCGATTTCCCAGAGTTCCTTGCCGATGAAATGCTCGCGCGGGTATTCAAGCAGATCGATCAGGAACGGGTTGACATCGGTGATCCGGCGGGTGCTGGTGCTCAGCATGAGGATGCCATCGTGCGCCGCCTCAAACAACCGGCGGTAGCGTACCTCCGAAGCTTCCAGAAGATTTTCCGCCGCTCTTCGTGCGGTGATGTCGTGAAAGACCATCACCACGCCCATGATCGCGCCGGTGATCTCATCGCGAATGGGCGCGGCGCTGTCATCGATCGCCCGCTCGCTGCCATCTCTGGCGATCAGCACGGTATGGTTGGCCAGCCCGACGATGACACCTTCGCGGATGGCTTTGGTCACCGGGCTTTCAACCGTCTTGCGGGTTTCCTCATTGACGATGTTGAAGACCTCATGCAGAGGCTTGCCCATCGCCTGCGGCTGAAGCCAGCCGGTCAACTTCTCGGCCGTGGGATTCAGGTAGGTGATGCGGGCCTGGGCATCGGTGGCGATGACCGAGTCGCCGATGCTGGCCAGAGTCGTCTGGAACCAGGTGCGCTGCCGGGCCACTTCGATATCCGCCCGCCGCCGCTGGGTGATGTCTTCGATGGCCAGCAGGATCAGTTTGGTCTGCTTGTCTTTATCGTGAAGTTGCCGGGCATTGAGCAGCATGGACTTCAGCCCGATGTCCGGAAAATCGTGCTCGACGAGATAATCGCTGAACTCACCCTTGGCGGGCAGGAGATCCTCCAGCAATTTCCGCAGCGCGGGGATGTCCCATTGCCCATTGCCAAGCTCGTAAATCAGCCGCCCCGCCGTTTCTTCCGGCATCACCTTGAACGAGCGATAGAACGCGCGATTGGCGGTCAGCACCCGCAATTCACCATCCAGGACCAGCAACGGCTCGCGGACCGTCTGCATGATATTGTCGGCATGCAAATCGAGTTCAGATGTTTCAAACAGGGGTTTTTCGTCGCCAGCAAATTTTGGCATTTGCCCCATTGTAGCCAGCCCCCGTGCCGCCCGTAATTGATAATAAATTAAAAAAGCAAACGGGCGTCGCGGCGGTTCGGGCCGCGACGCCCGGGAGAACTTAAGATGACAAACTAATCCTGATCGATCAGTTCTTAGAAGCCGAAGATGGCATCGACCGCCACAGTCCACTGATCGTGCTTGAGGCCGCCATCGAAGAACGCATCCTGGGCGTAGTCGTAGCGGATTTCCGGACGAATCTGCAGCGAGGCCCAGTTCTTCTGGGTGACCAGCGGCTTGATGCTCAGGCCGACGGTAACTTCGTAGACCGAGCCGGTGGTGCCCAGGCCGCGAGCGCCATCGGGATCTTCGAACCACTCGCCGCGGACGTTGAGGGAGACCATGTCGCTGAACTTATAGCCGACATAACCGGCCACGCCGTACCAGGAGGCATCCTTGCCATCGGTCCCGGCGTTTTCTTCCCAGCCGTAGTCGCCATTGATCGCCAGCGAAACGTTATCGCCGATGTTGGTCGTGAAGATCGCATCCAGCACATAGCGGTAATCGTGACTGTTGCCGGCGCGCTCCGGGCCGCCGATGCCCGTGACCAGCAGCTTGGTGCCGGTCTTGGCATTGATGGTCCAGGTGACGCGGCCGAAGATATCAATCGAGCAGCCGTTGTTGTCTTCGGTCGACTGTTCCCAGCCGCGCGAGAAACCGGCGTCAACCGTCAGCGAATCGCTGAAGTTGTAGGTGGCGTAAGCGCCGGTGTGCGTGAAGGGGATGGCGTACCCGAAGAGGTACGAGTGGGAGTAAAGGGCATTGCCGGTCGGGTTGATGACTTCCTGGCCGAACAGAGTGACGAACTTACCGACGCGTACATTCAAGCCCGTGCCGATCGGCATGAAAATATCCAGGTACAACTGGGTGAGGTCGAACTGGTTGTTCGGGCCGTCATTGGTGCCGTAGTGGTCGAACAGCCCGTTGGAGTGGATCAGACGGGCATCCGCGCCGTACATCCATTCCATGCGCCCGCCGACCTGGAACTCCTTGTTCTTGGTCCAATCGATATCCTTGTTGATATAGATGACCGCCTGATTGAGTGTCGGGTCCTGGTTCTCGAAGTCGAAAACCCGGCCTTCACTGCCGCGCACGTCGCGGAAATTGTACGTCACCGAGCCTTCGATGTACCCGCCGATGGTCAGGCCGTAGTTTCCGAGGGTCTTGCCGAAGCCGAGCTTGTCCGCCAATCCCATCAGGGAGGTGTCGGCCGGGCCGGTGTCGGCGAGGTAGACCGGCTTGCCGAGGGCAGCCGAGTTGGGAGATTGCGGCTCCGCCGCCTGAGTGAATCCTGCGCATACCAGTAGCGCACCAGCCGCAAACAAAGCGACGCTGTTCCGATGGAACATGATAAAGAAGCTCCTTCCGAGAAATGGGCATGAGCCCGGGTGAATTTAGCCGGCGAACCCAAGACAAATGGTGTGCCACCGGCTCAGACTTTCACCCGGTCTCGGTTTCCCGGGCAAAAACGCGGTTATTTGGTCAATGGGGCAAAAGCCTGGTTAGGGCCTCTAGCGCAGCCACTGGGCAGGTATCGTCCGTTAAGACATGATTTGTTGAAAAAAACCGCATAGAGCGCGCCCACCTGACAGGCCGGACAAGCCAGACAAACCGTCGTTGATGGACCGGCGCGTTCGCGACATAAAGACCTTGCTACATGAAAGATACGATGACCCATCGCTTTTCCGCAACGATAGTGTTACAATTACACTAATCATGACTTTCGAAAGCAAAATTGCCTGGCAGCAACCCCTCCCGCCGCTCTATCGCCAGCTTTCGCAGCCCCAGCTCAAAGCCCGCATCCAGGCCGCCCGCCAGACCCTCGGCCAAAAGCTCGTCATCCTCGGCCACCACTACCAGCAGGATGCCGTCGTCGAGTTCGCCGATTTCACGGGCGACAGCTTCGAGCTCTCCCGCAAGGCGGCTGACCAGAAGGGAATCGAATTCGTCCTCTTCTGCGGCGTGCATTTCATGGCCGAGAGCGCCGATATCCTCACCCCCGAAAACGTGAGCGTCATCCTGCCCGATTTGGGCGCGGGCTGCTCGATGGCGGATATGGCCAACCTCGATCAGACACTCGAAGCGTGGGCCCAGCTCCAGGAGACCTGCCCGGATCAGACGATCGTCCCGATCACCTACATGAATTCATCGGCCGCGATCAAAGCCTTCGTCGGCGAACATGGCGGTGCGGTCTGCACCTCATCGAATTGCCGGGATGTTCTCGAATGGGCTCTGGGAAAAGAGAAGTTGGAAGCGAGAAGCGAGAAGCGAGAAGGTCCGTTGTCCGTTGTCAGTGGTCCGTCGCCGGCGCGCTCAGGAACGGACAACGGACCACGGACAACTGACAACGCGCAACTCGCAACCCGCAACTCGCAACTCCCATCCCGAAAAATCCTCTTCTTCCCCGATCAACATCTCGGCCGAAACACGGCCTATGCGATGGGCTACCCGCTCGAAAAGATGGTCGTGTGGGACCCGCGGCAGGATCTCGGCGGCAACAGCGAAGCCGCCCTGCGCGAGGCGGACTTTGTGCTTTGGAAGGGGCACTGCTCGGTGCATGCGTTGTTTCGGCCGGAACATGTGGATCAGGCGCGGGCGAAATATCCGGCCATGAAGGTGATCGTGCATCCGGAGTGCAAATGGGAAGTCGTGCAGAAGGCGGACATGGCCGGCAGCACGGCGTATATCGTCAAGCAGGTGGAGGCGGCCGCTCCGGGGACGCAATGGGCCATCGGCACGGAAGTGCATCTCGTCAATCGCCTGGCCCACCAACACCCCGATCAGAAGATCATCGTTCTCTCCGACTGCCAATGCCTCTGCACGACGATGTACCGCATCGACCTCCCTCACATGGCCTGGGCGCTGGACAACCTGCTCGAGGGCAAAGTCGTCAACCCGATCAAGGTGGATGAAAAGACGCGGAAATGGGCGGTCGTGGCGCTGGAGCGGATGCTGACGATCAGGGGGACGGGGAACGCTGTCCCCGGGAGCAACTTCGGAAAATCCGCTCCAATGCAGATTTCGACGCAGGCGGGAATTGTGGACTGATTGCGACCGCGCCATTTTTGCAACCCTGAGGGAGAGCGACAACGGCTCGCATTTGCGGGCAACGTCCCCTCACGCAGCGTATAATAATGCAGCAACGGTTCTGCGAGACGAGCAGACAACAGAGGCCAAACTATGACGACAATCCCCATTGAGCAACTGGACGAGCGGCTGACCAAGGCGCTCGAACAGCAGGATGAGCATGAGGCGATTGGAATCACGACCGACGCGGGCACGGTTGCATGGGTCGTGCGGGTGCCCCAGGGGTTGCGGAATTCCGAAGCACATATCGAATCCCTCCGCGAAGGCCCGCCGGGATTTGCCTTTGTCGTCGTACGCGCAAAGCAGGTGGACCAGGAACGAAACGAGCATGCAGTTCACGCGCCCATCTTCGGTGCGGGTCGCGGCACACTCACGCTTCTCAGTGAAGATGAGGAACACCTGAAAGATTTTCAGGAGTACATGGGATGAAGATCCTTTTGGACACGCATGCCTGGCTCTGGTTTCATCTGGGCGATCCGCAACTCAGCCACACCGCCAGGCAGCACATCCTTGACCCCGCAAACGCAAAGTTTATCAGCCCTGCGTCCTTGTGGGAGATTTCGATTAAGATCAGCCTTGGGAAGTACGTGCTTCATGTTCCGTACGCCCAATTCATGCACGAGTCGATCGTCGCCCAGGGGTTTGACGTTCTCAACATCACGCCCGCGCATACCGAACTGGTCGCGAGCTTGGATTTCCCGGTGATCGCCGGCGGTGAGCACCGTGATCCTTTTGATAGGTTATTGATTTCGCAGGCAAAGGCAGAGGGGATGACCATCATAAGCGCCGATGACAAGTTCCCCGCGTATGGTGTGCCAATTGTCTGGTAACGTTCACCGTCAGTGACGGTCCGCGCTCCTCCTGCCGATATTCCTCCTAGAACCCGCCATTACGACCCATTAAGGTGCTTTTCATGCGTATTGATCGTCTTTTCAGTCTCGGCCAGCCCACCATCTCCTTCGAGTTCTTCCCCCCCAAAAACGAGGGAGGCTGGGCGCAGCTTTATCAGTCCATCGGCGAGCTGCATTCGCTCAAACCATCCTACGTTTCGGTGACTTATGGGGCCGGCGGGTCAACGCGACAGAAGACCGTCGAGCTGGTGGCGCGGATTCAGAATGAGCTGAAGATCCGGTCGATGGCGCATCTGACGTGCGTGGGGCACACGGCCGAGCAGATTGGCGGGATATTAGACGATCTCTGGAACGGAGGCGTGCGGAATGTCCTGGCCCTCCGCGGCGACCCCCCGGCCGGTCAATCCAGCTTCGTCGCCACCGAAGGCGGCTTCGCCTACGCCGATCAATTGACGCAGTTCATCCGCTCGCGGGCCGATTCCGCCAAGCAGGATTTCTGCATCGGCGTGGCCGGGTATCCCGAAGGCCATCCGCAGTGCCTCAACCGCACGCGGGACATGGAACACCTCAAGGCCAAGGTCGACAAGGGGGCGAACTTTGTGGTCACGCAGCTCTTCTTCGACAACGCCGACTTCTACCGCTTCCGCGATCAGGCCCGCGCGATGGGCATCAACGTGCCGCTGGTGGCCGGGCTCATGCCGATTTTGAATGTCGGGCAGATCAAGCGCTTCATTAGCATGTGCGGCGCGAAGATTCCGCATCCGCTGCTGACCAAGCTCGAAGGCCTCGAATCCGATCCCGAAGCCGTCTATTCGGCCGGCGTCGAGTATGCGCTCCACCAGTGCCAGGATTTGCTGGCCAACGGCTGCGAGGGGATTCACTTCTATACGCTGAACAAATCCAAGGCGACGGTGCAGATCTGCAAGCAGCTCAAGACCAGACACGCGGCGTAAATCGTGCTCGGGGTCAGGAAGCGCGTCGGGGTCGGAAGCCTTCCACCAGACAGCGCAATAGGTGAAAAAGTCGCCAAGGCTCCCGACCGGCTCTGTCTCAATGCTTTCCCGTGACACGGCCGTCCCGGCCGTGCTGGAAACATTGAACTAAAAACTTCGGCGAACTTGCGTCTTTTCCCACTCCATGTCGCCAGCACGGGCGGGACGCCCGTGTCACGGTGGGGTTTGAGACAGAGCCCTCCCGACCCCTTCATGCGCCATCGCGCATCCGGGCGCATTGCGAGAAAGGGTCAGGAGTCAGGAGGTCAGGAGCCGGTCAGACCCTGCGAACTATTTGGCTTGTTTGGTGGCCGGCTCCTGACCCTGAATGACATTTATTCGCCGAGCTCCGCCGCGCTCTCCCGATGCGGCTGGCGCACCAGCAACTGATCCAATGTAAATTGAGTTCCGCACTCCGGGCAACGCGATTCCTTGAGGCCGGTGAGGTTGTAGCCGCAGGTGGGGCAGACGATGGCGTCGCGGCCGGAGTTGTCCATGCGGGCGGCGCGCTCGGCCGCGGTTTCGCGCCAGGCGAAGATGGTGCCGACCAGCCAGAGCAGGGGCGCGGTCACGCTGCCCACGAACGCGCCGAAGGAGGGATCGATGGGCGATGTCATCGAGCCGGCGATCCCCGCGACAATCAGCGCCGCCCCGACCGCGCCGATCGTCAGCCCCACCCGGCCGCCACTCCACTGCACGCTCTTGAACCAGAGCAGAACCCAGTAGCCCGCGATGAAAAGCCAACTGAGCCCGCCGGCCACGATGAAACAGATCACCTCGCGATCGCGGCCGTAGTAGTTGGATTGCGAAAAGCGCAGGTTGGTCTCCAGCACCATGAACGCGACCATGTAGACCAGCGCCGCCAGGGGGAAAATGAAGATCGAAAGGAGGATGCGGGCGATGAGGCGGGACATGCTTGTAAAGGATACCAAAGAAACATCCCCGCCATGAAGACGGGGAAGGGTTCTGTCATTTTGAGGGAGCTTGAGGCGACCGAAAAATCCTGCCGCGAACGTTAAGGCCAATCCGTACTTCAGGCGTCCTTGAACTGCCGGCAAGATGCTTCGCTGCGCACAGCATGACGGACAGCACAGCATAAAACGCGATCAATTGGATCGCGTGAATGCGAGGGATTGCGATCTTTGCTCAGCCGGCCAGGAGGCGGGCACGCAGAATCCGCCGGGTGAGGGCGGCGGCGGCATCCTGGGTGGTTGGATAAATGCCGGCGGCAATCTCGGCCGTGGTCTGGTCGGCGGCCTGCGCCAATAGATCATATAATTTAAGGAGACGGTCGGCACTCTTCGCGATGCTGGCCGGCGTCGCTGATGGCGCGGCCGGCGGGGTCATATCGACGAGCCACTTGCCGCCGACCTTCTTCAGGTGAAGCACGCCCGCAGGCGGCGGCAGCGCAAGACTGGCGGAATCGCCCTCGATCTTCTCCTGCCCCTGCTCGACCCCTTTGAGCATCTCGCCGAAGCGCATCGCGCCCTGGGAAATTCCCTGACCGGCATCGGGGAAGCGCGTGGCGGCGGCCGCATCGAGCTTGCGCAGCGCCTGGGCGAGGGCGATGGTCGCATCCACTATCTTTGCGGAATGGCCCTGGGGAATCACCAGGGATTTGGCCGAATTCGCGTCGCTTTTATCGAGCGCGGCCGCGAGGGCGAGGGCGATCTGCCTGGGCGAGGGCAGCGGCGCGGTCGCGGGAATCGGCGCGGTCGTTGGCGCAGGCACCGTGGTGGGCGATGGCGTCTTAGGATCGGGAGCCTTGGGATCGGCCGGCTTCCCACTTCCCGGACTGCCATCCGCCGGTTTTGAATCCGCCGCCGCCGGTGCCGCCGGCACGGGCTGTGAAGGCGGGCCGGGCTCGGCATGGAGTGTGCTTCCAATGCCAGTATATACCGCCGCCAGCAGCGCGATCGCGGCAGCCGGCCATCCAAATCGCCGGCCGATCGATACCGTGGCGGCCGCTGGCAAGCGGTTCGCAGGCGCGCCGTGGCGCTGGGAGTTGTCATCAAAAGAGTTCACGGCCGTATACATAGTGGAAAACACCCCGTTTGTGGACAGGCCGTTACAAAGAATGGGTGAAATTACACGGTCGATATCCGTCTTCGTTCGCAAACTTCACAATCTATTTTACGTCTAATCAGTGGCGACTAAGACATCGGTCAGGCCAGGAAGACGAAACGAAAAACGATGCCTATAGTTGTCGTAACGGAGCGGTGGTCATGATCGTTATCAAACACTTTATGGAGGCGCGGGAAGAGGATGATGGCGAGCGGCTTTGGGTCGAGCCCGTCGGGCTCACCAAGGACCTCCGCGAGTGGTGCTCGATCGACCACGTCCTCACGCATCTGGGTCCGCCGATGGAGCTCTGGGAATGGTACGAAGAGCATCCCGATGGCTACGAATACTTCCGCGGCAAGTACCACGAGTTTCTCGATAAGGGCCCCTATCGCAAGGCCCTGATCCAGCTCGCCAAGGCCGGCATCAACGAGAATTTCACCCTGGCGCACCAGGGCGATGACCCAGCCCACAACACGGCCACGGCGCTCTACGAATACCTGAGCGAGCTGAGCGCGCGGGTGAGCGAGGAATGAAGCGAGTCGAAATTCAGTCGCAGAGAAATCGAAGAAAATAAGCCACGGATGAACGCGGATTCGCACGGATGAGTTTGCGCGGCAGCGCAGCGCTGTGCGGAAGAGCGTTCATCCGTGGCCTAGCTGATTTATGGGGGGCGCGGGGTTGGCGAGTTTGCCGGCGCAGGGGTGGGGAGCGCGGCATGGGGCGTAGGCGTTAAGGGCGGGCGTTTTCGTCCAATCATTCATCTGCGGAACGAGCGCTGTTGGACTAACATTGGCTTTTTGCGACTTCCATGTCTTCCCATTGTCTCATTGTCTCATTGTCTCATTGTCTCATTGTCTGATTGTCTTCCCCTCCCCAACCGCCAAACCACACTCCGGACACCTTTCTGGCGTCGCCCGCAGATCATACCCGCAATTCGGGCACCTTCCTTTAGGTTGCGGTTTGCGATCGCGCCAACTCCCCATCAGCCAGGCGAGGGGGGCGATGGAGAAAAGGGCGACCATCGGCCAATGAGGGATCACGACGGCGCGATGCGTTTGATTGCCGAGCGATGTGCCGCTGGAGCGGGATTGATTGATCCACGTCAGGCGCGCGGCCGCTTTCGCGGGCGGGTCCTCATCGGGCGCGGCCGGAGCGCGGGTGGACCAGAGGGGGGAAGTGGAATCGCCGAGAAACACGGGGCGGGTAAGGTCGGCCCAGATGGATTGCTCGTAACCGAACTGGAGTGCCCCATCGGCCGAGGTGATGCCCCATTTTTCCTCGGAGTTCTGGCCGGAAGCGGGGATGAAGCGCTTGGCCCCGATGAACCGCGCGGCCGGGTAGCTATCCACCCAGGCATAGGCGGTAAGGGCGAGAACGATGAGGCTGAGAAATGCGCAGAGCGCGCGAGGGCGATGGAGGAGGAGCGCGGTCGTGGAGAGTGCGAGAACGCCGGCCAGCGCGATCCACGCGGCGGTTGGAGCGATGGGAAGAGCGGTGGAGGGAGGAGGGGTT
>JBBRTW010000236.1:0-10745 GCA_038244055.1 Tepidisphaerales bacterium | reverse complement strand
GTTCTGGAGCGTGTAGTGGTTGTAGGAGAGGATCACATCGAGCCGCGCACGGTCGGCGACGTACTTGAACATCTTCATCGGGTAGCCGGAGATGCCGACGAAGCGGACCTTGCCCTTCTGCTGCTGGCGGCGCACGGCGGGGAGCGTTTCGGCAATGATGGTGTCGAGATCGACGAACTCGATATCGTGGAGGAGGATGATATCGAGGTGATCGGTGCGCATGCGCTCGAGGGAGATATCGATGGATTCCTCGACCCGGCGCGGGGAGTAATCGAAATGGGATGGGGCGTAGCGGCCGAGCTTTGTGCAGAGGGCGTAGGAATCGCGCGGGACGCCTTCGAGCGCGATGCCGAGGAGGACTTCGGACATCCCCCGGCCGTAATAGGGGGAAGTATCGATGAAGTTCATGCCGCAATCGAGGGCGACGCGCACGGATTGGAGGGCTTCGCCGAGATCGATGGAGCGGAATTCAGCGCCGAGGGAGGAGGCGCCGAAGGAGAGGATGGGGAGTTCGAGGCCGGTTTGGCCGAGGGGGCGGGTTTGCATGGGAGTGATTTTAATGGAAAGAGCTAGTTCGCCACAGAGGCACGGAGACACGGAGATGAAGAAAAGAAATTATCCACGGATGAATACCAATGAACACAGATAAGACGAAGCGTTCGATCGCTTGCGAATGACGCCAATACCGTCATCCTGAGCTTGCGAAGGATCTGGATTCGAACCTTGCGGCCGCTTCGCCTTTCCAGTGGCCCCCACCGGCCAGGCCAGATGCTTCGCAAGCTCAGCATGACGCTCTTTTTTCTGGGTCGCTGTGGTGATCCCACATTCAATCCATCCGCACGCCAATAGACAGCAGCAGATTCGCGAAGCGCTGCTGATCGGCCGTCTGGATCGTGAGAATATGATCGGTGGTATTGACGGCTTTGTAGAATTCCCATTTCTCGATGGGCTCCAACTCGAGCTTCAGGCCGGCGGCTTTGATAGTTTGGCGGAACTGCGGCCAGACGGGGGGATCTTCGGTCAGGGCGTATTGGCCGGTGCGCTCGTAGTCCATCGTGTTGGCGATATCGATGGGGACAGCCGAGAGAATGGCTTCGAGGACCTGCGTGACGGTGGGCAGGCCGGGCATGAGCTGGAGGCAGACGAGCTTGGCGTTGGGGCCGAGCGTCGAGGCGGCCGGGTAGTTGCCATCGGCGATGAGAATTTTGGAGTGGTGCCCGCCGCGGGCGATGATGGAGAGGATTTCGGGATGGAGGAGTTTTGTCTTTAGCATTACGTCATCCTGAGCATTACGTCATCCTGAGGGAGTATAGACGACCGAAGGATCCGGCCTATGCGTATTGGCATGTTACCAAAACGAACGGGCCAATCCGTTTAATCAAGATTCCTCGGTCGCCTGAAGCTCCCTCGGAATGACACTCAACGGACTGTATCGACAGGCAATGGTACATGGTTACGAGTGGAAGAGCGTTTTGTAGGTGTTGATGGTCTGCTGCGCGGCCTGGTCGGAGTCGGGGATGGGGAAGCATTCGGCCGAGACGTATCCTTTGTAGTTGAGGGATTTCAGAGCCTGAACGATGGGGGTGAAATCGGTGTGGCCCAGGCCGGGGGCGCGGCGGTTGGAGTCGACGAAGTGGATGTGGCCGAGGAGATCGCCGACATCCATCAAGGCGGCCGGGACATTGGACTCTTCGATGTTCATGTGGAAGAGATCGGCGAGGATTTTCACGTTGGCGATCTTACGCGAGCGAATCCACGCGGCCGCATCCGCCTGGCGGTTGAAGAGGTTGGTTTCGTAGCGGTTGAGGGGTTCGTAGAAGAGGGGGAGGTTGCTGCGCTTGGCGTGGGTGGCGCAGAGGGAGAGGGAATCGGCCAGCAGATCGAGGGCCTGATCGCGCTGGCCATCGGCGTGTCGGCCCTGCATGGAGCCGATGATGGCGGGAGCATTAAAGGCGGCGGCGGCATCGATGATGGATTTGATGAAGTCGATGGCCTTGGCGCGAATGGCCGGGTCGGGGTCGGTGAGAGTGAGCTTGTGGATGACCCAGCCCGCGCCGGTGCCGAGGGCGGCGACTTTAAGATGGTGGTCGGCGATGCGTTTCTGGATGTCGGGGATGTCGAGGGCGCCTGCGGAGGGGGGGAAGATCTCGACGGCGTCGAAGCCGAGTCCGGCGGCCTTGGCGATCGAGCCGGGGAGGTCATCGTGGAAGACGAAGGGCCCCTGGCGGGCCTGGGGGACGATGGCGGTGGTGATGGCGGTGCGGATCATATTGATTTGTGGCACGGGCATCCTGCCCGTGTTGAGTGCATTGAAAACATTGAATTGCGGTTTGAAGAGTTCAATCGCTGCCACACGGGCAAGATGCCCGTGCTACGAATTATCCAACCTCCACCATCGCCTTGATCACGCCCGTCTCGGGTTTGGTGAAGCTGGGGAAATCGTCGATCAGGCTATCGAAATTCGTCCGGTGGGTGACCCAGGGGCGGGTGTCGATTTTGCCGGTTTCGATCAGGCCGATGATGCGGGTGAAATCCTCGGGCATGGCGTTTCGGCTGGCGAAGAGGGTCATCTCGCGGGAGTGGAAGAGCGGGTCGGCGAAGGAGATGTCGGCCGTCACGATGCCGACGTAGACCATCCGGCCGGTGTGGCCGATGTAGTTGAAGGCGTTGTTCATCGACTTCTGGCTGCCGGTGGCATCGATCACGAGTGTCGGCAGGTGGCCATCGCCGATGTCTTCGAGCATTTTGGTCTCGCTGCCGTCGCCGGCCGGGAGAAGCGTGTTGTTGACGCCCATTTTATCGCGGGCGAAGGCCAGGCGCGACTCGGACAGGTCCAGCACGGTCAACCGGACGCCGGCCAGCTTGAGAAACTCGATGACGGATAATCCAATCGGGCCTGCGCCGATGACCAGTGCATGCTCATCCTTGGTCGGCGCGCCGCGATTGACGGCGTGGCAGCCGATGGCCAGCGTTTCCACCAGGGCGGCCTGCTCGAGCGTGAGCTTGTTGGCGACGTGCAGCTTGCGGGCGGGGACGATGAACCTCGGCCGCATGCCGCCATCGGTATGCACGCCCAGGACCTTGAGATTTTTGCAGCAGTTCCCCCGGCCGACCTTGCAGGAGTAGCACTGCTGGCAGTTCATGTAGGGTTCGACCGAGCATTTATCGCCGATTTTGACGTTGGTGACGCCCGCGCCGATGGCGATGACTTCCACGCCCAGCTCGTGGCCGGGGATGCGCGGGTAGGAGTAGAAGGGCATCTTGCCGAGATAGCCGGAGATATCGGTTCCGCAGATGCCGATGCGATGCACGCGCACGAGAACCTCGCCCGGCCCGGGGGCCGAAGGTTCGGGGATTTCGATGCGGGAGAACGATTGGGGTTTTTCGAGGAGAATGGCGTCCATGGGATGGGCCATTGTCCGCGCCGGGGAGCGGGAGGCAAGTTGGAGGGGTGGTAGTGACATCGGGGGGATGGAGAATTCACCGCAGAGGCGCGGAGTTCGCGGAGGAATCCTGGGGAGAGTGGATTTGCAGGTGATTCATCTGGTTTGATTCGCGGCCAGCACGGGCGGGACGCCCGTGTCACGGGAACGGGTGATTCATCTGGTTTGGTGCGCAGGCAGCACGGGCGGGACGCCCGTGTCACGGAAAGCGCTTTGTTTTGAGAATGGCGATGGTCTTCGATAATATATTCGCATTGCAGTCGACTGTTTCAGGAGATCCAATGGCGTTGGAGCAATTGAAGCAACAATATCCGGCCCCGCGGCATCATCCGATTCTGATCACCGAGGTGACGCGGATGCGCGAGGGGTATTATTGTGTGGCGGGATGGGATTTGCATGGGGGGCGCATCGTTCGGCCATTGCAGCCGCCGGGGGAGAACTGGCAATTGCGAAATGGGCATCTGCCCTTCGCGGTGGGGGAGCTGATCGATGTGATTCCCGCGCGGCACAAGCCGGGGCTGGCGCCGCATTCAACTGAGGATTTCGTGCTGGGCGGGCCGCCGAAAACGCTTGGAGCGCTCCCTGAAGCCCAGACGTTCGCCATGGTCAGCGCGACGGCGGATGCGAGCATTCGAAGCATTTTCGGGCCGCTGCTGGAAGATCGCTATTTGAATGAGGGGACGGGCAAGCGTTCGCTGGGGAGCATCCTGGTTCGGCGCGATCGAATGCGTTTCTTCGTGGACCCAAAGGGGAAACTGCGAATGCAGTTGAAGGATGGGGATGGCGTGGGATATGTCCTGCCGGTGACCAGTGAGAAGCTGCTGCGGTATTTTTCGCCCAAGCCGACGGACCCTCCGCCGCATTACGGGATTCGCCAAGCGACTTCATGGCTGAACGCAACCCCGGCAAATCAATCGGTGGTACTGCGGGTGGGTGTCTGCCGCGGCTGGGCCGGCACGGAGAAGGCGTGGAAGCCGCCGCGGTGTTATCTGCAACTGAATGGGATTATTTGTCCGGTGGATCGGTGGAAGATGTTTCCGGTAGCGCCGGGCGCGGCCTCGGGGTCGGGAGCAGCATCGGGGTCAGGCACTGCTTCGGGGTCAGGAGCCGGCCACCCGCAGCGCGGCAGCGGAAAAACGTACCCCGGCTCCTGACCCCATCGTTGCCCTGCGCGCGATTGGACTAACCGGCTGGGAGCGCAACTGAGTTCACGGGCGCGAGAGGGTCAGGAGCCGGGGGACGCATCAATGCCTGGTTGAGGTTTCTGGTGGCCGGCTCCCGACCCTGATCGATGTGCATGGACGCTTCGGCTCGTTACTTCTATCATCAAACCCATCGTGCCCACTGATTCCTCCAAACCGACTCTCCTGACGATTGGTCATTCCAATCACGAGCAGGCGTTGTTTCTGGAACTGCTGAAGAAGCACGAGGTCACCGCCATTGCGGATGTGCGCTCCATTCCACGGAGCAAATGGGCGTCGCAATTCGACGAGCAGATTCTCGAGCCGTCGCTGAAGGCGATCGGCATCCGCTATGTTTTCATGGGCCGGGAACTCGGCGCGCGGCGCTCGGAGCCGGAATGTTATGTGGATGGCAAGGCGCGGTATGAGCTGATCGAGAAGACGCGGTTGTACCAGGAGGGGCTGGATCGATTGCGCAAGGGCGTCGGCCGGCATCGCATCGCCCTGATGTGCGCGGAGGCGGACCCGATCACCTGCCATCGCACGGTGCTGGTGTGCCACAGCCTGCGTTGCGATGATCTGGCCATTAACCATATACTCCCCGATGGCCGGTTGGAGGCGCATGGGCGCAGCGAAGAGCGGCTCATGGAGCTGGCGGGTTTGGATGGCGGGTTGCTGTTTGGCGATCCGGCGCAGTTGCTGGAAGATGCGTATCGAGCGCAGGCCGAGAAAATCGCGTTTGTGAAGAATCCCGATGAATCGCAACGATGGCAATCCGACTCCGGCGACTCCGGTGACCGCTCCGACCCCTCCGATCCCTCCGATCCCGCTCTTCACGATCGGTTTCACGAGGAAGACGGCTGAGCAGTTTTTCACGCGCCTGCGCGAGGCGGGCGTGCGGCGGCTGATCGATGTGCGCCTGAACAACATTTCCCAACTGGCGGGTTTCACCAAAAAAGAAGACCTCCGCTACCTGCTTCGCGAAATCGCCGGGATCGAGTATGTACACCTGCTCGACCTGGCCCCGACGCAGGAACTCCTGGATGCTTACAAGAAGCACAAGGGCTCCTGGGATGAATATGCGGCCGGTTTTTTGAAGCTGATGGGCGAGCGGAAGATCGAATCGGCGATCGCGCCGGAAATTTTGGATCACGGCTGCCTGCTGTGCAGCGAGGAGAAGCCGCATCATTGCCATCGGCGTCTGGTGGCAGAGTATCTGGCGGAGCGGCGGCCCGGCCTGAGTATCGATCATCTTAAGTAACGGAATATGGCTATGAAATTTGCTTTCGTGATTGCGTGCGTCCTGGTGTGCGGTTTGCCATCGGTCTTGAGGGCGGCCGAGCCGTTTCGCGCGCCGGCGGTGCCGCTGGTGACGCACGATCCTTATTTTTCGGTGTGGTCGTTCAACGACAAGCTCAATGAGGATTGGCCAAAACATTGGACCGGGGTGGTCAATGGCATGTGCGGGATGGTCCGCGTCGAGGGCAAGGCGTATCGCTTCATGGGCGGTGCGGCGAAAGATGCGCTGCTGGCGGCCCAGAAGAGTGTAATCATCACGCCGACGCGCACGATCTACGTCTTCGAAGCCGGCGGGATCGAACTCACCGTCAGCTTCTGTTCCCCGCTCATCGCTAGCGATCTGGAACTCGTCTCCCGCCCCGTCACCTACATGACGTTTTCAGCCCGCGCTATCGATGGCGGCGCGCATGGTGTGCAGGTCTATCTCGACGCCTCGGGCGAATGGGTGGTCGATAAACCTGATCAGCAGGTCGCCTGGGATCGCCCTAAGATCGACGGCCTGACTGTGCTGCGCATGGGCTCGAAGGATCAACCCGTGCTCGCGCGTAAGGGCGACAATCTCCGCATCGAGTGGGGCCATCTCTACCTGGCGGCCGCAGATGGTGCCGCCCCCGGCGTCGTTCGCGCCATCATCGCCGCCGATGAAGACGCCCGCGGCAACTTTGTCCGCGATGGCTCGTTGCCGGCCAAGGACGATGCCCGCCAGCCCCGCCCCGCGCGCGATCAGTGGCCGGTGCTGGCGATGGTTCAGAACCTGGGCATCGTCAAGCAGGAGGCCGCCAGCCGGCGGATGATGATCGCCTACGACGATGAATATTCGATCGAATACATGACTCACAAGCTGCGTCCATGGTGGCGGCGCAATGGGGCGGATGCGGCGAGCCTGCTGAAGACGGCCGACAAGGAAGCCGATGCGGTGCTGGCCCGCGCCAAGGCATTCGATGAAGAACTGACGGCCGACCTCACAACCGCCGGCGGCCCGGAATACGCGCAGCTTTGCGCTCTCGCCTATCGCCAGTGCCTGGCCGCCCACAAACTGGTGGCCAGCGAAGATGGCAAGACGCCGATGCTGTTTTCGAAGGAGAATTTCTCCAACGGCTGCATCGATACCGTCGATGTGACCTATCCCTCGGCTCCGTTTTTCCTCCTCCTCAATCCGACGCTCCTCAAGGGGCAGTTGACGCCGATTCTCGACTACGCCTCCGGCGAGCGCTGGAAATTCCCCTTCGCGCCGCACGATCTGGGCACCTATCCCAAGGCCAATGGCCAGGTCTACGGCGGCGGGGAGAAGAACGAGAAAAATCAGATGCCCGTGGAGGAATCGGGCAACATGCTGATCATGCTGGGCGCGCTGGCGAAGATCGAGGGCAACGCCGATTACGCCAACAAATACTGGCCGGCCATCAGCAAGTGGGCCGCCTATCTCCGCGATAAAGGCCTCGACCCGGAAAACCAGCTCTGCACCGATGACTTCGCCGGGCATCTGGCGCACAACACCAATCTCTCGCTCAAGGCGATCGTCGCCATGGCGGCCTACGCCGATCTCTGCGAGCGGCTGGGCAAAAAGGACGATGCCGTGAGTTATCGTAAGTCGGCCGAGGAAATGGTCGCCAAATGGGCGAAGTTGGCCGAGGACGGGGACCATTACAAGCTGATTTTCGACAAGGAGGGGACGTGGAGCCAGAAGTACAACCTGGTGTGGGATCGCCTGCTGGATCTCAAGCTGTTCCCACCCGCCATCGCCGCGAAGGAAGTCGCCTATTACAAGACGAAGTTGAACGCCTTCGGCCTGCCTCTGGACAACCGCAAGGCCTACACCAAGCTCGATTGGATCTTCTGGACGGCCACGCTGGCGGAGAAGGAAGAGGATTTCCGCACCATCGCCGCGCCCTGCTATCAATGGGCCAGCCACACGCCCAGCCGAGTGCCAATGACGGACTGGTACGATACGACCACCGGCAAAATGAGCGGATTCCAGGCCAGAAGCGTCGTCGGCGGAATTTTCATCAAGGCGCTAGCGGACCAGAAGATGTGGGCGAAGTGGGCCCAGCCGGTGAAGCATTAGATTGCGGGCCGCTTCGTCTGGGCGGTGAGACAATGAGACAATGAGACAATGAGACGTTCGAACGGCGCGATTGGCACCGTTAAAATCCCCCATCGCCTCGCCGCCTCCGAACTGCACGCGCCTTACTCCCTCTCCCAAGCGGCGCGGGGTCGGCCAATTCGCAGCGCCGCTCAATCGCCGCGTGGGAGAGGGCGGGGGTGAGGGGTCTGCGCCATTTCGCGGACCAGCGTTAATAACACTGTCATCGCTGCCCCTTGCGCGTTAACGTATCGTCATGATCCACCGAGCATCTTTCGTCATCGCAGTGTTTCTCTGTTACATGCTTGCCATCGCCGCCGACGCGCCGGCGAAGAAGGTGCGCGTGCTCGTCTGGGATGAGCGGCAACCTGCGCAAACCAAGGGCTACGGTGAAAAATTCATCGGGCAGTCGATCGCCGAATATCTCTCCAAGAATCCCGCCCTCGACGTTCGCTCGGCCGCGATGCCCGCGAAAGAGGAGATGGACAAGCCCGATCCGGCGCTGACTCCCGAATCGCTCGATAACACCGATGTCTTGATCTGGTGGGGGCACGTTCGCCATCGCCAGGTGAAGTGGGAAGTCGGCGATGAGATCGTCGAGCGCATCAAGGCCAACAAACTCGCCCTCATCGCCCTCCACTCGGCCCAGGGATCGACGCCCTTCATCCGGGCCATGAATGCGCGGAGCATCGATGATGCGCTCAAGACGATTCCCGAGGCCGACCGCGCCAAGGTGAAGCTCAATCTGATTTATCCACCCTACAAGGCGATCAAGCGCGATACGCCTCTGACACCCTCGGCCGAGCGCAAGGATAATCCCGATGGTTCGATCGCTTTGGACATTCACCTGCCCCACTGCGTCTTCCCCTCCTGGCGCGAAGCCGGCGAGCCCACCCATGTGACGACGATGCTGCCGGACCATCCGATCGCCAGAGGAGTGCCGGCCAAATGGGATGTCACCCACGATGAGATGTACGATGAACCGTTCCACGTCCCCGCGCCCGATGAGGTGATCTTCGAGGAGAAGTGGGACAAGGGCGAGCATCACCGCGGGGGGATGGTCTGGTCGGTGGGCAAGGGCAAGGTGTTCTACTTCCAGCCGGGGCACGAAACCTATGGCGTGTACAAGGAAGAGTTTCCGCTGAAGGTGGTGGAGAACGCGGCACTGTGGCTGGGGAGCGGGAAGTGAATGGGCCGGGACGGACAATCAGACAATCAGACAATCAGACAATGAGACGGAAGCGCGTGGGGCGGGACATTGGGGCGGCCGAGGTTATGATGCGTCAACTCATTGAAGGAGATGGCGGATGCGGAACGGATTTGCTTTGATTGCGGCGGTTCTGGTGGTGGCGGGATTGGCAAATGCCTCGGGGGCGGGCGTGCCTAAGTTCAGGATGGAGGAGATCGATCGCACGCTCAAGATTGGGTACGGCGTGATCCTTGCGGACATCAATGGGGATGGCAAGCCGGACATCGTCGTTGTCGATAAAGACCGCGTGATCTGGTTCGAGAACCCGACCTGGAAGCTGCATACGGTGATCGGGGCCAAGACCAGGCTCGATAATGTTTCCATCGCGGCGGCCGACTTGGACGGAGATGGCCAGGTCGAACTGGTGGTGGGCGGGAACTGGATGAAGATGACCGAGGCTTCATCGATCGTCTGGCTCAAGCGCGGCAAGACCCTGGATGAGGAGTGGACGCTGCATGAGGTGCCCTACGATCATCCGACTTTGCACCGGATCAAGTTTTCCGATGTGGATGGAGATGGCCGGCCGGAATTGCTGGTAGCGCCGCTGCACGGAATCGGCGCGACGGCCGCGAAGAATTTCAGCGAGGCCGCGCCGCGCTTCGGGTATTTCACGATTCCGAAGGACCCGACCCAGAAATGGGAATTCAAGCTGATCGATGATTCGAAGCATGTGATGCACAATTTCCTGCCGGTGGATCTGTTCGACAAGAAGACGCGCGGGCTGCTGACGGCCAGTTATGAAGGCGTTTTTTATTACACGCCGATGACCGATGGGAAGTGGATGGCGGCGCAGCTCGGCGAGGGGAATCAATCCGACCCCAACAAATCGCGGGGGTCCAGCGAAGTGAAGGTGGGCCGGGTCACGGGGAATGTGGCGTGGAAATACATCGCGACGATCGAGCCGTTCCACGGCAACCAGGTGGTGGCCTACACGCCCAGCGCCGATCCCAGGGGCGGGCTGATGATGCGAACGGTGATCGATGACCAGATCAAATCGGGGCACGCGCTGGGCGTGGCGGACCTCGATGGCGATGGCGTGGATGAGATCGTCGTGGGTTTCCGCGATCCTTTCAGCGATGTGGCGGGGAAGATGGTCAAGAAAGTGGGGGTCAATATCTACTCGATGGCGGATGCGAAGGATCCGACCAAGCCAAAATGGGAGAAGACGGTTCTGGATGATGGCGGCATGGCGACGGAGGATCTGGTCATCGGCGATCTCAATGGCGATGGCCGGCCGGATATCGTCGCGGTGGGGCGGGCGACGAAGAATGTTCGGATTTACTGGAATGAGAAGTGAGGTTGGGTTGTCCATTCTCCATTGTCCATTGTCCATTGTTAGTTGTTAGTTGTCAGGTAATTGTTTACCGCCTCCACGCGCAGATCAAGCCTGGCCCCGTGGTGGTGAGAATTCTTATGACTGGGAGTTGACCGGCTATCCGCCGCCGATCAGCAGGGGTCGCTGTTGCGGCGGCGCCCGCAGGACCTGGCCG
>JBBRTW010000235.1:0-10748 GCA_038244055.1 Tepidisphaerales bacterium | reverse complement strand
CTCTGAAGATTCAATGGCCGAGCGTTCCTTCTGCAAGGCCGCGATCTGGTCGCGCGTGTCTTTGAACGCCGCGACGAAATGCGAGCGGTAATATCGCGCGAGCTCCGCCCTCTGCGCGGCGCTGCGTTTTTCGGCCGGCGCATTGAGCGCGCTCACCACCACATCCGGCAATGTCGCCGCGCCGTGCGGATTGGGGGAATTGGTAATCGCCAGTCGAATCCGCCCGGGCTGGTGGCTCGCGAAAGTCGAATTGAACTCGAAAACCGCGCGAACCTGCGTGCCGGCCGGCAGCGGCTGCTCGAGTTCGACGATGAGATGATGGGCCTTGCCCTCGGCCGGATCGATCGCCCAGCCGGTGGTGTTATTGATGTCGATGGCGTTGGAAGCGGGGAAATCCTTCTGCGCGAAATCGGCCGACGCGGCCTTGAGTTTCAGGGGCTTGACCTGGTCGGCGGCGAAGAGCTTGACCTCGGTCATGACGAAATTGCCATTGACCGACCGGCCGGGCCCCTTCGCCTTCAGGCCGTCATCCGTCAGCGCCTCGAAGCGAATCGCCGTGGTGCCCGAAGCCGGCGCGGGCGGGAGCATAAGCGTATAGCTGTCCACTGGAGCATTCACGCCGCCGACGCGCAGCGAGTGATCCTCCAGCGGCGCGAACGTCGCCCCCGCCTTGGATTTAACCTCGGCCGGGTCGATGAGGGTCCAAACCGTCCTGCTGGTCCTGAGCGCGGTCTCTTCCCATTTCGCCTGCGCCGCATCGGATGCGGGCAGGGGGCCATCGAGGGATTTCTCCAATTCCGCGACCCGCGCCGCGATGGTCTGAATCTTCTGGAGCTGGTCATGTGACGGCGTCTTGATGAACGGTTTGGCATTCCCCTTGGCCCCGTCCAGCCCATTTTCCGGCACATTATTGAAGAACGCGTAGAGCTGGTAATACTCCTTCTGCGTGAAGGGGTCATATTTGTGATCGTGGCACTGGCAACAATTGAGCGTCAGGCCCAGCCAGACCATCGAAGTCGTGTTGACCCGGTCGATGAGATAGGCGGTGCGGTATTCCTCGGGAATTGCGCCCCCTTCGAAGTTGATCATGTGATTGCGATGGAAGCCCGAGGCGATCCGCGTGTCGGTGGTGGCATTCGGAAGCAGGTCGCCCGCCAGTTGCTGGATGGTGAACTGATCGAAGGGCAGGTTCTTGTTGAACGCATCGATGACCCATTCGCGCCAGGCGGTCATGTCCCGGCCGGAATCGATGTGGTAGCCGTGCGTATCCGCGTAGCGCGCCGCATCGAGCCAGTCCATGGCCATGCGCTCGCCGAAATGCGGATTGGCCAGGAGGCGATCGACGACTTTGTCGTAAGCCTCGGGCGAGTTGTCGGCCAGAAACGCATCGATCTCCGCCGGCGTGGGGGGCAGTCCGGTCAGGTCAAAGGTGACCCGGCGAATCAGCATCTCTTTCGAAGCAGGGGGGCTGGGATGCAGATTGTCATTTTCGAGACGGGCAAGGATGAAATTGTCGATCGGATTGCGAATCTCGAATTTGCCGTTGCGAATCGCGGGGATGGCCGGTTTGAGAATCGGCTGGAAGGCCCAGTGCCCGGCGTAAGGCGCGCCGGCGGCGATCCATGATTTGAGCGTGTCGATCTGTTTGGGCGAGAGCTTTTTGCCGCTGTCGGGCGGCGGCATGTGGTCATCGGGGTCGGCGGTGAGGATGCGTTTGACGAGCTCGGATTGCTCGGGATGGTCCGGGACGATCGCCTTCTTGGAGATGGCCGAGTCGCGGAGGTCCAAGCGCAGTTTGGCCTTGCGGGCCTTTTCATCGAAGCCATGACAGGCGAAGCAGTTCTCGGCCAGGATCGGGCGGATGTCCTTGTTGAAATCCGGAGCCGCTGCGGAAGACGAATTCACCGCGGTGACGCAGACGGCGCAGAGGAAGATCGCAAAAGGAAATATCTTGTGACTGACTGGGGATCGTGTCATGCGCGGGAACTCCATGGATGTTGCATCGTCCGGACGGCGGACGCATCCATCATACCCAGGGCGAGTGCGATTTGTGGAAGAAGTTCAATCGCGAGATTTCAATCCCCAATCTGAAATCTGAAATCCCCGCCTCTACCGCCGCCCCGGCGACTTGCGGACGCCCGAATCCCGGTTGCTCTGCTTCTCCCCCACGCTTTTGAGCACCTGCTGGGCTTTCTTCACATCCGCCACCTTGAAGATACCGGTCGTCCGCCCGCCGGCCGCGCCGCTGGTGCAGTAGGCGTAGTTGATGTTCACATGATGCTCGCCGAGCTTGGTCGCGATATCCCCCAGCGCCCCCGGCCGGTTGGAAAGCTCCAGGACCGCCACCTCCGTCTCGGTCATCGGCAGATTCAGCTTGGCCAGGACCTGCCGCGCATGGCCGGCTTCATCGGCCACCAGGCGCAGCACCCCATGCTCCTGCGAATCGACCAGCGTCATCGCCACGATGTTGACCTTCTCCTGCCCCAGCGCCAGCGTCACCTGCGCCAACACCCCCGGCTTATTGACGAGAAACACACTGAACTGCGTCTGGATGTGTACTTCCATAAGAATACTGAACCACGAAAAACACGAAAGGCACGAAGGAAGAATAAGATGAATTTAAGTGAGTTAATTTGAGATTCATGCGGTGGATTTGGCTACCATCAGAGCCTCTTTCTCTTCTTCTCTTCCTTCGTGCCTTTCGTGTCCTTCGTGGTTCAATCTCCGCGTTAAGCCACGTTGACCGCTTCCTTCTGCGACGCTTTGATCGTAAGGAGCCGATCCAGCCTTGTGAGCTTGATCAGTTCCATCAGCTTAGGCCCGACCGAGCACAGGATCAGCCGCGAGTTTTTCAGGGATGAAAGCTTTTTGTGCATCGCCAGGACGATGCCGATCGCCTGGCTCGACAGGTACTGCACCCGCTCGAAATCCATGACGATCTTGCGCTTGTCCTCCTCGTCGATAATCTTGTAGAGCGCCTGCGCGGTGTTCTCCAGGACGATCGGGTCCATCAGGGAAGAGGTGATGAATTCGATGACCGCGTAGTCGCCGATCTGCTGACGGTGGAAGATATCGCTCATGAAGCCTGCCTCGTGTCGCTGACGTACCCGCGTGCGCGCCTTGGAACTGTGGGCGCCGTCGCCCGCCAAGGGTTGAATCGGCCGATAATCATAACCGCATGATGACCCAAAGTGCCAATCGCCCCGGCCATGTCGAAAGTAAAATGTTAAGGCCAAAAGCGGCGGTCAGGCGCGGTTGCGCGACTTTCGCAAAGGTTTTGCCCTGGATTTGACCGGTTTCCTGGGCGTGGCGGCAGCTTTCGTCCGTGGTTTGGCGGCCGCTTTCACACGGGCCTTGCCGCCCTTGCGCTTCCGCAACTTCTCCACCGGACCCAGCGCGATCTCCAGAACCTGATCGATATTGTCCACGAAATGGAACTTGAGATGATCCCGCACTTCCTGGGGAATCTCGGGCATATCCTTCTCGTTTCGCCGGGGCACGATCACTTCCTTGATCCCCGCCCGCATCGCCGCCAGCGTCTTTTCCTTCAAGCCGCCGATCGGCAGCACCAGCCCGCGCAGGGTGATCTCGCCCGTCATCGCCACGTCGAATCGCACCGGCTTGTTCAACATCAGGCTCGCCAGCGCCGTGAACATCGCCGTGCCGGCGCTGGGGCCGTCCTTGGGGATCGCCCCGGCCGGGACGTGAATGTGAATGTCGCTGTCGGCCAATAGCTTGGGGTCGATCCCCAGGCGCTGCGTGCGCGAGCGGATCAAACTGAACGCCGCCGTGGCCGATTCCTTCATCACATCGCCGATCTGGCCGGTCAGCGTGATCGCCCCGCGCCCGGGAAATCGCGTGGCTTCGATGAAGAGAATCTCCCCGCCGAAGGGCGTGTAGGCCATGCCCGTGGCCACGCCCGGCACGCTCGTCCGCTGGGCCAGCTCCGGTTCGAATCGCCGCGGGCCGAGATACTTGTTGATATCGCCCCTGGCGACCAGCTTGAATTCGGTATTGCCGCCGACGACCTCCGCCGCGATCCCGCGGGCAACCGATCCGATGCTCCGCTCCAGGCTGCGCACGCCGGCCTCGCGCGTGTATCCTTCGATGATCGAGCGCAGGGCATCATCCTTGAACTTCGCATGCTTGAGCGTCAGTCCATTGGCTTCAAGCTGGCGCGGCACCAAATATTCCTTGGCGATGTGGAGCTTGTCGGTGAGCGTGTAGCCGGGGATATCGATGACCTCCATGCGGTCCCGCAGCGGGCCGGGTACTGAGTCCATCGTGTTGGCGGTGGCGATAAAGAGCACCTTCGACAGATCGAACGGCACATCGAGGTAGTGATCGGTGAACGTGTGGTTCTGGGCGGGGTCCAGCACCTCCAGCATCGCCGACGCCGGGTCGCCGCGAAAATCCGAGCTCATCTTGTCGATTTCATCGAGCATCATCACCGGGTTTTTCGTGCCCGATTTGCGCAGCTCCGCGATCATCCGCCCGGGCATCGAGCCGATGTAAGTCCGGCGGTGCCCGCGAATATCCGCCTCATCGCGCACGCCGCCCAGGGCCACGCGGATGAATTTCCGGCCCATTGCCTCGGCGATCGACTTGCCCAGCGAGGTCTTGCCCACGCCCGGCGGGCCGACGAAGCACAGAATCGCCCCCTGTCCATCGGGCTTGAGCTTGCGCACGGCCAGGTATTCGATGATCCGCCGCTTGACCTTGTCGAGATCGTGGTGATCGCGATCGAGAATTTCGCGGGCCACCTTGAGATCGAGCTTGTCTTCAGTGGTGATCGACCAGGGCAATTCGCTGATGATCTGCAGCCAGGTGCGGATGACCCCATACTCCGGCGAGGCGCTGGGAATTGCCTCCAGGCGCGCCAATTCGCGGTCGGCCTCCTTTCGCACCGGTTCCGGCAGTTTCGCCGCATCCAGTTTCTGCCGCAGATTCTCCACTTCCGATCCAGCGCCCGCATCGCCTTCGCCCAGTTCCTTGCGGATCGCCTTCATCTGCTCCTGCAGATAGTAGCGCCGCTGCGATTTGTCGATGTTCTCGCGGACCTGCGTCTGGATGCGGTTCTGCAATTCCAGCTTGTCGAGCTGATTCGCCAGGTGCGCTGCCACCATGCGCAGTCGCTTTTCCACATCCACCTCTTCCAGCACGCGCTGCTTTTCCGGCGCATCGGCCTGGATATTGGCCGCCAGGAAATCCGCCAGCGCGGAAGACTGCGTGATGCTGTTGAGCACTTGCGCCGCCTCATCCGGCGTGTTCGGCGAAAGCTCGATCACGCGGTTGGCCTGCTGCCGAACCGAGCCCACCAGGGCATCGACCTCCGCTCCCGAATCGTTCACATCCTCCAGCACCTCCACCCGGCCGATCAGAAACGGGTTGGTCTGCACCAACTCCATCAGCCGAAAGCGCGTCAGGCCATGGACGATGATCGATTGATTCCCATCGGGCAGCTTGAACAGTTTCAATACCGACGCCGCCACGCCCACCGTGTTCAAATCCGGATACTCCGGATCCTCCGAGTCCGCATTCTTCTGCGTCACCACGCCGATCGTTTTATCCCCGGGCATCACCTCATCGAGCAGGCTCTTGCTCTTGGGCCGCCCGACGTTCAGAGGCATCACCGTTCCCGGGAATACCACCATGTTGCGGATCGGGAGGATCGGCAGCGTGTTGGGGATCGTGACGTGCTGGCCATTGCCGCCGATGCGCACCACTGTTGCGTCTGGAGTTCTTTCAACGACTTGAGATTCTGCCATGATGTTAATCCGTCTGATGATAGCCCGCCTGGAAGGGTGTCGGCGGCAATTCGGTCGGGGCGGAGACTGCGGAGCACGCGGATCGGAGCGTTGTGTCGCCTCAATCTCCTGGCGGCCCGCTCTTGGGCAATTCGATCCACAACAGCCCGTTGCGATGGGTCGCCTGAATGCGGAGATGATCGACGTTATCCGGCAGCTCCACCTCGCGGCAGAAGGGCCCGTGATCGATCTCCATGACATGAACCCGCAGCTTGGCCTGGGGCGCGGCCACATTGATGGCCGCCGCCCCATCGCCGCCTCCGCCATCGCTGTCACCGCCGTCGTTGCCCCCGCGATCGCTACCGCCGCCGCCTGCCGCCTGCTGTGGCTGTTCCCAATGAGCCGGCGTCGGCACGATGCGCGATCCCCTCAGCATCAGGCGCTGATGGCTCACCGTGACTTCGATCTTCTCCTTATCCACCCCCGCCAGATCGACGCAGACGATGTAGTACGTCTCGTTCTCGTATAGATTCACGTTCGGCGTCCAGGTCTCGCTTGGGCAGAAGTTGAAAAAGTTCTTCTGCATCTGATCGATCAGCGCCCGCATCTGCTGCTGGATGTTTCCGAAGGTGGATTCCGCTGCGGTATCAATCGGCATGGGTTTCTCCTGATCGAACTGAAAACCAATTCTCTTTCCGCTCCGCGCCAAGCCTCGCCCGCTCGCCGCGCCCGCTCACCGCGCGAGAGATCAATGCACCGCAGGCCGCGAAGCCGCCTTCTCCGCGCCCCGATCCTCGTACGCGATCGCTCCCGCCGGCACGCCCGATCGGCGATCCGTCTCCGCCGTGATCATGAACCGTTCTTCCAGTCCCGCGCCGCCCGGCCGGCCAATCGCATGAAACTCGAAACACGTCAACCCCGCCTCCGGCCGAAACGCCCGATCCGCCGCCACGAACCGCGTCGCCCCTTCCGAGCGCATCCCCATCCAGATTCGATACACCTGCGCATCCCCCGGCAGCGGCATCCGGTCCCCGATCACAAACCCCGTCTGCCGCGCTGAACTCCACGCCAGCGTGATCGATCGCCCCGAAGCCGCCCCGCGCCCGCTGAGCGTAAATAATTGCGTCTGCGGATCCGTCAAAAAAGCGGCCACATCATCGCGCTGAGCGATCACAACTGTATATGCCTCCTCCAATCCGCGGGTGCGCTCGCTGAGCCGCGCCCGTTCGCGATTCAGTGATAATCCCCACGCCAGCGCCGCGCCCAGCCCAAGGCATGCCAGCATCAGAAAAAACCCCATCATGAAAGATGAACCCCCGCGCCGCCCGCCTTCGCCCGGCCCTCCCGCTCCCCCGGCCGGCGGTTTAAGCTGCGGCGTCGGCATTCTCCCGAAAGCTCCCGAAAACGGCGGCGTGCCAAAGTCGCTCACGTGGGGGTACTCCTCATAATTCAATCTCCGACCGCCCGCACTCGCGAATCGATCTTCCACATCGTAGCCCGCCGACAGTGAAGTGGAAACCACAAACCACATCCGCTTTCTATCAACTTTCAATCTATTTTAACCAAATCCCAAAGTTTCCCTTGAACGCCATCGCGAGCGTCGTTAGGTTCATCCTCATTATTGGACGCGGTCGTTCGGCGTCCCCCGTCTGTTCGAGGGCATTCGAGGTTCGAGGGCAAATCCAATGGTAGTTCAGCCGATGTTGGCGCGTCGCCGCGTTGCGGCCATCGCTCTTTTTCTCATCGTCGCCATTATCTCAGGGTTCGCGCCGTCAGCCGGCGCGCAGGTCCTGATCTCCGGAACCGATCTCAGCAGCTCCATCACCGGAAGCGTCAGCGATGGCAGCGCCTCGCTCCCCTATCGCCTCTTCCAGCCCACCGGCGTTCCCACCGGCCAGAAAGTTCCGCTCATCCTCTTCCTCCACGGCATGGGCGAGCGCGGCACCGACAACGCCCTCCAGACCTACAACCTGGGCGGCCTGCTCGATCACACCCGCTCCGGCCAGTTCGCCAGCTACATCCTCGCCCCACAGATCACCACCGCCCAATGGTTCCCCAGCAATTCATCGCAGATGACCGAGGCGATGAAGCTGACCCTCAAGGCCCTGCATGATGTGATTGGCAATCCCAACGTCGACACCAGCCGCATCTACGTCACCGGCCTCTCCATGGGCGGCATGGGCACCTGGGATGCCCTCCGCCGCGAGCCCGGCACATTCGCGGCCGCCGTCCCCATGTCCGGCGGCTACGAGACCGCCGCCGCCCCGCAAATCAAAGATATTCCCGTCTGGGCCTTTCACGGTGATGCCGACACGCTCGTCACCGTCCAGTCCACCCGCGACATGATCCAGGCCCTCCGCGATGCCGGCGGCGACCCCAAATACACCGAAATCGCCGGCGGCGGCCACGCCATCTGGGGCCCGATCTACGATGACCCCAACAACGAACTCTACCCTTGGCTCTTTTCCCAGCATCTGGCTGGCCAAACCGCCGCCGGCGCTGCCCCCGTGCCCGCCGCCGATGTGACCTTCGGCGTCGATGGCCCCCAATCTCCCGTGACACTCATCACCCCCGTCCCTGAGCCCGTCGGCCTGGGGATCATCGCATTGGCAGGGATTGGCCTTCTCGCCAAGCGCCGTCGCCGCGCATGAATGGATTTATTCGTGGGTCAATATGGGGTGCCACGGCCAAGCGCCCCACGGCCTTCGAAAGCGAATAGGGCAATCGCTTAGCCGTGCCGAATGCTGATCCGGCCTCCCTCTCGAAAGCCACCGCCACGCCACGCGATCACCACCAAACGGCCCCTACGCCAACCCCGCCAATTTCCCCGTCGCATCCCCCAGCGTATCCACATTCACCTGCATCCGGTCCAGCATGCTCATCCACAAATTGTTGAGCGGCGTCTCTTTGCCGAATCGCAGGTGCCGCCCCGGATTCAAGGTCCCGCAACCGCGCCCCGCCAGCAGGATCGGCAGGTCATCGTGGTTATGCGCATTGCCATCCGAATTGCCGCTGCCATACGCGATCATGCTGTGATCGAGCAGCGTGCCATCGCCTTCGGGGATCGACTTCAGCTTCGTCAGTAGATACGCGAGCTGCGTCGTATGGAACTTGTTGATCTCGCGGATGCGCTCTTTCTTCTTCGCGTCGTTTCCATGATGCGATAGATCGTGGTGCCCATCGCGCACGCCGATGAACGGGTACGGCCGGTTCGACCCCTCATTGGCCAGCACGAACGTGCAGACCCGCGTCACATCCGCCTGAAATGCCAGCACCATCAGATCGCACATGATCTTCACATGCTCCTGATACTCCGCAGGCACCTGCGAAGGCAGCTTGTAATCCGGGCGCTTGGGCTCCGGCAACTTCTCGGCCCGCTGAATGCGCAGTTCAATATCGCGGATCGATGAGAAATACTCATCCAGCTTCCGCTGATCGGTTGCCCCGAGCTTGTGCTGCAAATCCCCCACATCGGCGCGCACGAAATCGAGCACGCTCTTGCGATTCTGATTGCGCTTGAGCCGGTCCGCATTCGGCCCCGATCCGAACAGCCGCTCGAACGCCAGGCGCGGATCGACCTCCTTGGGCAGCGGGGACGTGGCCGACCGCCACGACATCGTCGATGAATAAACGCACGAATAACCCGAGTCGCAGTTCCCGGCCATCGCCCCCGATTCACAGCCGATCTCAAGAGACGATAGCCGCGTCTTATCCCCGATCCGCGCCGCCGCCACCTGATCCACCGACACGCCCGAGCGAATATCCGACCCATCGGTCTTCCGCGGCTGGCAACCCGTCAAAAACGCCGACAGCGCCCGCGCATGATCGCCCCCGCCATCGCCATGCGCCCGCGCCTTGTCGGCCGTCAGCCCCGTCAAAATCATGAACTCATTTTTCACCGCCTTCAGCGGCTCCAGGATCGCCGGCAACTCCGCCCCAAACGCCCCTTCCGCCTTGGGCGTCCAATCGACCATGTTCTTCCCATTGGGCACGTACAAAAACGCCATGCGGTTGGGCGCTGCCCTGGTCGGGTCGGTCGTCCCCGCCTTTGCCCAGCTCGTCAGATTCCCCATCGATTCCAGCCACGGCAGGGCCACCGCGCAGCCGATCCCTCGCAGCAGCGTCCTTCGTGAAATTGCCTTTCGTGCGATCATTGACCTTGCTCCTTGCCGCGGCGCTTCGTGAAGGGATCGCTCTTGACGATCTCCACCACCAGCGCCGAAAACCTGTAATCATTCTTCGCCAGACTCGCGATGATCTGATCGATGGCGCGCTTGTCGTAATATTCCGTACCGCGGCCGACCGCATAAGTTAACATTTTTTCCGCCAGACACCGCGCGAACAGCGTCTTTTTCTCCTTCAGGATCGACTTGAGCTCGGCCGCGCCTTGAAAGGTCTTCCCATCCGGCAAGACGCCCGATGGATCGATCGTAAACCCGCCATCCTTCTCGCGATACGCTCCAACCGCGTCAAAGTTCTCAAAGGCAAACCCCAGCGGGTCCATCCGTGCATGGCAGCTCGCGCAGGCCGGGTTGGCCCGATGCTGCTCCATCCGCTGCCGCAGCGTGCCCGAAAGCGCGGCCTGCTTGTCATCCTTCAATTCCGGCACATCCGGCGGCGGGGGCGGCGGCGGCGTCCCCAGTATCTGCTCCAGCACCCATTTCCCGCGCTTCACCGGCGAGGTCCGCGTCGGGTTCGATGTCACCGTCAGCACGCTCGCCTGCGTCAGGACTCCCCCGCGCTGTTTATCCGGCAGACTCACCCGCACGAATTCGCCCCTCCCGAACTGCCTCCCCCCCGGCCTCGTCGCCTTCTGCCCCACCCGGTTCCCCGCCGTATCCGCGATCCCATAATGCTGCGCCAGCGTCCGATCCATGAACGTGAAATCCGAATCGATCAGTTCAAGGATCGGCCGGTCCTCGCGCATGATCGCCTCGAAGAACATCGCCGTCTCTTTCATCATCGACTGCCGCAGCCGGTCGTCGAAGTTGAACAGCTTCG
>JBBRTW010000234.1:0-10765 GCA_038244055.1 Tepidisphaerales bacterium | reverse complement strand
GATCGCGAAAAGCGATGATCCCACCTGTACCATCGATATCAAGGTTACCGTGAAATAAAGCGGTACACCGGGAACCACGGTCTTATGAAGATACGATCGATAATCTGGAAATATCCAACCGCCATGCTAGGCACGTTGTCTACGCTCCTCGGGATCGGTCTTCCTGTGATCATGGGGTTCTCATGGTGGTTTATTCTAAATTTCCGCCGGGTCGGGGAGGACCAATCGATCATTGGAGTGACAGCCACCAATGGACAGCTTGCGCTCGGGTATTGCGGCCCCGCTGCGCCGGGCAGCACCGGCCTGATCCCCGGGTCAAGGCATTACAATAAACCGACACTGACGATATCCGCGTCACGAATACTTCCATACATGAAGGACCTGCTGACGATGCCGCCGCTGCCAGGCGGCTCATGGGCGGGGGTCTCCTGGCAGGCAGGCTATTCATTTAGTTACTCGCAATCGATTCACGATGTCATCCTGCCGCCCTGGGCCTGGCTGGCAGGATCCGCGGCGATGGTCGGATTGGGGTACCCATCCACCATTGGCCGGCTTGTACGGTGCCGACGCCTTGCGCGGAGAGTGAGAGAGAATCGTTGTCTCTCCTGCGGCTACGATCTCCGCGCCAGCCCCGACAAATGCCCCGAATGCGGTACGCCCGTGCCGAGAAAGGAGAATTCAAACAAGATCGCGGCCGATGTGCGGACGGTGTAAGCATGGCCGGGTCACGAAAACCGCATGCGATGCCATTGCCCGTGCGCCGACAGCGCCCAACCCACCCGTCCGATGCTCGATTGAAATTTATTATTGCAATTCATATTGCACGCGCGTTAGCGTGATCGGCCGTCAAAGTTGTGGGGCGTCGCCTTGGGAGGCGGCGCTTGGAACGGGATGTTTCACTTCTGATCGAATCGGGAAAGCTGGTGGATCATGTCCAGGCCTTCATGGCCGTTTGCTGATGGAGGCATTGTCGATGATGATGATTTGGCCGGCCCGGCGGATGAGCCGTACAAGGTTTAGCTGTTACTGCACCCGAGGGCGGCCATTGAACAAAACTCGTCCCACATTTCGTTTGGCAATTTCGCTGTTGGCGTTCCTGTTGGCGATGGGATCATTTATTCTCCTCACGGTGAGTTGGGTTTTGAGTTATCAATACCCGCATGTCGTGGCCTACGAGAAGAACACATGGGGAGTTGACCTGTGGTTCATTCGTGGCCATCTTCTGTTGGGGTGGGACAATTGGGTCTCCGGGGATCCTAGTCCTTCGCACCCCTTTGCCCACGGATTCGAAATGTACTGGCGGGACGTGCGAAAGTTTATTTGGGAGGCCTATGAACCTCCACGAGGATGGGGATTCAAGTTTATTCAGCCCAAACCAGGAATTAACGTTCTCTGGATGCCGCAATGGGTGGTCGTCGTGCCCCTATTTTTTCTGGCGACTTGGCGTGGGCTACGCCTCAAGCGGCGCTATTTCCAGACTTTATTCGATCAACGAACGAAGACTGGACGATGCACTCGTTGCGGCTACGACCTCCGCGCCAGCCCCGACAAATGCCCCGAATGCGGATCGACCGCCCATGCCTCTCAATCTCATACCAAAGCTTCACCCGGAGAGGGCCATGAATAACATGGGTCTACCAGCCGACGGCGCCGGCCGCGATTCCACCGATTCACTCCTCGCCCGCGCCATCGCCGCCCATCAGCGTGGTAACCTCGACCGCGCCGCCAAGCTGTTCAAACGTCTCCTCAAACACACCCCCGGCCACGGCCCGGCGCTGCATGGGCTGGGGCTGATCGCCCGCGCCCGCGGCGATGCGCTCCGCGCCCTGCGCTACCTGGCCCGCGCGGCCGCGTCCACCGTTCCCGGTCCGCCTAGCGCCGAAGTGCTGGCCAATTATGCGGCCATGCTGGGCAATGCCGGTAAACACGCCAAAGCCCTGACGCAGGCCGAGCGGGCAGTGGCGGCGGACCCCAAGTACGCGCCGGGCCATCACACGCGCGCGGTGGCGCTGGAGAAGCTCGGCCGGCGCGGCGAGGCGCAGGCCGCGTATCGGGCGGCGATCGCGCTGGATGCGGGGTTGGCGCCCGCGCTGGCGGGGCTGGGCGCGCTGCTCCTGGATCGGGGCGGGAAGCGGTGGGAGGCTAGCGCTGCGAGGGAGAAACAGGATGGCGCGTTAGTGGAAAATCCCGAGCCGCGCTTGGCCGCCGGCGCGGACAGTGGGCGAGTACGCCCCCCCTA
Source organism: Tepidisphaerales bacterium (assembly GCA_038244055.1). Lineage (GTDB taxonomy): Bacteria > Planctomycetota > Phycisphaerae > Tepidisphaerales > Tepidisphaeraceae > DASPKW01. The sequence continues at coordinate 8,526 of JBBRTW010000234.1, read as the reverse complement.
CGGCCAGGAGCCGCGCGCCGAGGCTTTGCGGCTGCTTTCGGAAGCCCATCGACTTGCGCTCGAGGATGTGGATGTGGCCGACAAACTCGGTTGCGCCCTGCGGCTGAACCAGCAATTCAGCGCGGCGGTCGGCGTCTACCGCAAGATCGTCGAGAAGCGTCCGGGGGCGGTGGGGGCGCGGAGCAATTTGGCCGTGGCATTGCAGGAATCGGGGGATATCGATGGGGCGATCAGCCAGTTGGAGGAAGTTCTGCGGATCAAGCACGACTACGCCGAGGGGCGCTGGAACCTCGCCCTGGCTCTGCTCCTGCGCGGGCACACACCGGCCAAGGCGCAGGCCGATGATCTCCGCCGCGGCTGGCTTGAGTTCGAGTGGCGCAGACGTCTGCCCACCGACAAACTGGAGAAGACCCGGCCGCCGCATCCGGAGTGGGATGGGCGAGACGCGCGCGGTTTGCGCGTGCTATTGCGGGCCGAACAGGGGCTGGGGGATACGCTTCAATTCATCCGCTATGCGCGCGATTTGAAGGCTCGGGGCGCGGCCGAGATCATCGTCGAGTGCCAGCCGCCGCTGGCTGCGCTCCTGGCGCGGGCGGCGGGCGTGGATCGCGCCATCGAGCGCGGTCGGGCGCTGCCTCCCTTCGACCTGCAGGCGCGGCTGATGACCCTGCCGGGGATTCTGGAGCGATATCAGACGGTGGAGGAATCCGCGCCATACATCGAGCCCGATCCGGGCCGCAGTGCCCTCTGGCGCGATCGGCTGGCGGCGCTGGCGGGGTTCAAGATCGGCATCGCCTGGCAGGGCAATCCGAAATATGTCGCCGATGCCTGGCGCTCGATCCCGCTGGCCGAGTTCGCGCCCCTGGCGCGGGTGCCCGGCGTGCGTTTGATTTCGCTGCAACAGGATCGGGTGTCGAACTTCTGGAATGAGGCGCAAACCGTTTCCCACTCGCTTGCATCACCCGCGCGACTGATTCCGCATCAAATAAAAAAACCGTCCCGGATTCGATCCAGGACGGTTCGCATTTTCAATGTTCCGGCCGCCCTCTCTCCCGGCGGCGGCGTGGAACAGTCGAAAATTACTTGGCGGCTTTCTTGCCCTTCTTGGCTTTGCCATCAGCGCCGGCGACGACAATCTTGGTGGCGGTGCCGGTGTTCGGGGTGACGGTGATCTTCGAGCCGACCTTGATATCGGCCAGGGTGCCCTTGGCGCCGTTGACCTGGATATCGGTGTTGGCGTCGGCGGCGATGGTGACTTCGGCCGCGTTCTTGCCCTTGGTCTGGACGGTGATGTTGGTTAGGTCTTTGTTGGCTGCGTCGGGGGCGACCTTGATGACCGAGCCGGCGACGGCGGCCTTCTTGGCGGCCTTATCGCCCTTGGCGGCCTTGTTGCCCTTGGCGGCTTCGGCGTTGCCGGCGAGAAGACCGATGACCAGCGCGAGAGCGACGATGCTGAGGATACGCTTCATAACTGACTCCTGACCGCCTGTGGCGGGAAATGGGAACTTTGGTTCCAATGTAGTCTGGCGGGCATTACGTTTCCCGCGTTTGTTCACACATCATACGCGCTAAGGGGTATTGTATTGTGTTACACGCTTGGGTGACGGGGAAACCCCTACAGTGGAAGGCGGAAGGCGGAAGGCAGAAGGCAGAAGGCAGTAGGCAGGAGGCAGTAGGCAGGAGGCAGGAGGCAGAAGGCAGAAGGCAGGAGGCAGAAGGCAGGAGGCAGAAGGATGAATGCTGAATGATGAATGATGAATAAAGAAGGATGAGATGATGCGATATCGAACGTTTTGTGTGGCGATTGCGGTGTTGCTGGGTGTGGATTCTGCGCGCGCGGGCGATGGGCCGGCGGTGCGGGAGATACCGGCCGGGGTTTTGCGGGATAAGGTTCAGGGGGCGATTCTGGGGGAGATTTTCGGCAATCTGAACGGCCTGCGCCATGAGATGAAATACATCGCCGAGCCGGGGCAGGTGGAGAGCTATGTGCCCAACCTGGCGGGCGGGGCGCGGACGGATGATGACACGGATATCGAGTGGACGTACCACATTTACATGGAGAAGGATGGGGTGCTGCTCCTGCCCCCGGCGCGGATCAGCGAGATATGGAAGAAGCACGTCAATCGGGGCATCTGGTGTGGGAATCTGTATGCGCGGGGGCTGATGGATCTGGGGATCGAGCCGCCGCTGACTGGCCGGATCGCTGTCAACCCGTGGTCGGTGTTCAATGTCTGGGGTCAGTTCGGCACGGAGAGTTTCGGCGTGATGAGCCCGGGAATGCCGCGGACGGGATGCAAGATCGGCCTGCACTACGCGCATGTGGCGGTGGATGGCGAACCGGTGCAGGCGACGCAGTATCTGGACACGATGTTCGCGCTGGCCTATTTCGAATCGGATGTGGAGAAGCTCATCGAAGCGGGGCTGAAGGCGACCGATGAGAAGAGCGAGATGCGGCAGGTGATCGAGGATGTGCGCAAGTGGGTGAAGGAGGATCCCTCGGATTGGAAGGCGACGCGAAAATTATTGCGCGATAAGTGGTCGCGCTTCAAGGGGGACACGGCGGATCGAAATGGCGTGCTGCTGAATGTCGGGGCGGCCACCGGCGCGATCCTCTACGGCAAGGGCGATTTCGCGGAGACCGTGCGGCTTTGCTTCAATTTCGGCTGGGATGCCGATTGCACGGCCGCGACGGCCGGGACGATGATCGGGCTGATCAAGGGGCGCAAGTGGATGGATGCGCAGGGATGGCAGGTGAAGGATGCCTATGCGAACACGACGCGCGAGAACCTGCCCAACGATGAAACGATCATCGGTTACGGCGAGCGGGTTTACCGGCTGGCGCGGAAGGTGATTCTCGAGCAGGGGGGCAAGGTGGAGATGCGCGAGGGGAAAGAGATGCTCATCATTCGCGCGGAAGAGCCGGGCAATCTCGAAGCGCTGGCGAGTCCGGTGGATCGGACGCAATCGCTCAAGAGCGAACTGCTGGCCGGCGTGGAAAAGGACCTGGAATCGGCCGACGATCAAATCAAGGCCCGCGCGGCCTATCTCGCGATGGTGCTGGGCGAAACCGAGCGCCTGGCGAAGGAAAAGCCTGAAGCGTGGAAGTCGGCCATCACTGTTTTGAAGGAAAAGTATCCCAAGGTGATTACGAATCTTTACGATTCCCCCGCGCCGCGCGGGGCGCTGTTCAAGGAGCGGGCGAAGGGCGCGGGAGTGGACAAGCCCGTGAAGCGATAGGGCGCGAACGCGGGGTCCGAATTGCGGTAGCAGGAGGGGACGGGTGCTTGAAATGAGGAAATGAATATGAAGAAGTCGTTTTTCTGGCCAGCGGCGCGGGTTATTTGTACGGTATGCCTGTGCGCTACGGCCCAGGCGGAGGAGGCAGCGCGGGTTGTTCCCGTCCCCGGTTATGCAGCGCCGGCGGCCAACGAACATCCGCGCCTGTTTTTTAGAAAGGCCGACCTGCCGAAGATCAAGGAGCGCGCCGCCGCCCCCGAGGGCGCGGCCATCGTCGCCCGTTTGCGCTTTCTCCTCGATGGAAAAACGGGCGATACTTTTCCAACCGCGTTCAACACCAACAAACCGGTCAACACCGGTGCCAAGGGTTCGAAAGAATTGCCCGTGGGCGCGTTCACGATGGGCCACGCGGCCGGCTACGCGATGCTGTATCAACTCACAGGCGAGCAGAAATATGCGGACCTGTCGCGGCGGGCGCTAGAGAAATTCTTCGCCGGTACGCCCGACCGCGATGAACGCTACACCTGGACCAGCCCGGGCGCGGGGCTGAGAACGGGAATGATGTTGACCTGCGTCGCGATGGCCTACGATCTGGCCTTTGATGGGTGGCCTGAGGAGTTCCGCAAAAAGGTTGTCGAAGAGATTCAGAACTACAAGCATGTGTGCGTCAGCAGCGGCGGATGGGAGGGCGGAAAAGAGGGGCTGACGTTCGAGAAAATCTGCAATCCGTATTATCCGCCGGGATCGAACCATTACGGTGCCCTGATCGGCGGCGCGGGGATCGCAATCCTGGCGATCCAGGGCGATGCGGGGGCCGATGGGCCTCGCCTGGAGAAGTTGAGGCAAGACGTTGAGAAGAACACCGTCAACGTGCTCACCAAAGGGTTCGGCGATGGCGGCTTCTTTGCCGAGGGACCCGGCCCGAGTCACATGGCCGCCAACACCTCGCTGGTGCCCGCATTGCAGGCGTGGAAGGTCGCGGGAGGAAGGGATTTCATCGCGCCTGGGCCCAACGCGCAATGGCTGACGCTGCGCTGGGCCTTCGAGATCATGGAAGGATCGAATTACCCCTGCCGCAATCCATCCTCTTACGGCATCGAGCATTTTAATCGAAGTGGAACCAGCGATGGCGGTGAGTTCTGCCAGGGTTTTGGGGCCATTCCGCCCAACCTCCGGCCGGCGCTCTCCTGGACTTACAAAACATTCGTCGAGCCGGTCGAAGCGGCGGAATACAAGCAATGGCTGCCGGGCGGGGAGCGCTCATTCGACGCGATGGTCTACCCGCATCGCGCGGTGCTGTCGTTGATCAATTGGCCCATCGGCGAAGAGGCCCGCAATCCGTCCGAAACGCTCGGCCACGCCTACCGCGATTCAATCCACGGCTACTACGCCTTCCGCAATCAATGGAGGGATGCGGATGACATTCTCGTGACGATGTACCTCAAGCACGGCCCGGGCGGGTTCATCAAGTGCGCGGGCGGTCCGATCATGGTCTGGGGTCTGGGCATGCGGACGACGTTTCCGGTGAACCTGCTGGGGAAGGAGGCGGCGTATGAAGCCGGTCCTGATGGCTCGGGTTTCGTCAGCGTGCCCGAAGCGGGCGGGACCTGTTGCACGGCCGTGGATTTCTCGGGCAAAAGCGGCGCTCCCCTGATGATCGTGATGGCCGCGCCCTCGTTCGCGAAAAAGAGCGACGGCCTGAAAAAGGACAAGTCCGGGGCGTCCTCGCAGGTCACGACCCTCGCGGCCGGGAAAGGCCAGTTTATGGTGATGACGCTGCAGAAGAAGGGCGATGCGCCTGTCGTGCGCGCGCGGGGCGACGCAATCGCCGTGGGAGAGCAAACCGTGCGCTGGGAAGGCGAGAAACTGGTGCTGGGCCAATAGCGCGTCGCGTCGATCCGGTGTGCGGACTCCCACGGCCGAATCCCAGTTACAATTGACCATTCCAAACGACTGAGTGAATCACCCCGCTACTTCGCGGCCGGCTTCACCGGCTTGGCCGGCTCGGGCTTATCTTCCACCTTGATCTTCTCATCGGGGACGCCCATGCCCTTCAAACACGCGATCGCCATGATCGCATCGCCGGCCGGGTTCATGTGAACGCCGTCCTTGGTGTATGCATGTCCCTTGGCATCCTTCTCGATCCCCTCGGGCCGCTTTTCCATCGCATCCAGGAACATCTGGTGCAGGTCGATCAGCGTGCAGTTCTTGGCCTTGGCGATATCGCGCTCGGCCGCGACGTACAACAGCAGTCGCTTGTTTCCTTCGGTGGTGGGGTCTTCCTGGATGACGGTCGGGGCGATCAGGATCACCTTCGCGCCGGCCGCCTGGGCCATCTCGACCATCTTGGTCACGTTCTCTTTGTAGGTTGCCAGCACCTGGTCATCGTGGGGCTTGGCGACGCGATGCCAGACATCGTTGATGCCGACGCTGATGGTGACGATGTTGGGCTTCTTGGCCACCACATCCTTTTCGAACCGGGCCACCATGTTCTCGGCCTTGTGGCCACTGATCCCGGCATTGATGATTTTCGGCAGGGCGAGGTCGGGATATTGCTCGGCGAGGACTTTGTCGATCATCTTCAGATACCCGCCCTGCTGGGTGATCGAATCGCCCATGGCGACGATCTGGTCGCCCTTTTTCAGCATCAGTTCCTTCGGCGCATCTTTAGAAGCGGCCGGCGAAATCAGAGGAAGCAGGAGCGCGAGGATTTTGGCCAGTGAGAGAGCCATGCGAGGGTTCCTTTCGAGAGGGGTGGACGAAATCGAAGTTGTTCAGATGTTACCGTTTTACACGCGCAACGTTGTAGCCATCGTGGGTGGCATGGGTAAGGCCTTAGGGCCTTACCCGTGGGGGAAATGACCAGGTTTGGCTTTGCGGGGTTTCGTGGGTGCTTGCGCGAAGGAAGACACGGGTAACGGAGTACCGTTACCCATGCCAACCCCCTATGCCGCCCCCCATGCCACCGATGCCACCCTGGGACGGGCCTGTTGAACACCTCGCGCCGTTCCGCTAAAGTGCCTCCCAACCAGCCCCCGCACCGCGAGGTTCCTCCCGGGCATGTTAGACCATTACCAGATCGACGGCGTTTTCGATGAGATGTTCGAATCTCCCGGCCAGACGCGCCCGCATTATGCGGCGGTGCATCAGCGCGTCACCGCGCAAGGCCCGGCCGCAATCCAGCGGCGGCGGCAGCTTGCGGATATGTCTTTCCGCAATCTGGGCATCACGTTTACCGTCTATTCCGACCAGTCCAGTGGTGTGGAGCGGATTTTTCCCTTCGATCTGATTCCGCGCATTCTGACGGCCGATGAGTGGGAAACCATCGAGGCCGGGCTGATCCAGCGCATCCAGACGCTCAATTTGTTTTGCCTCGATATTTACGGCGAGCAGCACATCCTCCGCGACAAGATCATCCCGGCCGACATGATCTACTCGGCCAAGATGTTCCGCCGCGAGTTGCGCGGGTTGAAAGTGCCGCGCGGGATCTATGCCCATATCTGCGGCACCGATTTGATTCGCGATGCCCAGGGCAATTATCTGGTTCTCGAAGACAATTGCCGCACGCCCAGCGGCGTGTCTTATGTGCTCGAAAACCGGGCGGTGATGAAGCGGATCAGCCCCGTCCTGTTTTCCAAATATCGCGTTCGCAGTGTGGAAGATTATCCTTACAACCTCCTCAATACACTCAGGTGGGTCGCCCCGCGACACGCGGATGATCCCAACTGCGTGGTGCTTACGCCCGGCATTTTCAACTCGGCCTATTTCGAGCATTCCTTCCTGGCGAGGCAGATGGGCGTGGAACTGGTCGAGGGGCGCGATCTGGTGGTGGAGAATAATTTCGTGTACATGCGCACCACCTCCGGCCTGCGGCGGGTGGATGTGATCTATCGCCGGATCGATGATGATTTTGTCGATCCGCTCAGCTTCCGCCCGGATAGCGCTCTGGGCGTGCCGGGGTTGATGAACGCGTATCGAGTGGGCAATGTGGCGCTGGTCAACGCGCCGGGGACGGGCGTGGCCGATGACAAGGCGATTTATCCCTACGTTCCCGACATGATCCGCTACTACCTCAAGCAGGAGCCGATCCTCAATAACGTGCCGACCTACATCTGCCACCGCGAGAAGGACCGGCAGTTTACGCTGGAGAACCTCGACAAACTGGTGGTCAAAAGCACCAACGAGGCCGGCGGGTATGGCATGCTCATGGGCCACCAGGCCACCAAGGAAGAGCGCGCTGAATTCGCCGAGAAGATCCTCGCCGACCCGCGCAATTTCATCGCCCAGCCGATCGTGCAGCTCTCGCAGCATCCGACGTTGGTGGATGATGTGGACGGCACGACTTCGGCCAATGGCATGCCCCACCTCGAAGGCCGCCGCGTCGATCTGCGGCCTTACATTCTTTATGGCGAGAAGGTCATCGTGATGCCGGGCGGGCTGACCCGGGTCGCCCTTCGGCGCGGGTCTTTGGTTGTGAATAGTTCGCAGGGGGGTGGATCGAAGGATACATGGGTGCTCGAGGACTAAACCATTAGAAATGATGCCGCTCCACCGACCGCGCGAACCACTCACCCCGCCCCCTCCCACGCGGCGATTGAGTGGCGATGCAGACGATGTTCACTTGCGCCGCCTGGGAGAGGGAGCAAGGCGCCTGGACTTCGAAGGCGACGCGGCTATGAATGATTGCAGCAGAGCAAACTGGCAACCGACAACCGACAACTGACAACGAACAACTGACAACTGACAATGCACAATGGACAATGGACAATGGACCATTGACAATTGACAATTGACAATTAACCACACGCAACTGAAAACCGCACCTCGCAACGCCAATCCGCATGAACTGCAACAACCTCAACTTCTCCCTCAACCGCCGCGATTTCCTCGGCCGCTCGGCGCTGGGCATCGGCGGGGCGGCGCTGATGTCGCTCCTCAATCGCGACAACCCCTCCCGCGCTGCTGACTCCTCCCTCAATGCAGTCCCTCCGAACCTCGTCGCCCGGCCGCATAGCCCCTTCGATGGCATCCTCGACGCACCCCATTTCGCCCCCAAAGCCAAGCGAATCATCTACCTCTTCATGTCCGGCGGGCCGTCGCAGCTCGATCTCTTCGACCACAAGCCGTTGCTCAACCAGATGAACGGGCAGGACCTCCCGGAGTCGGTCCGCAAGGGCCAGCGACTTACCGGGATGTCGGGGAACCAGGCGACGCTGCCCTTGGCCGGGTCGATCTTCAAATTCGCGCGGCATGGGCAGTCGGGGGCGACGATCAGCGACCTGCTGCCCT